>CAZONM010000412.1:0-5081 GCA_964580865.1 uncultured Myxococcales bacterium | reverse complement strand
GTCGCTGGCGGCGTCGAGCGACGACGCCTTGGCGCGCGCCGCCCGCTTGGTCGAGGCCGTCCACCCCATGGTCGACGCCAACAAGCGCGGCCTGCCGCCCGGCGCGCTGGTCATGCTCGAGCACGGCGGCGACTGCGACGGCGCGGCCGCGCTGCTCACCGCCGGCCTGCGCGCGCTCGGCACGCCGGCCCGCCCAGTGGTGGGCTACCGCTGGGCCGAGGGTCGCTTCGCGCCGCACGCGTGGACGGAGGTGTGGACCGCGGGCGGATGGGTGGTGGCCGACGCCACGGTGCCACGCATCGGCGACGACGCGAGCTACCTCAAGCTCTTCGACGGGCTCGGCGGCGCGCTCACCATGGGGCGCGTGCTCGGGCGCCTGCAGCTGCACCCCACGTCCGCGCCGGTGTCGCCATGACCGCGTGTCTGCTCGAGCTCGACGGCATCGCGCGCCGCTTTGGCGCGCGCTGGGCGGTGCAGAGGCTGAGCGCGCGCCTCCACGCCGGCGAGGTGGTCGGCTTTTTGGGCCCGAACGGCGCGGGCAAGACCACGTCCATCAAGATGATCGCCGGGCTGCTGGTGCCGTCCGAGGGGCGCATCGTGCTCGACGAGATCGACGTCGCCAAGCGCCCCGAAGAGGCCAAGCGGCGCCTCGCCTACATCCCCGATCGACCCTACGTCCCCGAGCGGTTGAGCGCGCGCGAGCTGCTCGCCTACGTGGCGGGCCTCTACGGTCTCGACGACGACGTGGTGGCGCAGCGCGGCCTGCAGGAGCTGGCGCGCTTCGGGCTCAAGGGGCGCGAAGACGACCTGCTCGGCACCTACAGCCACGGCATGCGCCAACGCGTGCTGTTGGCCGCCGCCCTCATGCGCACGCCGCGCGTGCTGCTCGTCGACGAGCCCATGGTCGGCCTCGATCCCCAGGGCATGCGCCTGGTAAAACGCGTGCTGCGTGAGGTGGCCGATGGAGGCGCCGTGGTGTTGATGAGCACGCACACGCTCGACGTAGTCGAGGAGGTGTGCGATCGGGTGCTGGTGATGGGGCGCGGGCGCTTGGTGGCCGACGGCACGGTGGCCGAGCTGACCGCGCGCCTGCCGCCGGCCCCTGACGGCGCCGCGCCGACGCTCGAAGATCTGTTCATCGCGCTCACCGGTTCGTCCGATGAGGTGAGCGACCCGGGGGCCGCATGAAGACCGCGATCACGTTGCTGCTCGTGCCCCTCTCGTTCGCATGCGCCAGCGACGGCGAGCTGAAGAACGGCACCTTTCGCGACGACGACGTCGCATACCGCATCGGCGAGCCTGGCGCCGGCTGGCGGCAACTGCGCCTGCCGTCGGCCAACGTCGCGTGGTTCAACGACGCGCTCTCCGCGAGCCTGATGGCGAATTCCCACTGCGACGGCGTGAAGGACGCGCCGCTCAGCGGCCTCACCGAGGACCTCCTGATGGGGATCACCGATCGTGCCGTGGTGAGCCAGACGGTCCGCCCGTGCTCGCGGCGCGAGGCGCTCGAGACCGTCGTCACCGGCAAGCTCGACGGCGTCGAGCGCAAGCTCGCGGTGCTGGTGCTCAAGAAGGACGGCTGCGTCTATGACATCGTGCTGGGCGCCGCGCCGGCGCAGTTCGAGCAGGCGCTGGCGGCGTTCGGTCGCGTGCGCGACGGCTTCGATGTCGACGCGCGCGTGGGCCGCTGAGGCGCGCCCGCGGTTTTGCGGTAGCCTGCTGGTATGAGCACCGAGCGCGAGGTCGAGGACAGCGGGTCGATGCCCCGGCCGCAGGGCGGGCCGTACTCGACGCGCGGCGAGATCTCGCTCGTCCCCGTAGTGACCGAGGGCGCCGAGGACCTGCTGCACCGCATCGGGCGCGAGACGCGGGAGTCGCTGGCCTACGTGGGCGGTCTGGCGCGGCTGTCGGGCGCAGTCTCGCGCGTGTTCGCGGTGCGCCCGATCGGGCTGCGCGCCATCGTCGACCAGTGCGAGTCCATCGGCGTGCGGTCGCTGCCCATCGCGCTCCTGATCATGTTCTTCGTGGGCCTGGTGTTCGCGCTCCAATTCGGGCTCACGCTGCAGACCATGGGCGCGGTGCCGTACGTCGGGCGCGTGACCAGCCTGTCCATCGTGCGCGAGCTCGGCCCGGTGTTCACGGCCCTCGTCGTGGGCGGCCGCGTGGGTGCGGGCATGGCCGCGGAGCTCGGCTCCATGCGCGTCACCGAGCAGGTCGACGCCATCCGCGCGCTCGGCGCCGATCCAGTGAAGAAGCTGGTGGTGCCGCGCGTGCTCGCGACCACGCTGATGCTGCCGCTGGTCACGTTGTTCGCCGACATCCTCGGCATCATCGGCGGCATGATCATCTCGTGGGCGCAGTTCGATCTCTCGATGGTGCGCTTCTTCGACTCCGCCGTCGACGTGGTCCGCGCCACCGACTTCATCTCGGGCTACACCAAGCCGTTCTTCTTCGGCTTCGGCATCGCCGTCATCGGCTGCCACGAGGGGCTCACGTGCGGGCAGGGCACCGAGGGCGTCGGCCGCGCTACCACGCGCACGGTGGTCAACGTCTCGGTCATGGTGGTGCTGGTCGACTTCTTCCTGACGAAGATCTTTACGATGCTGCCGCGCATCTGACGCGGTCAGCGTCGCCGCAGGAGACGTGCGAGCGCCACGGCGGCGAGCACGCTCAGCGACGTGGTCGGCGCCCCGCCGCACCCGCACCCGCCGGGCGGCGGCAGGATGGTCACGAGCGGCACGGCGTCGGGTCCGTCGCCCTCGCCCTCGCCCTCGCCCTCGCCTTCGCCTTCGCCCTCACCGGGATCGCTCAGCTCGGGCGCGATGGCCTCGAGGATGCGGGCGAGCGTGAACGACCGAGCGTCGTCATCGACCACGGCCTCGAGCCCGAAGCCGGCTAGCGCCGTGGTGGCGGTGAGCACCGCCGCCGCGCGGCCGTCGGGGTACAGGAGCGGCGCGCTCGCGCCGGCGTTTGCTTGCCACACGTCGGGGAAGCGCACCTCGTAGAGCGCGCTGCCGTCGTCGATGGCGCCGGCGAAGCCCTCGAGGACCCCGGTGCCCGCGACCGTGAATGTGGCGGCGTCGTCCTCGAGGTAGGTGGCGGCGAAGCGGTCGGCGAGGAAGGTCGAACCTGCCTCGTCGTCGGCAGTCTCGACGAGCGCATAGCCCACTTCCTCTCCCGAGAGGATCACGCGCCCGCCGCCGTCGAGGAAGGCGGCGAGCGCGTCCATCTGGGGCGCGCTCAGGGGCTCGTCGGCGGTGGAGTCCTTGCCAGCCGCGACGTCGAGCACCAGGTAGTCGTCGAGCGCCACCGCGTCGTCGAGCGCCTCGTCGAGCGCGCCGTCGAAGAACACGTCGGGGCCGCCCTGGGCGGCCGATCCCAGGAGCGCGCGGCCGTGCTCGATGGCGCCCATGAGATCGTTGTCGACGTCTTGCACCCACGCGTCGCGCCGATCGTAGGCCCACAGCACCAGCACCGGCGCGCCGCCGCCGCTTGCGCCGACGAAGCGCGCCACCACCGCCTGGCTCGCGAGGCCCTCGCCGTCGTCGTCGAGGGCCGCCACGCGGAACGCGTAGCCGCGCCCGGCCTCGAGCTCGCTCGACGAGAGCACGAGCTCGGTGGCGCCCGTGACCACCGTGCCCTCGTCGAACGCGCGCCCGCCCGTGCTGTCGAGGCGCGCGCGCGTGACCCGGTAGCCGCTGGCGTCGGTCACCGCGCGCCACGAGACGCGCAGCGTGCCGTCGTCGAGGTTCTGCGCCACCACGCCCTCGGGGCGCTCGGGGGGCACGCCGGTGCCGGGCGCGAGGTAGCTCGCGAGCCCCGCGGCTAGGCCGCGCGCGAACGCCTCGCGCCAGCGCGGATCGTGCAGCGCGCGGTTGTCGCTCATCGCCACGCCCGTGGGGGTGACGAGGTTGTCGAAGAAGCCGGTCTCGATGAGGATGCCCGGCGTGTCGTCGAGCTCGCGCAGCTCGCCGAAGTTGGCCACCAGCCGGCCGCGGTCGGCCCACCCCGGATCCCACTGCGCGCGCACCGACGCGAGCACCGCGGCATGCACCTCGTCGAGCAGGTCGCGCGAGCCCGGCGGGTCGTCGCAGGTGGTGGCGCCGTCGCTCGAGGTGTGATCGCCGTAGCTGCTGCACGAGTACCGGTACGTCGAGGTGCCGTGCGCGCTCGATCCGCCGGGCGTGCCCGAGGCGTTGGCGTGGATCGACACGAAGACGTCGGGGCCGACGTATTCCGCGTACGCGGGTCTGATGGTGACGTCGTTGCGCGTCGTGACGTCGGAGGGCGCGCCGGCCCCGGGCACGTAGAGCGACGCGCTCATCTGCCACCAAGGGTGGCGCGAGCCTGGGTGCACGCCGCCGCCGACCTTGGCGGCGTCGGCCACCAGCACGCCCGTGGACGGGCCGGCGGCGAGCTCGAGGGCGCCCCCGGCGCCGAAGGGGTAGGCGCCCAGGTCCAGCCAGAAGCGCCCCATGCGTCGCTGGTCGAGCGCGAAGGTGCGTACGCCGCCCTCGTGCACCACGCTCACCACCGCACCCGCCGTGCGGTTGCTGCCCTCGGGGAAGCGCAGCGCAACGCGCCGCGGCCGCCCCGCCGGACCCAGCGTGAACGCGGCGCCGCCGGGGTCGGTGTCGGCGTTGGTGCGGTAGTCGTCGAGCCAGCCGACGCCCGTGGTGGCGCCGTCGGCCCAGGCGCCGGAGGTCTCGGCGTAGTCCGGGTCGCCGTCGTCGACGATCTCGGCGTCGCTCTCGTCGTGGTCGGGCTCGCGCATGAGGACGACCTCGGCGCCCATCTGCTGCAGGAGCGGGATCACCTGGTTCGTGACCAGCTCAGCGGTGAAGAAGTCCTCGGTGATGCCGCGGCAGCTGCCGCACCCCTCGAACGTGTGGTTGCTCCGCTGCGTCGAGTAGGTGCCGTCGCCGTTGTCGAGCCAGCCGTGGCCGGCGGAGAGCGCGACGCGGAAGCCCGTGAGCGCGCCGCCGAACGGCAGGCGCGCGCTGGCGGCGGGCTTGTGGCCAGGCAGCGCACGCCGCGGCGCCGTGGTCCTCGGTGGCGCTCGGCGCTCGGGCTGCGCGCCG
>CAZONM010000411.1:0-5081 GCA_964580865.1 uncultured Myxococcales bacterium | reverse complement strand
GTGAGGGTGAGGGTGAGGGTGAGGGTGAGGGTGAGGGCGAGGGTGAGGGCGAGGGCGAGGGTGAAGGTGAGGGCGAGGGCGAGGGCGAGGGTGAAGGTGAAGGCGAGGGTGAGGGTGAAGGTGAAGGCGAGGGTGAAGGTGAAGGCGAGGGTGAAGGTGAAGGCGAGGGTGAGGGTGAAGGTGAGGGTGAAGGTGAGGGCGAGGGCGAGGGCGAGGGCGAGCCGCAGTGCGTCTACCTCGAGGAGCGGTTCGAGGACGACGCCTTCGCCGGCGACGGCTACCTCTACGGCGACGCCGTGCTTACCGACGAGCAGCTCGACCTCGGCTTCGAGGGCGTCGAGACCATCGGCGCCTTTTTGGCCGACGGGCTCGATCTTCGGAACGCCACCGTGACGACGTGGAGCTTCGCGCGGCCAACCGTTGCGAACACCCAACAGTTCGTCGGCATCGACGGCAATGGCGGCTCGGTGATGATGCTGCTCTTCCACGGAGACTTCGGGCAAGCGCGCATCGACGAGACGAACGAGACGCACTCCAACGTCGACCTGAGCGTCGATGGCGCCCGCGTGGTCGGCATGCGCATCTCGCTGAGCCGGATCGCTGACGGCGTCACGGAGGTGCGGTGGTCGATGGCGTTCGACGACGGACCGTTCCACGAGGTGCGCGTGGCCGAGGTTGCCATCGACTTCACCAGCGCCAGCGTGCTGCTCATGGCCGACGCCTGGGCAGTTCCCCCCGAGGCGCCGGGCCGCATCCTCTTTGATGACCTCGTGGTCGAGCGCCCGTGCGAGAACTGAGCGCGGCTCGGATCACGCGCCCCGGTGCGGCTGCCCTTTCCGACCCGAGCCCCGACTGCTAACCGGCCCGCCATGCCCACGCCCGACGCCGGACCCTCGGCCCAGAAGCGCACGCGCTTGGTGCGGCTGCGCGTCAACGGCAGTACGCACGAGGTGGCCGTGGCCGAGCACCACACGCTCCTCGAGGTGCTGCGCTACCAGCTGCAGCTCACGGGCACCAAGCAGGGCTGCGACAAGGGCGACTGCGGCGCGTGCACCGTGCTGGTCGCCGACGAGCAGGGCAAGCGCGCCGCCGTGCTCTCGTGCCTGACCCTCGCCGTCGACGCGGAGGGCAAGGACATCACCACCATCGAAGGGCTCGCCAGCGGCGGCAAGCTCGATCCCGTGCAGGACGCGTTCGATCGCTGCGGCGCGCTGCAATGCGGGTTCTGCCAGAGCGGCATGATGCTGTCGGCGCGCGCGCTGCTCGACGAGAACCCTCGCCCCACGCTGCCGGAGATCCAAGCGGCGCTGGCCGGCAACCTGTGCCGTTGCACCGGCTACACCAAGATCCTCGAGGCCACGCTGCTGGCGGCCACGCGGCCCGAGCAGGCGTCGGCACCGCCGGGGGAGAAGCCCACGTGAGCGACGGGCAGCACACGGAGAAGGCGCCGTTCTTCCCGCACGGCTCCACCGTCGTCGACGCCTCGCTGCGGCGGCACGACGGTGACCACGGCGTGGGCGCGCGCGGGCGCAAGATCGACGGCGCCGAGAAGGCGCTCGGGCGCACCCGCTTCGCCGACGACTACGCGCTGCCCGGCATGCTGTGCTGCAAGCTCAAGCGCAGCACGCGACCGCACGCGCGCATCACCCGCATCGACGTCGAGCCCGCGCTAGCCATCCCCGGCGTCCACGCCGTCATCACCGGGCGCGACCTGCCGACCAAGTTCGGCATCATCCCGTGGACGCAAGACGAGACCGCGCTCGCCGTCGACAAGGTGCGCTACGTGGGCGAGCCCGTGGCCGCCGTGGCCGCCGTCGACGAAGAGACGGCCAACGCCGCCGTGCGCGCCCTGCGCGTGGAGTACCAGGACCTCACGCACGTGCTCGACGTCGACGTGGCCAAGGGCACGGGCGACACGCCCGAGAGCAAGGTCAACGAGCACGCCAAGGTCGGCAACGTCACCAAGCGCGTCGAGCTGTCGTTCGGCCCCGTCGACGACAACGTCGCCGCGTGCCGCAAGGACGGCGTGGTGCTGGAGGACACGTTCTTCTACTGCGGCACCACGCACGCGCCCATCGAGCCCCACTGCGCCATCGGCTACGTCGAGGGCGGCCCCGGCGCGCAGGGCCTCATCACCGTCATCTCGGCCACGCAGGTGCCGCACTACCTGCACCGCGACCTCGCGCACGTGCTCGGCGTCCCCGAGGCCGCCGTGCGCGTCATCCAGCCGCCCGTCGGCGGCGCCTTCGGCGGCAAGAGCGAGCCCTTCACGCTCGAGTTCGTCGTGGCGAAGCTGGCGATGATCACGGGCCGGCCGGTGAAGTGCCTGTACACGCGCGAGGAGGTGTTCTTGGCGCACCGCGGGCGCCACCCCATGCGCATGCGCTTCACCACCGCGGCCGATCGCCAGGGAAAGCTCAAGGCGGTCAAGAGCGTCATCGACCTCGACGGCGGCGCCTACGCGAGCTTCGGCATGATCACGGCGTACTACGCGGGCCAGATCCTGACGGGGCCCGTGGGCATGGAGAGCTACGCCTTCGACGCCACGCGCTACTACACCAACAAGCCCGCGTGCGGCCCCAAGCGCGGCCACGGCAGCGTGCAGCCGCGCTTCGCCTTCGAGTGCCACCTCGACATGGTGGCGGAGCAGCTCGGCCTCGATCCCATCGAGCTGCGACGCCGCAACTTCACGGGCGAGCACGTCACGTTGGTCAACGGCCAGCGGCTCGGCAGCTCGGGCCTGTTGCAGTGCCTCGACGCCGTGGAGCGCGCCAGCCGGTGGCGCGAGCGGCGCGGCAAGCTCGGCGCCAATGGCGCCGGACGTGGAACCAAGCGCCGGGGCCTCGGTGTCGCATCGTCGATGTACATCTCGGGGACCAACTACCCCATCTACCCAAACGAGATGCCGCAGTCGGGCGTGCAGGTGAAGCTCGATCGCTCGGGGCGCGTGACCTTGTTCTCGGGCGCCTCCGACATCGGCCAGGGCAGCGACACCGTGCTCATGACCATCGCGTGCGAGGAGCTCGGCGTGCGCCCCGAGCACGTGCGCGTGATCTCGTCCGACACCGATCTCACGCCCGTGGACCTGGGCGCGTACTCGTCGCGCGTGACGCTGATGATGGGCCACGCGGCGCTCGAGGCGTGCCGCCGCCTGCGCGAGCAGGTGCAGGAGGCCGTGGGGCACGCGTGGCAGTGCGAGCCCGACGACGTGCTCCTCGGCCACGGCAAGGCGTGGGCGCGCGCCGACACCACCAAGAGCATGAGCACCGCCGAGGCGTTCAAGCTCGCCGAGGTGCGCTTCGGCACGCTCGGCGCCACCGGCGGCTATCGCACGCACCCGCGCGGCGGCGACTACCGCGGCGGCACCATCGGCGCCTCGCCCGCCTACTCGTCGACGGCGCACGTGGCCGAGGTCGAGGTCGACACCGAGACCGGCAAGATCGACGTCGTCAAGGTGTGGGTGGCGCACGACTGCGGCACCGCCATCAACCCCGTGCTCGTGGAGGGGCAGATCGAGGGCTCGACCTACATGGGCGCGGCCGAGGTGTTCTTGGAGAACATGCTGTACGGCGCCGACGCCGTGGGCGTGCCCGCGGCCTCTGCGGCGCGGCGCGGCGGCATGCTGGTGGGCCCGAGCCTGCTCGACTACCGCATCCCCACCACGCTCGACACGCCGGCGATCTTCGCGAGCGTCGTCGAGCGCCCCGACGGCAACGGGCCCTACGGCGCCAAGGAGGCGGGCGAGGGCCCCCTGCACTCAACCATCCCCGCCATCGTGAACGCGGTGTACGACGCCGTGGGCGTGCGATACTTCGAGCTGCCGCTCAGCCCGGCGCGCGTGCTCGCGGGGCTGCGCGCCAAGCGCGCTGGCGCGCAGCGGGCCGCGGAGTAGCCATGCCCACCGTCGTCACCTCGATCCTCCTTGTGACCGCGCTCGGCTCTGGCGGCCTGCACGAGCTGCCGCTTGCGCGCGACACCGTGCAGAGCGGCACGGTGTTCGAGCTCAACGTGGGCCTCGTACCCGGCGACGCGCGCGTGTGCGCCGCGCTCCTCGCCGACGACGGGCGCACGTTCTGCGCCGCCGTGGGCCGGCGCTGGGAGCTCCTCGACGTCGAGCGCGACCGCATCATCGCGCTCGCCAACAGCGCGGCCAGCGCCCGGCCCGCCAAGCGCTGCGCGCCCACGCACGCGTTCTTGTTCCAGACCACGCGCGGCCCCCGCGTGATCGACGTCGCCGTGCCGTGCCACGCCCTCAACGGGCGCGCCCTGTCGCCGGGCGCCGAGGCCGAGCTCGTCACGTTCCTGCGCGGCAAGGGCCTCATCTTCGGGCTGCCGCCGGGAACGCGGTGACCGAGACGCCCGCCGATGCGGCGGCGCGCGTGCTGGCGCTGCGCGACGGCGGCAAGCTCGACGAGGCGTTCGCGCTGACGCTCACGACCTTCGGCGACGAGATCGGCGGCTTCTTGTCGGCCCGCCTGCTCGACGCGAACCGCGCGGCGGACGCGTTCGCCTTGTTCGCCGAGGACACGTGGCGCGGCCTTTCGGGCTTTCGCGGGGAGGCGAGCCTGCGCACGTGGCTCTACGTCATCGCGCGCCGCGCCGCCCTGCGCGTGGTGCGCGAGCGCGCGCGCGCCGCGCGCGATCTGCCGCTCTCGCATGCCGGCGTAGTCGAGCGCATGGCCGCCGAGGTGGCCAGCGCCACCACGCGCTGGCGCCGCACCGACGTGAAGGACCGCATGCACGCGCTGCGCGCCCAGCTCTCCGACGAGGAGCGCGAGCTGTTGGTCCTGCGCATCGACCGCGCGCTGTCCTGGGAGGAGATCGCGAGCGCCCTGGAGCTCGACGGTGGCGACGCGACCGCGCGCAAGCGCCAGTGCGCGAGCTTGCGCAAGCGCTTCGAGCGCCTCAAGGACCGCATTCGCGAGCTGGCGGCGCGCGAGGGGCTGCTGCCGTGAGCGACGCCACGTCCTCCGACGACGACGGCGACAATGCCGCCGCCGCCCGCGCCGCGCCCGACGACCCCGCGTTCGCGGCGCTGCTCGCGCGCCTGGCGACGACGCCGGCGCCGGCGCGCGCGCTCC
>CAZONM010000410.1:0-5119 GCA_964580865.1 uncultured Myxococcales bacterium | reverse complement strand
CGTGCGCTTCGTGCCCGAGGGGCCGGTGACGTCAGCCGACGCGCCCACGCTCGTGCGCAACGACGCCCCGAGCGCGCGGGCCGCGAACCCCGCGGTGCCTTCATCCCCGTCCGGTGCGCCAGCGCGCGCGACGCACGCCCGCGCGGCCGGCTCCGACGAGGACGACGAGCACACGGCCGGCGACTGGTCCGCCGCCACCGTGCAGCTCGAGCGCGACGGCGGTCCCGGCGCGCCCGAGCGAGCGCGGCCCGCGATTGGGGCCGCGGGCGATCCCGTCACGGTGCCGGACGTGCGCGCCGCTCTCGACGACGACGACGATCCCCAAGGCCCGACGTCGCCCCTGCGGCGCCCGGCGCCCGCGCACCTCGCCGGGCAGGCCCCCAAGCGCCGCTGACCACCGCGACCGTCGATTAGGGCGTGTCCCGGAGCTCAAGTAGGCCCCATCCGGGTCTGAGCGTGACGTCGTCAGATCGCTCCCCGGACCTCGGGGGAGCCCCTGTGGTCACCACAGGGCCTCCCCGATGTCGGCGGAGGCGCGTCGTGACCCATGGCTCACTGGGAGGGGGCCTTCGGCGTCTGGAGCTCCGGGAAACGCTCTAGTCGTCGCAGACGGCGGCGGCGTAGTCGGCGGCGTTGGTGCCGTCGACGGTCGGCGCGTCGCCGCACGCCGGGCACTCGGCGCGACGCGGAAACGCCACCGCGCGCACCGACGGCGCCAGCACATCGACGGCGAGGAGGCGGCCCTTCAGCGCGTGTGGGCTGCCCACCAGCACCTTGACGGCCTCGGCCGCCTGGAACGAGCCCACCACGCCGGTGACGGCGCCGAGGATGCCGGCGGTGCGGCACGTCGGCAGCGCGCCGGCGGGCAGCGGGCCCTCGAACAGGCAGCGCAGGCATGGTCCCGCGCGCCCCGGCACCACCAGCACCTGGCCGCTCCACGCGGTGGCGGCGCCGTGCACCAGCGGCACGTCCTCGCGAACGCACACGTCGTTGAGCAGGAACTTGCTCGGCAGCCCGTCGGTGCAGTCCACCACCAGCGAGTAGCCGCGCACGGCGGCCCGCGCGCCGCCGGCCGCCAGCCGCTCCGTGCGCGCGCTCACGTCGATGGCGCCCCCAAGCGCGCGCGCCCGCTCGGCCGCCACCTCCGCCTTGCGCCGCCCGACATCGGCCTCGGTGAAGAGCACCTGACGGTTGAGGTTGGAGGGCTCGACGGTGTCGTCGTCGACCACGGTGAGGCGCCCGACGCCCGCGGCGGCCAGCGCCGAGATCACCGGGGCGCCCAGGCCGCCGCACCCGACCACCAGCACCCGCGCCGCGGCCAGCCGGGCCTGCCCCGCGGGGCCCACCTCGGGCAGCACCAGTTGGCGCGCATTCCGGGCGGCAGGTGCGATAGAAGAGGGAGACACGGTGTTTGTGGTAGTCGCTCGGGAGCTTTGCGCAACCGGCGTCTGCCGGAGGTTTGCCGACGTGGCCGAGGTAGTCGTTCAGCTCAGCGGCAAGGAAATCCTGCGCATCCCGCTCAAGGGTGCCTCGATGACCATCGGCCGCGATCCCCAGTGCGATCTCCACCTCGACAACCGCGCGCTGTCGCGGCGGCACGCGCAGATCGAGAAGCGCGGCGCCGCCATCTGGGTGCGGGATCTCAACAGCCAAAACGGCACGTACGTCAACGGCAACCGCATCTCCGAGCCCTTGGCGCTCAACGGCGGCGACGTCGTGGAGGTGGGCCGCTACCACGTCTACATCGAGGGCGTGGAGGCCGCGCGCGTCGACACGCCGGTCCTGACCCTGAGCGGCCCCGAGGGGCGTCACCGCTTCGCCATGGTAGGCGAGGAGATCATCATCGGCCGCGCGCCCTCGTGCGACATCGCCATCGGGCACAAGAGCATCTCGCGCCGCCACCTGCGCATCGCCATCGACGGCAACGTGTTCATCGCCGAGGATCTCGGCAGCCAGAACGGCACGCGCATCAACAACAAGCGCATCAACGGCCCCACGCCGTTCAAGATCGGCGACAAGGTGCAGATGAGCGAGTTCTCCCTCGAGGTGGGCTACCTCGAGGCGCAGGGGGCGCAAGACGGCGAGCAGAAGGTCAGCAAGACCATGATGATCGACCGCTCCGAGCTCGCCAAGGCAGCCTACGTGGGCGGCGACGGCTTCGAGCAGATGCCCTCGCAGGCGGGCAACATCTCGCTCGGCAAGCACCAAGAGGACGACGACGAAGAGGAGAGCGGGACGCACGGGCTCGCCGAGGGCTCGGCGTCGGCACCGCGCCCACCCACCAACAAGCAGGCCAGCGCCAAGCCGTCCGCCGTGGCGCGCAAGACCAACCGCCCTGCCGACGACGTGCAGCAAGCGCCCTGGGTGACCATCTCGCACCCCGACGTGGGCAGCGACAAGGACGTGCAGCTGAAGGACGAGATCACGTGCATCGGTGAGGACGGCTCCACCGACGACACCACCAAGGGCAAGAGCATCGCCAACCAGGGCTACCTGCTGCTCATCAAGACCGCCGCCGGCGTGGTCGCCACCACCACGGGCGATCGACGCCTGCTGATCGCCAAGGGCAAGCCGGTGCTGTGCAAGGCGCTGCAGAGCGGCGACTCGGTGGAGCTCGGCATCATGTCGGTGGTCTTCCACTTGCCCGGCTGATGGCGCCGAAGGCCGGCGTCGTCGTCATCGGCGCGCGCGAGGTGATCCGCCTGCGCGAGCGCTACCTCACGCGCGCCACCGCGGTGTTCTACGCGCGCGTCGCGCTCTTGCTCCTCGGCCTGGGCGCGCTCGTCATCCCCACCTGGAAGCGCGCCTTCGCGCTCGAGGGGCCGGTGCCGTGGCTGCTGTTCGGCGCCGGGCTGGTGTGGGCGCTGGCGTGCCAATCGGTGGCCGACCACCCGGCGCACGGGCGGCGCGTCATGTTCGTCACGCTCATCCTCGATCTCGCGGTGCTGCTGGCGCTCATCGTGCGCTCCGGCGGCCTCGAGAGCCCGGCCATGGCCGTGCAGCTCTTGTTCACCATCTTCTTCGCGCTGCTGTTCCCGAACCCCGTGGCCATCGTGCCGCCGCTGTTGATGCTCCCCGCGGTCGTGCTCGCGAGCCAGCTCTCCCCCGAGGCGCCGCCCATCGCGGTGGCCGTCATGCGGCTTGCGTGGCTCGGCGCGCTCAACGGCGTGGCGGTGTACGTCATCGTGTACCTGACGAGCCGCGAGGAGCAGCAGACGCGCGAGATCGTCGCCCTCGAGCACAGCCTGAAGGACATGGCCATCGTGGAGGAGCGCAACCGCATCGCGCGCGACATCCACGACGGCCTCGGCGCCTCGCTGTCGGGGGTGATCATCCAGGCGGAGTACCTCCTGACCCTGACCAAGAAAGACCCCGAGCTGCAGGGCGAGGTCCGCGAGCTGAAGACCGGCGCCGAAGAGGCCATCGACGAGGTGCGGCGGGCCGTCAGCATGTGGCGCGACGACTTCGAGCTGGTGCCGCAGCTCGAGAACGCCTGCACCACCTTCACCTCGCGCCACAAGGTGCCGGTGGAGCTGAAGGTGCAGGGCGAGGCGCAGAAGCTGCCCGAGGCGCAGGAGCTCGGCATCTTCCGCATCCTGCAAGAGTGCCTCACCAACATCGCCAAGCACGCCAAGGCCACGCGCGTGGACGTGGGGGTGAGCTTCGCCGTCGACGCCATCGTGCTGGACATCGCCGACAACGGCGCCGGCTTCGACCCCAACAAGACCCCCAAGAACCACTACGGCCTCATCAACATGCGCGAGCGCGCGAAGAAGGCCGGCGGCGAGGTCAGCATCGAGAGCGCGCCGGGCGCCGGGACGCACGTGCGCCTCACCGTGAAGCCGCAGCCGTTGCCGCTGCAGCTCGACGCGAGGATCAGGGCGTAACGCACCGCGTTACCGTGGAATCTCCTCCATCCGGGGGAGGGACCGCCGACCGATGGGCCGTGTGCTTGAAGTCACCTACGGTTCTCAGCCATGTTTGTCCTCGACAAGACCTCCGCCTCGCTCGCCCACGCTCCTCTCGCCGGGGAGCCACCTGCCGAAGAGATCGTCCTCATGGAAACCATCCGTCTGTTCGTCGTCGAGGACCAGCCGAAGATCCTGAAGAACCAGCTCAAGCTGCTCGAGAGCTTCCAGGAGATCCAGATCGTCGGCACCGCGCTCTCGGGCGAGGAGGCGCTCGACGAGATCGCCAAGGTCTCACCGCCACCCGACGTCATCCTGTGCGACCTGGGCCTGCCACAGATGAGCGGGATTGACGTCACCAAGGCGGTGAAGGCCAAGTGGCCGTCCGTCGAGATCCTGATCTTCACGATCTTCGACGAGGAGGACAAGGTCGTCGAGGCCATCAAGGCGGGGGCCGCCGGCTACCTCCTGAAGGGCGCCGAGGCCGACAAGATCGTCGAGGGCATCAAGGAGGTGAAGCAGGGCGGCAGCGTCATCCAGCCGTCGCTCGCGCGCTCGCTGCTGCGCCACTTCCGCCTCCCCGAGCAGGGCAAGCCCGCGCCGGGCGTGCTCAAGAGCGAAGAGGAGTCGGCGAAAGAGCGCGAGAGCGGCGCGCCGCCGCCGCCCTCGGGGCGCCGCGCGCTCACCGAGCGCGAGCTCGAGTGCCTCCAGATCATCGCCAAGGGCTTGTCGAACAACGAGGCCGCGCGCGTGCTCGGCCTCTCGAAGGCCACCATCCGCACCCACCTCGAGCACATCTACCAGAAGCTCGACGTCACCAACCGCGTCGAGGCGGTGACCGAGGGTATCCGACAGGGAATCATCGACCTGTAGCGCATCGTTCACGCGCATGCCGTGTGGCGGGCGCGCGCGTGCCCGCTTCGGGAGCGCCTCGGTGATGCTCGCCGTCCTCCTCGCCATGCTGGCCTCCACCGCCGATCCGTGCGCGGTCAGGCCCGCGATCCTCGAGGTGCGCGCCGCCGGCGATGCGCATCGTCGTGAGCTCCTGACCACGTGGGCGAAGAAGGCGCACACCGCCAAGGGACGCGCGCGCGCCTGCGCCTCCGCCGTGGCCGCCGAGGCGGCCCTCGCGCTCGGCGAGCACGAGCACGCGGCGCGCTGGCTGCACGAGGCGGCCGCCGACCTGCCCGCGCTCGCCCCCGTGCTCGACG
>CAZONM010000409.1:0-5139 GCA_964580865.1 uncultured Myxococcales bacterium | reverse complement strand
TGGTCGGGGCGACACGATTCGAACGTGCGACTTCCAGTACCCAAAACTGGCGCTCTACCAAGCTGAGCTACGCCCCGGTGGCGTCGTTGTCCCACGCCGATCCCGCGAGCACAACGGGCGTCCGGACCGCGCCCCGCCGGCGGGCGCCGAGGGGGAGGTGGGACAGACTTGCCGCGAAGCCGCCGTCCTCGCTACCAATGGGCATGGTGGCCGACATCCAGCCAAGCCCGGCCCGCCTGCAGCGGCGCGCGCACATCCTCGAGGCCGCGCGCGCCCTCCTCGGGGCGCGCTCCCCCGAGCCCTTCGACCCGGTGCGCTCGCCACTGTGCGCCATCGACGTCGTCATGGTGGCGGGCAGCCCCTGGCTCAAAGACGGCCTCGAGCGCGACTTCGCGAAAGACGAGAGCGGCTACCGCAAGATCGGCGGCGGGGCCAACGCTCCCACCCAGGCCTACTTCTTCCGCTCGCCAACGAACCTGATGCACTACCTCAAGCGCACGGGCTTCTACGTGCCGCGCGGCAGCCGGCCGGAGCCTTCGCCCGGCATGGCCTGCTTCCTCGACTGGGATGACCGCGGGCGCTTCAACTTCACCCCCGATCGCTCGGGCATCATCGTCGAGACCAAGGACGGGCAGGTGTCGCGCATGGTGGTGGCCAAGCGCGCCGACCCCAACGACAAGGGATCGGCGATGGTGGTCACCGGCATCGCCATCGAGCCGGGCGACGTCAACGATCGCGCGCTCATCGGCTACAGCGACCTGCCCTGAGCTGCTACTCGCCCGGCTTCTTGTCGCGGCACTTGTCGCCCAAGAACGACAGCAGGCGGCTCTCGAGGTCGGCGGGCACGCGCTGCAGCAGCGTGGCGCGCGCGTGCACGGGCGCGAAGCGGTACTGCCGCAAGAAGGCCACGCACGGCGCGCACTGGGCGATGTGGTCGTCGAAGGCGGCGCGCAGCTCGTCGGGCAGCTGCTCGTCGACGTAGTCGCCCAGCAGACCCACCAGCTTGCGGCAATCGAAGGGCCGCGGCTCGTTCTTGTCGTCGTCGGGCGCGCTCATCGCGGAGGTTTCCCTCGAAGCCCCTCGTCCAGGAGCTGCCTTAACAATAGCCGAGCTCGGTGCAACCGGCTCTTGATGGCCGGCACCGTCGTGTTGAACTGATGCGCCAGATCTTCGTGCGATGCGCTCTCGAAGGCGCGCAGCAGGATCAGGCTGCGGTCCTCGGCGCTCAATCGACCGAGCGCGACGTCGAGCGCCCCCTCCACCTCGCGGCTGTGCAACGCGTCGTCGGGGCGGCGGGCCCATTGGGTGAGGGCGTCGAAGGGCGAGGTGCCGGCCGTCGAGAGGCGCGGCTCGAGGTCGTAGCTGTCGCCCTGGGGCTCGGGCTTCTTCTTGCGCAGGCGCATGAGGGCGTGGTTCGAGGCCACGCGGTAGAGCCAGGTGGAGAAGCGCGCGTCGCCGCGGAACGTGGCCAGGTGCGTGAAGGCCGACAGGAAGGTCTCTTGCACCACCTCCTCGGCCTCGGCGGGGTTTCGCAGCATGCCGAGCGCCAGGGCGTACACGTTCTTCTGATGGCGCCGCACCAGCTCCTCGAAGGCCGGGTAGTCGCCGGCCTGCGCGGCCGAGACCAGGGCCTCGTCCTCGCTGCGATCGGCGGCGGTGCCAGGTGACACGCCGCGAACCTACTGCTGGAAGAACAGGAACGCGACCCCAAACGCGAGCCCCGCGATGGCCATCACCGCCAACACGATGAGCCCGATCTCCACCGGGCCCACGGCGCGCGGCGGCGGCGGCGGCTCGTCGTCGTCATCGAAGGCGCCGGGCTCGGGGCCGTCCACGTCGGCGGCCACGGTGCCCTGGATGCGCCCGGTCTTGGTGGGCGCCGTGGGGCCGGGGCCCGGCGGGTCGGGCTCGGGTGCAGGCTCAGACGCCGCCCCCTCGTCCGACGGGCTGCCGCTCTCGCCCCCCTCCTCGTTCGCGCCCGGCGCCGCCTCCTCGTCGTCGCCGTCCTCGTCGTCCGCCTGCTCGGGGCCCTCGGCGCTGGTGAGCTGCTCCTGGAACGCCGGGATGTCGTCGAGCTTGCCCAAGAACTTGGCGGACGGATCGATGTACGTCAGGCGCATGGCGCCGAGCATGATCTCGTCGCGGTCGCGCAACGCCGTGGGCCGCGTGATGCGGCGGTCGTTGACCACCACGCCGTTCTTGCTCCCGGCGTCCTCGACGGTGATGTCGTTCCAGTCGCGACGGATGATGGCGTGGCGCCGCGACACGTTGGCGTCGTTGATCTGGAAGTCGCAGTCGCTGCCGCGCCCGATGGTGGCCTCCACGATGTCGGGGCCGATGTTGAGCTTCTTGCCCTCCTCGGGGCCGTTCATCACGCGCAGGTACGGCATGGCGGCGGGGTCGTTGCCGATCTGCGCCAGCACCTCCTCCACCATCTTCCGCGCCAAGGCCTCGGTCTTCTCCACCGAGTAATCCTGCGAGCGCTGCTTCTCGGCGTGGAACGTGATCTTGAAGTGCACCAGCTCGACCACGTCGAGGTCGCGCAGGAGCTTCTTGCCCCCCTGCCCCACGGGCTTGCCGTTGTGGCGCGTGCCGTGCGTCGACTTGAGATCCTCGAGGTACCACTCGCGGTTCTCGTGCGTGAACGTGCAGTGCACGCGGCTCACCGTCGAGAGCGGCACCTGGATGTCGTTGGTCTGGTCGCGCCCGATGGAGATCTTGTCTTGGTCGAACTCGTACTCGAACTCCCGCGGGTCCTTGCCGGGGATGGTCATCACCACCTGGAGCTTGACGGGAGGCATGCGTGGGGGTCCGAAGAGGGGGATACCCTATCGGGACCGCTCGGGAGAAGCGGTGACGCTGGTCGCTCCGCCTCACCAGGCGGACGACGAGAGCGCGACGTCGCGGGTGGGGGACCCGGGCTCCGCCTGACGCGGGGGATGGGCCCGCGACCGCCCCTGCGAGGCGCCTACTGCACCTCGAGTGCCTGCACGATGGCCTTGCAGTCGGCCACCTCGGAGCCGTGCTTGCTCTCGCCCGCGCAGCGGATCAGGCCCCGGCAGTTCTCCAGCGCCAGGTCCTTGTTGAGCACGCTCTTGTAGTGCTTGGCGAGCTGGTAGTGGGCCAGGCACAGCGTGTCGTCGAGCTTGAGCGCGTTCTCGCACTCGGTCACCGCCTGCTCCACGAGCCCCTTGTCGAACAGGGCCAGACAGAAGCCGTAGTGCCCCTGGCCGTAGCCCGGGTTGGCGATGAGCTGATCCATGTACTTCTTGAGCGCCTCGCCCTTCATGGCGCTGCCAGCGCAGGCGCGCTGGATCTCGTCGGCGCAGATGGGGTTGTTCTTGTCGACCGCCAGGCACTGCACGAAGTGAAACAGCGCCTCGTCGAAGCGCCCGATGGCCAAGAGCATGTGCGCCAGGTTGGCGCGGCACTCCTTGTTGGCCGGCGCCAGGTCGAGGCAGCGCACGTAGTACTGCTCGGCGTCTTCCACGTACTGCTTCTTCTGGTTCTCGGTGGTGGCGACGTGCTCGGCGCGGTAGCTCATGACCACGCCCATGTCGCCGTAGCTCTGCGCATGCTCGGGGTAGAGCTCGAAGATCTTGCGGTACTCCACCTCGGCGCTCTTGTAGTGCGGCGTGGGGTCCTTCTTGTCGACGATGGCCTTCTGGCCGAGGCGCAGGTACGAGAGCGCCAGGTTGTAGCGGGCGGGCAAGAAGCGCGGGTCGATCTCGACGGCCAGGCGGAAGTGGCTCACGGCCTCGGCGAAGTTCTGGTTCTCGAACTCGAGCACGCCCATGTTCGAGCGCGGCTGCGCGAAGTCGTTGTTCTCGCGGATGGCGTGCACCCAGTGCTTGCGCGCGCGCTCGTCGTCGCCGCGGGCGTACCAGATGAGGCCCAGGCCGTTCAGGCACTCGGCGTTCCGCTCGTTGTACTCGAGGCACAGCTCGCAGCGCGTCTCGGCGGCGTCGTAGTCCTGCTTGTCGATGTTGGCGATGCACGCCTGCTCTTGCACCAGCTCGGGCCCGCTCTTGCCCGCCGTGTCGCCGCACAGCGCCGCGCTCGCCAACGGGGCAAGCGCGGCGACGAGCAGCACGCTAGAGAGGTGGGAGCGGAGGCGGGCGATGGCAGATCTCATGACGCAGCTCGGTTCGGGGATGGCGGGGAAGCTAGCAGATGCCCGGCAAAGGGAGGCGCAGCGCGCCGTGAACGGTATCGCCGCCGGTCGCGCGCGGGTTGCGCGCACGGCGTCGGTCGCATGCGCGCTCGCCCTGCTCCTCGGCGCGGGCTGCGCGGGCAAGCCGCCGCCGGCCCTGCCCGACCCGGGGCCGAACGCCGTGGCCTTCACGGTCAAGAGCGTGCCCGACGGCGCCAGCGTCGTCATCGACGGCATCGCCGTGGGCACAGCGCCCGTGACGATCAGGCTGCGCCCGGGCCCGCACCGCATGCGCGCCACGCTCACCGGCTACTACCCCGGCCCCGACACGCGCGTGCAGGTGGGCGCCACCGAGCCCGCCAGCGCTACGCTGCACCTCGTGGCTTCCCACTGACCGGCCGGTGCGAGCGTGATCGTCGACGTCGCCGTGCCGGTGGCGGGCGTGGAAGACGCCCTCAGCTACGCCGTGCCCGCGCCCCTGGCGGCGCGCATGCGCCCCGGTGCGCGCGTGCTGGTGCCCGTGCGAGGGCGCCGCGTGGTGGGCGTGGTGGTCGACGCCCGCGACCGCGAGGCCGCCGACGCACCAGGCCCCGCGCGCGCGCTCAAGCTCGTGGCCGACGTGCTCGACGACGAGCCCGTGGTGACCGCCGAGCAGCTCGCCTTGGCGCGGTTCGTCGCCTCGTACTACGGCGAGCCGCTCGGGCCCTGCCTGCGCCTGGTGCTCCCCCCCGACACCGACGTGGTGGTGGAGCCGCGCTACGCGCTCACCGAGCGCGGCGAGCAGGCGCGCGCCGTCGCGGCCGCGCACGGCCTCACCCGCGCCGACCTCGAGCTGCTCGGCGCCTTCGGTCCCGGCGAGCGCAAGCGCGAGCGCCTGCTCGCCACGCGCGCCGCGCGGCGCGCGCGCCTGCGCGGGCTCGTCGAGCGCGGGCTCGTCGAGCGCGTGGCCGACGTCCACCCCGTGGGCGCCGTGCGCCACCACGAGT
>CAZONM010000408.1:0-5148 GCA_964580865.1 uncultured Myxococcales bacterium | reverse complement strand
CGGCGCGCTCGCGCGCGGCGTGGCGACGCGCGGGCTGCCGGCGCTGGCGGCGCGCACCACGCTCGACGTGCTGCGCGAGCTCACGAGGGACGACGAGCTCATCGCGGTGCTCACGGGGCAGTACGGCGACTACGGCCTGCCCCCGTCGCGCTCGAGCTTCGCCATGCACGCGGCGCTGGTGTCCCACTACCTGAGCGGCGCGTTCTACCCGGTGGGCGGCGCGGGCGGCATCGCGCGCGCGCTCGCGCCCGTCATCGAGGGGCAGGGCGGGCACCTGGCCGTGAACGCCGAGGTCGAGCGCGTCCTCGTGGAGCGTGGCCGCGCCGTGGGCGTGCGCGTGGCCGGCGGCGACGAGGTGAGGGCGCCCCTCGTCATCAGCGACGCCGGCGTGCACAACACCTTCGGCCGCCTGCTCGCGCCCGAGCACGTGCCGCCGGCGTGGCGCGAGGCGCTCACGCGCGCCACGCCGTCGGTGAGCTGGTACGCGCTCTACCTCGGCTTCAAGGCGAGCGATCAGGAGCTCGGCCTCGACGGCACCAACCTGTGGCTCTACCCGAACGAGCGCCACGACGAGAACGTGGCCCGCTACGAGCGCGATCCCGAGGCGCCGTTCCCGGTGGTGTACGCGTCGTTCCCGTCGGCGAAGGACCCGGACTTCGCGCGGCGCCACCCCGGCCGCGCCACCGTCGACCTCGTCACCATGGCGCGCTGGGAGTGGACCGAGCGCTGGCAGGGCACGCGCTGGCGCCACCGCGGCGACGAGTACGAGGCGCACAAGCGGCACGTCACCGAGCGCCTGTTGGCCGCGCTGTCTGCGCAGCGCCCGCAGCTGCGCGATCGCGTCGACGTCGCCGAGCTGTCGACCCCGCTCTCGGCCGCACACTTCGGCGGCTTCGCGCGCGGCGAGCTCTACGGGATCGACCACGGACCCGCGCGCTACACCTCGCCGCTGCGGCCGAAGACGCCCGTGCCGGGCCTGTACCTGGCGGGCGCCGACGTCGCCACGGCCGGCGTGGCCGGCGCGTTGCTCGGCGGGGTCATGGCGGGCGGCGCCGTCCTCGGCGTCCGCGCTCTTGCCGACGTCGTGCGCCGCTGAAGCCCCACCGCGCGTTGCGCGGGCGATCCCGCGATGAATCGCGCCACGGGGCCCCACGTCCACGCTGGTGTCGGCGCTGGTGGTACTGGCGCCCGCGGGCAGGACCGCGCTACACGCGCCGCGGAGGATCACCCATGCGCAAGGCATCGCTCGCCATCCTCGTGCTCCTGATCGTCCCGTTGGCGGCGTGCGGGACCCTGTCCATCGGGCGTGGCCCGTCGGACCTCGACCTCGCCAACGACGGCTCCGCCGAGGCGCAGGCGGCGCTCCAGCGCAAGTACGAGCTGTCGTTGCAGGAGGGCATGTTCAAGCGGCCGGGCGCCGACCCGGTCGAGGTGGGCGCCGAGATCGGCGAGCGCGTGGCGCAGGTCGCCACGCCCGCGTACTCGGAGAACGCCGAGGAGTACCTCGCCACCTCCGCGCCCGCGGCCGAGATCGTCGAGAGCGGCCTGGTCGCCTTCGATCGCTTCACCCACGCCACGACCACGGTGAGCATGGTGTGGGCCGGCACCGTGGGCATCGCGGCGGCCGCCGGGGCCGCGTCGGCGCTCGCGGCCAGCGCCGACGGCTTCACGCCGAGCGACGCCACCGCGATGGTGAACGGCGCCCTCGCGGGCGCGTTCGCCGGCACCATGCTCGCGTTCCCAGTGGGCGTCGTGTACGCGCTCACCGTCGAGCCGCTGTCATCGGCGTTGGCGGCCGGCGACTACCGCAAGGCCACGCGCGCCTTCAACAGCGACCTGACGGCGCGCATCAAGGCGGCGGCCAAGGCGCCACCCGTGGCGCCGCCCGCGCCGGTGAGCGCGCCCGCGCCGCCCGCGGAGCCGCCGCCGCCGGCCTTCGATCCCGCAACGCCGCCGTCGCCAGGCTGATCGCGGATGGGCGGTCCCGGTGCTCGCGCGAGGAGGTTCAACGCTCCTCGCCTTCACGCTATGCTGCCTCCGCTTTGGGACTCACCGAGCTGCTCGACGTCGTGTTTCGCTGGGCGCACCTGATCGCCGGCATCATGTGGATCGGCAACTCGATGTTGTTCAACTGGCTCGACCGCAACCTCGAGAAGGCGGCGTCGCAGCCGCGCCTGTCGCAGGGCAAGATCTTCATGGTGCACTCGGGCGCCTTCTACGACGTCGAGAAGAAGCTGCTCGAGCCGGGCGACATGCCCACGACGTTGCACTGGTTCAAGTGGCAGAACTTCACCACGTGGGCCACCGGCGTGTCGCTCATGGTGGTGGTCTACTACTTGAACGGCGCTGCGTTCCTCGTGGACCCGAGCGTGCGCGCGCTCACCCCCACGGTCGCCATCGCCATCTCCGTGGGGGCGTTGGTGGTCGCGTGGGTCGCGTACGACGTCACGTGGCGCACCCTGGGCGCGCGCGCGCCCGCGCTGGCGAGCGCGCTGTCGGTGGCGCTCTTGTGCGGCGCCGCGTGGGGCTTCGCGCAGCTCTTCAGCGGGCGAGCGGCGTACATCGAGATCGGCGTCATCATCGGCACCGTGATGACGGGCAACGTGTGGATGGTGATCGTGCCGTCGCAGCGCGAGCTCGTCGACGCCACCAAGGCCGGGCGCGAGCAAGACCCCACGCTGTCGATCCGCGCCAAGCAGCGCAGCATCCACAACAACTACCTCACGTTCCCGCTCCTGTTCATCATGCTGTCGAACCACTTCCCGAGCGCGTATGGGCACAAGCTCAACTGGCTCATCCTGTGCGTGGTCATGGCCGGCGGCGCCGGCGTGCGGCACTTCATGAACGTGCGCTACCTCGGCGCCGGCGCCGAGCTGCCGCGCATGCGCTGGTTGGTGCCGGGCGCGATCTCGGCCGTCCTCGGGCTCGGGGGCTTGCTGGCGCTCACGCGCGTGGAGGCGTCGCGCGCCGCGGTG
Organism: uncultured Myxococcales bacterium; assembly: GCA_964580865.1. Classification (GTDB taxonomy): domain Bacteria; phylum Myxococcota; class UBA727; order UBA727; family VGSZ01; genus JACOUT01. Next base: position 2,173 of record CAZONM010000408.1, on the reverse strand, counting down.
AGCGGCCCCGTGGGCTTCGCGCGCGCGCAGGAGATCGTCGTCAAGCGGTGCGCGTCGTGCCACGCGGCGGCCCCCACCGACGACGTGTTCAAGGTCGCGCCGGCCAACGTCATGTTCGACACGGCGGCGCAGATCCAGGCGATGGCGCCGCGCATCCTCGAGCGCGCGGTCAAGACGAGCACCATGCCGTTCGTCAACAAGACCCAGATGACCGACGAGGAGCGCGCGGAGCTGGGCGCGTGGATCGCCGCGGGCGCCAAGCTCGAGTAGGCGCATCACGCGCCGCGTCGAGGGCGCGCGCTTCCGGTGATCGACCGATTCGCGGGCCGTTCACCCGGCTGCCACGACGTGCGACAACTCCAGGCATGTGGCTCGGTCGCATCCTCGTGGTCGCCTTCCTGTCCGTCGCGCTCGGGTGCGGCACCAGCGCCGGTCGCGGCGAGGGCGAGGGCGAGGGCGAGCACGGCGGCGAGGGCGAGGGCGAGGGCGAAGGCGAGGGCGAGGGTGAGGGCGAGGGCGAGGGCGAGGGCGAGGGCGGCGAAGGCGAGGGTGGCGAAGGCGAGGGTGAAGGCGGCGAAGGCGAGGGCGAGCCAACCGGACGCGCGCCGCCGCCGCTGCCGAGCTACACGCACGGCGCATGCCCCACCTTGGTGGGCGGGTCCACGTCGGCCACGTCGGTAGTGACGGGCTTCGCCACCGGCGATCAGGTGCGCTCGTTTCGCCTCTTGGTGCCCGCGAGCTACGACGCCACACAACCCTACGCGCTCATGTTCGCCTGGCACTGGCTGAACGCGAGCTCGGCGTCGTTCGTGCAGCAGGGCGAGCTCGAGAGCGCCGTGGAGGAGTACCCGTTCATCATCGTCTTGCCCGACGAGCTCCGGAACGCCAACGGCACCAAGGCCTACCAGTTCGATTGGCCATTCGCGGAGACGTGGGGAACCGAGAGCGAGCTCGTGTTCTTCGACGACCTGCTCGCGTGCGTGAGCGATCAGTTCACCGTCGATCGCGATCGCGTGTACGGCATCGGCGTCAGCGCCGGCGGGCTGTGGGTGAGCTACCTATCGACGACGACGCGGGCGAACCACCTGGCGGCGGTCGAGAGCCTGTCGGGTGGCTTGGGATCGCTCGGCCTCGGCGGCTCCGGCTGGTCGATGCCGTACGCACCGCAAGCCAACAAGTTCCCCGCCATCGTGCTGTGGGGTGGCGACAGCGACTGGCTCGGGCTGTCGTTCCGCGACGCCAGCATCGCCTACCGCGACGCCCTGCGCGCCGACGGCCACTTCGTCGTCGAGTGCGTCCACGACGCCGGCCATGCCGTACCGCCCATCGAGCCGCCGGCGGGGCAGACGCGCTTCTCGTTCCTCTGGGATTTCATGCTCGATCACCCCATGGGCGTCGCGGGCGGCGCCTCGCCATGGCGCGCGAGCGGCCTGCCGGCGCACGCGCCGAGCTGGTGCTCACTGCCGCCGTGAGCGCGCGCCATCACCGGAGACGTACGCGCGCGAGCCACAGGCTCGAGAGCACCACGCTCACCGACGAGCAGGCCATGGCCAGGCTCGCGATCACGGGGCTCATCGGCACGCCGAGCAGCGGGACCAGCGCGCCCATGGCCACGGGGATGGCGAGCACGTTGTAGCCCGCGGCCCACGCGAGGTTGCGCTTCATCGTCGAGAGCGCGACGCGCGACAGCACCAGCACGTCGGGGATAGCGGTGAGGTCGGGGCGCATGAGCGTCACGTCGCTGGCCTCGCGGGCCACGTCGGTGCCGGTGGCCAGCGCCAGGCCGAGGTCGGCGGCGGCGAGGGCGGCCGCGTCGTTGACGCCGTCGCCCACCATGGCGACCTTCTTGCCCTGGGCCTTGAGGTTGCGCACCACCGCGACCTTATCGGCGGGCAGTGTCTCGGCATGCACCGCGGTGATGCCGGCTTGCGCGGCGATGTGCTCGGCCACCGCGCGACGATCGCCCGTCAGCATCACGCTGCGCACGCCCCGGGACGCCAGCGCGCGCACCGCGGGCGCGGCGGTGTCCCGCAGCGCGTCGGCCAGCGCGAACAGCGCGCGCGCCGCGCCACCGTCCACGAGCACCACGCAGGTCGCGCCCGCATCCTCGTGACCCTCGGCGGCCGCGCGCAGCTCCTCGGGCACGGCGCCGGCGTCGGCGGCCGCGCCCATG
>CAZONM010000407.1:0-5152 GCA_964580865.1 uncultured Myxococcales bacterium | reverse complement strand
GCTGCGGCTGCGCGCCGAGGCCGACGCCGCGGCGGCGGCGGCCGGTGGACGCGAGGGCACGCTCACGGTCCGCAGCGACGCCGCCGACGCCGTCATGCCGCTGGCCTTCCAGAGCGGCACGGCCGGCTGTCAGCCGCGCGCGGCGGCGCCCAACGCCAACCTCGGCGTCGTTCCCATCGGGCGCGGCTCGTCGGCCAGTGTGGCGGTCAGCAACGTGGGCGACGCGCCGTGCGAGCTCACGCGCGCGACGGAAGCCGACGACCTCGCCTTCGACGACGGCTTCTCGTTCTCGGCGGCGCGGGCGGCGACCATCGCCCCCGGCGGCCGCGGCGACGTCGACTTCGGCTTCGTGGCGAGCGAGGTGGGCGCCCGCAGCGCCTTCGTGAGCTTGGCGTTCGCGGGGGTGGGCGCCGAGCTGTTGGTCTCGGCCACCGCGCGCGGCGTCACCGGCGCGCTGGTCGGCGACCCGCCACTCATCGAGATCGGCCCCACCATCGAGAGCTGCCCCGCGTCGGCGCGCCTGGCCGGCTTCCTCAACGATGGCAGCACCATGGTGGCCGTGGAGTCGATCGAGCTCGAGCCCGCGACCGCACCCTTCGATCTCACGGCGCCGTCCTTGCCCGCGTCGGTGGCGCCGGGCGCGCTCCTCACCGTCACGGTGACGCCGCGCGCGGCAGGCGTGGGCCTGCACGAGGCCGACGTCGTCGCCACGACCACGGCCAGCCTGCGGGCGAGCGTCCACCTACGGCACGCGGTGGAGCCCGCCGGCGCGCCCATCACCGAGACCTTCGTGGTGGCCGCCGCCACCGCCGTCGACGTCCTGTTCGTCGTCGACAACTCGGGATCGATGGAGGACGACCAGGAGATCCTGGCCAGCAACTTCGACGCATTCATCGCCGCCGCCGACGCCGATCCGAACCTCGACTTCCACCTCGGGGTCACCACCACCGACGTCCTCGGGGGCACCGGTGGTCCGTTCGTGGCGCCATTCCTGCGCGACTCGAGCTCGGGATTGCCGAGCCAGTTCGCCGCGCAGGTGCACGTGGGTACGGACGGCGGCGGCCTCGAGCTTGGGCTCGAGGCCATGCGCCGCGCCCTCGACGACTTCGCGGCCACCACCAACGCGGGCTTCCTGCGCTCGGACGCGGCGCTGAGCGTGATCGTGGTGAGCGACGAAGAGGACGGCGGCGCCATCCCCGACGTGGCGGCCCTCGACCCGACCGCCGCCCGCCCGCCCGAGGCCTACGTCGAGTTCCTCGAGGGGCTGAAGACCGGCGCCGTGACCAACGCGCCGATCCTGTTCTCCATGGTCGGCACGCCGCTGAACGCGCCGCGCTACCAGCACGTGGCCACCGCATTCGCTGGGGTGTTCCTCGACATCACGGACGAGGATTGGGGCGCGCAGCTCTCGAGCATCGGCACCGCCACCTTTGGCTTGCAGCGCCTGTTCCGCCTGGGCGCCGTGCCGGTCGCAAGCTCCGTGGCGGTCACCGTCGATGGCGTCGCCACCACGGCGTTCACGGTGCTGCCAGCCGCGCAGGCGGTGGTGCTCGACGATCCGCCGGCCGAGGGCGCGGTGGTGGTCATCAGCTATCAGGCAGGGTGCTGACGGTGCCGGCGCCGCGCTCGCCGCTGGTTTGGCTGGTCGGCGCGGCGCTCTCGGCCGGGCAGGGGTGCGCGCCCCCGTGCACAGTCGACGCCGACTGCCCCGAGGGCTCGGGCTGTCGCGACGGCACCTGCGCCACGGAGTGCGCCGCCGACACCGACTGTCCCCTCGGCACCGACTGTTCCCCGAACCACCTGTGCGGCCCGGCGGCCGAGGGACACGTGTCCTGGCTCGTGCCACCCGCCAACGCCGTCGTCGACGGTAGCTTCGACGCCGAGCTCGAGGTGAGCTTCCGCGCGGACTCGGCGACCATGACCATCGAGCGCGCGCTCACGGACGGCGGCGAGCGCTGCGCGCCCTTCGTGCCGTTCCGCGTTGAGCTGGTGGGGGATCGCGAGCAGCACCTCACGCAGCGGATCGCGGTGCCGAGCCTGCTTGCGCTCGGCGAACGGTTCACGCTGCGCGCCACGCTGACGTCGGCGGCGGGCACGGTGGTGGGCGATCTGCCGCTCGCGGGCGCGGCCCTCGGCACCGGCGGCGCGCGCTTCACGCAGCCCGAGCGCGAGCGCGCCGTCAACGCCGCCGAGCTGCTGACCCTCGAGATCAGCGCCGAGCTCGAGCGTCCGGCGGCCGTGACGTCGCTCTGGGTCGAGCCGCTCGGCGGCGCGCCAGGGCCCATCGCCACCGTGGGCGCTGGGCTCACCACGGTCAGCTCGCACCCGGTGGCGCTGGCGCGCGGGCCGCAAGTCGTGTGGCTCGACGCCGACGGCGCGCGCTGCGGGCTCGGCATCGACGGCACCGCGCCGAGCACTACGGCCGGGCTCGAGCTCGGGCTCAGCTACCGCGCCGACGAGCCGGCGGCGCTGGGCCTGCGCCTGTTGGTCGAGAGCGGCGACACCTCCACGCCGTGCGACTACCGTGCCCCCGGCGCCGCATGCGAAGCGGTGCGCGAGAGCGTGGCCCCCGACGTGCGCGGCGAGCAGGTGCTGCGCGTACCCATGGGCGACGGCGTGCTGCACGTAGCCGTGGTGCCGGCCGCCGCCACCGGCTACGTCACCGCCGAGGTGCGCGTGAGCATGGGCGGTGCGCACGTGGGGTGGCTCGGGCCGTACCCCGTCGCGACCGCCGCCGGCCAGGGCTGGCTTGCCGGCCGGGTGGTGGTGACCGGGGGCGTGGCGCGCCTGCAGCCGACGGACGAGGTCACCCAGGGCGCGCCGTGGTAGCACGCGGCCCGCGCGGCGACGCGCAGACGAGGCGGAGTGGCAATGGCTGACGCAGGCATGTCAAAGGCACAGCGGGCGACCCGCACGGCGATCTTCGCGGTGGTCATCGGCGTGGTGCTCGGCACCTTCACGTACCTCGGCACGCAGACCAAGCCGCCGCCCATGGGCCCCGAGCCCCACCACCGACTGCGCTTGAACCTGAAGGGCGAGCTCATCGGCGTGGAGTCCGATCCGCCGGTGGACCCGGCGCTGGCCACGGCGGCACAGGGGTTCGAGACCGACAAGCGCACCGTGGAGAAGCGGGTCAACACGGGCTGCCAGGCGTGCCACGGGCTGGCCGGCGAAGACCTGTCGCAGCACCCGTGCGCGCAGCCGGGCGGCCGCTGCGTGGGCGAGCACCACCCGCCGAAGCCCGAGTGCATCAAGTGCCACCGCTGACGGCCTGACGGCCCCGCGGGTTGTGGCTGGCTCCGGAGGCCCGCCGGCCGGCCGGCCTTCGGCAGGTCGGGTCGCCCGAAGACGCCGGCCACAGCACGGATGTCCGATAATACATATTATGGTAACTCAGAATTACCGCGAGGATACCGGCCGTTCGCGCCCGCCGCCCGGGCGCCCTTACCCCGTCACCAGTCGTCGGCGATGAGCCCGAACTGCAGGCCGTGCACCAGGGGCTTGTCGGCCGGCAGGAACTCCCGCTCCCCCACCCGCCGCTCCTCGACCCACTCGAGCGCGTGGGCCTCGAGGGCCTTGGGCTCACCCTCGATCACGCGGCAGCGGTACACGACCAGGTGCATCTCTTTGGCGCCGTAGGCGTGGCGCGTCTCGAAGCAGCGGGTTCCGACCACCACCGTGACCCCCAGCTCTTCGCGCAGCTCGCGGATCAAGGCCTGGTCGTCGGTCTCGCCGTCCTCCACCTTGCCGCCCGGAAACTCCCAGGACATGCCGAGGTGCTTACCCGGCCTGCGCTGGGTCAAGAGCACCTTGCCGCTGTCGCGGATGAGCGCCGCGACCACGCGGATGTGCTTCTTCTGCGCCGCCGGCGATGCCATGACCTGAAAAACCTAGCAGGTTCCCCGGGCGCACGGACGGCGCCTGCCCGTCACCGGCGCGCGTGCACGATGCCCGCGAACGCGTTCGACAGCGCCAGCACCTCGCCGGCCGCGGTGGTCACAAACATGGCGTCGGTGCCGAGCTCGAGGTCGGCAGCGACGCCGAGGCCAGAGCCCAAATATTGCAGCGGCCGGCCCGTGAACAGGTCGAGCACGTACACCGAGCCGCGATCCGACGCCACGTGCACGCGACCGCCCTTCACCTCGATGCGCGTGGGCGCGCCCTTGTCGAAGGTGAAGCGCCAGCGCGGCGCGCCCGTGACGGCGTCGACGGCGACGACCTTGCCGGGCCCCGCGCCCACCACCAGATGGTTGCCGCCGCGCGCCAGGCGCACGATGCCCGTCTCCTTCGCGCGCCACACCTCGGCCCGGCTGCGGACGTCGAGCGCGATGACGCCGCGCGACGCCGACGCCACCACCAGGTGGCCGCGCTGCACGAACGGGTCGGCGTCGAGGTCGCCGAAGCTGTCGTCGCCCGAGAGCCCGAGCTCGTCGACGACGGTGCCGGTGGTGCGATCGAGGAACGTCAGGCGCCCGCTGGCATGCCCCACCACGACCTGGCGCTTGGGGCCGGCGGGCGTGGCCACCGAGATGACGAGCGGCAGCCCTTGGCCCCGCAGCGTGATGGCGCGCGGCAGCGGGTGCTTGTGAACCCACGCCGCGGCGCCGGTCTCGCGCTGCAGCGCATAGAGCGAGTCGTTGCCGGTGACCACCAGCACGAGATCGTCGTCGACGACCACGGGCTCGGTGACCTCGGCGTCGACGGTGATGTCCCAGCGCACGCGGCCCGAGGTGACGTCGGCGCGCACCACGTGGCCGTCGTCGGTGCCGAAGTAGGCGCCGTCGTCGTGGAGCACCGGGCGCGCCACCAGGGCGCCCGGCAGCTTCACCTGCCACTGCGTGCGGCCGCTGGAGGCCTGGATGCCACGCAGCGCCTGGTCGCTGCCGCCGACCACCAAGAGCCCTGTGGGCGCGTGGTACGCCGGCCCCGCGGTCTCTCGCCGCGTCCACGACGTGCAGCGCTCGGCCTCGGACGGCGCCAGGAACAGCGACAGGAAGCACGGCCCGGTCTCGATGACCGGCGCGCGCCACGCGAGCCCATAGACCTGCCGCGCCTGCGGTGACGCGGCGTGCGCGGGCGCGCTGGCGACCGCGATGACCAGCGCCGCCAACGTGGCGGCCAGCGCGGCGGGCGCCCGGCGCGTCACGGCGTG
>CAZONM010000406.1:0-5167 GCA_964580865.1 uncultured Myxococcales bacterium | reverse complement strand
CGCGGGGGGCGGGCGACGCCGGCTTCGCGAGCGGTTGCGCCACGGGCGTGGTCGCCGGTGCCGCGGCCCCGGTCCGGGTCAGCGGTGCGTCGTCGGGGATCGGGAAGCGGCTCTTGTCGCGGGCCTTGATGTTGGCGTCGAGCAGGTCGACGCGGCCGTGCGCCACCAGCTCCGCGAGGTGATCGTCCATCAGCTGCATGCCGACCTCGCGCCCGAGCACCATGGTGGACGCGATCTGGTGTGACTGGCCCTTGCGAATGAGGTTCGCGATGGCCTCGCTGTTGATCATCACCTCGCACGCGAGCACGCGCCCGCCGCCCACCTCGGGCACCAGGTGTTGGCACACGACCGCACGCAGCACGTCGGCGAGCATGGTGCGGATCTGCGCGTGCCGCTCCGACGGGAATGCGCTGATGAGCCGCTCGACGCAGCTGTCGGCCGCGACGGCGTGCACGGTGCCGAACACCAGGTGGCCGGTCTCGGCGGCAGCCACCGCGAAGCTGATGGTCTCGAGGTCGCGCAGCTCACCCACCAGGATGACGTCGGGATCTTGGCGCAGCGCCGAGCGCAGCGCGCTGCCGTACGAGCTGGTGTGCACGCCCACCTCGCGCTGCGTGATGACGCTCTTGACCGGGCGGTGCAGACCCTCGATGGGATCTTCGATGGTGATGATGTGGCGCGCGGCGGTGTGATTGATGGCGTTGATGAGGCCCGCCAGCGTCGTCGACTTGCCGGCTCCGGGTGGTCCGCCCAACAGCACCAGGCCGCTCGGCAATTCGGCGAAGGTCTCGACCACCGCCGGCACGCCGAGCTCGCGCAGCGGTCGCACCTCGTTCTTCACCAAGCGGAAGACGGCGCCGAGGCCGTGCTCGCCCTGGAGCACGTTGACGCGAAAGCGCGCGCCTACGCGGCGGTTCTCGTGCGAGAAATCGACGTCGATCTTCTGCCCGAGCAGCGCCACCTGCTCCGGCGTCAACAGCGGCGCCACCAGGTCGTACACGTTCTCCGCGGTCAGGTCGCGCGACGTCACGCGCTCGATCTTGCCGTGGCGCTTCATGAACGCCGGCTGGCCGGAGATGAGGATCAGATCGCTGGCGTCGCTCTTCACCACCTGGCGCAACAGCTGCGCCAAGACCCGATCCGCCTCCTCCAGCTCGGGGTCGGAGTTGCCGCGATACTCCCACTGCCGCAGGGTCGCGCCCGCCAGGCGCGCCACGTCAGCGTCGGGGTCCGACAGCCGCAGCGCGAGCTCGTGGGCCATCTCGCGCGCGTCGATGACGGCGACATAGCGCAGCGCGGCCATGCGCACGTCGCGCTCGGGCCGCGCCAGCAGTCCGGCGATCTCGCCGCGCGCGTCGTCGCGCTTGAGCGCGCCCAGCACCTCGAGACACGCGACCTCGAGCCCGGGCGTGGCCAGCAGCTTGACCAGGTACGGCACCGCGCGCGCGTCACCGATGTTGCCGATGGCGCGCACGGCCGCTTCGCGCACCAGCCAGTCGCCGTCGTCGCGGGCGCGCACCAGGAGCGCGCCCAGCCCAGCCGGGTCGCCCACGCGGCCGAGCGTGGCGGTCGCGAAGCGGCGCACGCCCGCGCTCGCGTCGTCGAGCAGCGGCACCAGGTGTGGGATGAGCTGCGCGCCGGCCATGGGCACCAATGCGTCGGCCAAGCGCTCGCGCACCCACCAGTCCTCGTCGCGGATGAACCCCACCAGGCGCGGCCAGAGCGATGGCGCGCTGGCGCGCATGGCGCTCAACACCTCGCTTGCCATGCGGCGCACCTCGGCGTTGCGGCTGCGCAAGAGCCACAGCACCGCGCGCGCGATGTCGATGTGCGTCGACGCTGCGAGGTGCTTGAGGACCTTGACCGCCTCGGCGCGCACCGCCAGGCGTCGGTGCCCGAGCGCCGCCACCAAGGGCGGGATGACGTCGTCGGTGGCGATGTCTTGCAGCGTCTGCAACGCCGCGACGCTCACGCGCACGGGGCCGCGCAGCAGGCGCCCCTCGAGCGCGGTCAGCACGCGCGCCGTGGGGAAGCGCTTCATGCCGCGCAACGCCGCGCACACCGTGGGCACGGGCGCTTCCTCCAGCACGGGAGCGATCACTTCGAGGTAGGCGCTGTCGTCGACGGCGATGGCACCGGCGCACCCAAGGGCGGCGGCGGCGATGGCGTCGTTGGCGTCGCGCACGCGCGCCTTGGCGGCCGCCCACAGCGCGCTGCGATCGAAGCCGGGCAGCTCGAGTTGCTGCGTCGCGACATCGAAGCCGGCGGCCACCACGCGCGGGTCGGTGCTGGCCATGGCCGCCGCCACCACCGGCACCGCGCGCGCGCCGAACGTGCGCGCCACGTCGCCGAGCGCCTTGACCGGCGCGGCGTGCCCGCCGGTGCGGAAGTCGGCGCACAGCGCCTCGAACGTGGGCCCCACCGCGAGCTTCTCGAGCACCTTGAGCGCCACGGCCCGCAGCTCGTCCTTGTCGGTGTGCAGGAGCTGGACCAAGAGGCCGTGATCGCCCACGTTGTTGACCAGCGGCAGCGCGCGCACGATGGCGTCGCGCACCGCCGGGTGCGGCGCGCGCGGCAGTGCTCGCGCCAGGGGAGCGAACAGCGCGCGATCGGGGCAGCGCTTGACTGCGCCCACGAAGAACGCGCAGCTCAAGCGGTACGCCTCGCTCGCCGACGTGGGCAGCTCGACCAGCACGTCGAGGGCCTTCTGCAGATCGGCGCGCTGGATCTCGCCGGCCTCGGCCAGCGCTTGCTCCACCGCCTCCGCCGTGGTGAAGCGAGTGTCCTTGAGGGTGGCGGCGATCTTGCGGGTCATGGGGCCTGGCGGCCCATGCTACTCCACGTCGTGGGTGCGGGCGCGCCCGCGGGCCAGCTCGCGCTGCAGGCGCTCGTGCAGCTCCACCGCCGACGACCGGCCGCGCGCCTTCAACAGCTGGTTGCGCGCGGCCACCTCGAGGATCACGCCCATGTTGCGCCCGGCGCGCACCGGCACGGTGATGAGCGGGACGTCGACGTCGAGGATGGTGAAGGCGCGGTCATCGAGCCCCAGGCGGTCGTACTCCTCGTCCTCGCGCCAGTCGACCAGCTCGGCCACCAGCTCGATGCGCTTGCGGTCGCGCACGGCCGACACGCCGAACAGGTCGCTGATGTTGAGGATGCCGAGGCCACGCACCTCGAGGTTGTGCTTGGTGAGCGCGGTGCCCGAGCCCAGCAGCGACTCGGCGCCGCGACGCCGGATGGTCACCATGTCGTCAGCCACCAGGCGGTGGCCGCGTTGCACCAGATCGAGCGCCAGCTCGCTCTTGCCGATGCCGCTCTTGCCGAGGAGCAGCACGCCCACGCCGAACACGTCGAGCAACACGCCGTGCATGGTGGTCTGCGGCGCCAGGCGGTCTTCGAGCCACGACTCGATACGCGCGATGAGCACGTCGGTGTTCTGGGGCGACGACAACAGCGGCAGCTTGGCCTGCGCAGCGGCGTCGGCCAGCACATCGGGCAGGTGCATGCCCTTGGTGCAGATCACCACGGGGACGTCGCACTTGCAGAACGTGGTGCACGCGGTGGCGCGCGCCTCGTCACTCAGGCGCTCGAGGTAGGTCAGCTCGGTGCTGCCCAGGATCTGTACGCGGCCCTTTTGCACGAAGTCGGTGTAGCCGGTGAGCGCCAGGCCAGGCTTCTGGATGCGGTGCGAGGTGATGATACGCGTGGCGTCGCCGTCGGCGACCGAGCGCAGCTGTAGGTCGGAGGCCTCGTCGCCGAGCAGGTCCTGGACTTTGACGTGGCGCATCGCACCCTCCGGCCGCGCACGGGGCGCGGGCGCGCGTCAGTAGCGCTGGTCTTCGGCGGTGATGGCGCTCCACACCGCGTCGACGTCGGGCGCGTCGAGCAGCCGCTTGTGCAGCGACGAGTCCGAGAACACCCGCGAGATGCGCGCCAGCGCCTTCAGGTGCAGCCCGCCTGCGCTCTCGGGCGCCAACAGCACGATGAAGATGCGCGACGGTTGTCCGTCGAGCGCGCCGAAGTCGATGCCCTGGGGCGCCAGGCCCAGGCAGGCCACGATCTGATCGAGCCGCTCGAGCTTGCCGTGCGGGATCGCGAGGCCGTCCTTGATGCCGGTGGAGCCGAGGCGCTCGCGCTCCTCGAGCACGCGCACGATCTGGTCCTCGTCGGCGACGCCGAGCTCGGTGTTTGCCTCGGGCGGCACCACACCGCGCTGCACGAGCTCGCGCAACACCGCGCTCTTGGTGGTCGCCGCGAGCCGATGGACGACGCGGCCGGGCTCAAGGATGTCGACGAGCTTCATGCGGCACCGTCCCGGCGGCACAACCCAGGTGCGCCCGCTTAGCGCCGCGCGGTGCGTGGGGCAACACAGAGAAGAGCCGCCGTTGCCGCTGGCCGGCGCGCGGGGCCCGGTGGCGCCCGCGCGCGGTCCCGTCAGTGGCGGGCGGGCGGCTCGATGACGCCGAAGCCGCCGTCGGCCCGGCGGTACAGCACGTTCATGGCGCCGCTCTGCGCGTTGATGAACACGTGGAACTCCTCGTGCAGGAGCTCCATCTGCATCACCGCCTCGTCGAGCGACATGGGCCGCGCGTCGACCTCCTGGCGCTGCACCACCACGGGCGCCGCCTCGGGGGCCAGCGCGCCTGGCTCGTGGGCCTCGATGACGCCGTGGCTGACCTTCATGAGGTGGCCCTCGCGCGGCTTGTGGCTGGCGAGCTTGTTCTTCCACTTCTTGAGCTGGCGCTCGATCTTCTGCGTGGCGCCGTCGATGGAGCCGTACATGTCCTCGGAGACGTCCTGCCCGCGGATGCGCACGCCGTTGGCGGTGAGGTTGATCTCGGCGCGGTGGAGGTGACCGCGCTCCACCGACAGCACCACGTGGGCGTCGCTGGGGCTGTGCATGTACTTCTCGATGCGGGAGACCTTGTCGGCGGCGAAGCTCTTGAGCGCGTCCGTGGCGTCCATGTGGCGGAAGGTCACCGAGACCTGCATGCATCCTCCGGGGGCAGCTCCGGTCGGGGCGATCTGCCCGCCGGGTCCCCTAGGCTACCCCCCATGCCCGACGAGGGACCAGGGTGATTCACCCGGCATCGGCAGCGCGCAGGTCCGTGAATTTGCAGCGATCCACAGAATAGTGCTTGTCAGCGAATAGTGCGATGGTTAGAAC
>CAZONM010000405.1:0-5189 GCA_964580865.1 uncultured Myxococcales bacterium | reverse complement strand
CGCGCACAAGCGGCTGCCGCCCGGGCCGGTCCGCGACGCCACCGCGCAGCTCACGCGCCAGGCGTTGCATGCGCGCCGCCTGGAGCTGCCGCACCCGCGCACGGGCGCGCGCCTGGTCGTCGAGGCGCCGCTGCCCGCGGAGCTCGCGGCCGTCGACCGCGCCATCCGGGGGACCGCGTGAGGCGCTGGCTCGCCCGCTTCGTCGACGAGGCCTTCACCCGGCCGCCCGTGGAGCGCCCACCCGTGCCGGCACGCAGCCGCCTGCACGCGCGGCGCGTGATGCTCGCGTCGCTCGCGCACCGCGGCATGTCGCTGGGGGCGCCGCTGTTGCGCCGCGAGCAGGCGCTGTCGCGCGACGCGGGCGAGCTGGTGCCGCTCGTGCGGTGGCTCGCGGTGCTCGCCGATCACGTCGACCTCGCCGGTCACGTCATGGATGCGCCCGACGTGCCGCGCGCGGACGCGGCCGCACGGCGCGCGCGCGCCTTGGGAGCCGGGCTCGCGGCCCTGTACGCCGGCGACGAGGAGGCGCAGATTCTGGCTGCCGGCCTGGTGCCGGTGCGCGCCGACAAGGCGCTGTTCGGCATCGAGCGCGAGCTCGAGAAGCGGCGTTATCTGCGCGGTAACCCCATCGTCGGGTTGTTGCTGAACCACGCCTTTCAGTCCGTCGACGCGCGCGCCGTGGCGCTGGCCGCTCTCGATGCCTACGACGACGTGCCGAAGAAGGGTGGCGCGGCGACGGTGCAGCGCACGGCCGCCGCCGAGCGCCTGGCGATGATGGCCGCCATCGCAGGGCTGTCGGAGTGGCGCGAGGTCATTGATCCCGACGTGGTGCGCTCCGCGTCGCTGTGGCAGGTGAAGGCGCTCGGGTTGCCGCGCGCCGAGACCGCGCGCCTGGTGGAGCAGGTAAAGTCGCCGGCCGACCTCTCGCGCCTGGTGACGCTGGTGCCGCCGGGGGCGCGCGGCCGCGTGTTCGCGCACGCGGTGCTGGCGGCGGTCGTCGACGGCCGCGTCTCCCCCGAGGAGCGCCAGTTCGTGCGCTCGCTCGGCGCCGCACTGGCGCTCGAGGGCGCGCACCAGCGCCGCATCGAGCGCCGCGTGGTCGCGTTCGTGCGCGCGCACAAGGACGAGCTCGACCCGCTGCGCCACGCTGCGGGCTTCGCCGCCGCCTCGCCGCCGATCGCGGTGCGCGTGGCGCGCATCGTGTTCGAGAACATGGACGCGCTGTGGAAGGAGATCCGCGAGACCGGCGATCTCGCGTACCTCTTGGCCAAGCGCGCCGCGGGCAATCGACTCACCAAGGACGAGAACGCGCGCATGCGCGATCAGCTCGTCGACGTGGTGAAGGCGGTACCGTCGTTGGCGGTGTTCACGCTGCCCGGCGGCTTCGTGCTCTTGCCCATCGTGCTCAAGCTCCTGCCGTGGGACCTGCGCCCCTCGTCGTTCCGCGCACCCGATGCGCGCTTCCACGCGTTCGCGCGCGGCCAGGCCGACGCGCTCACCGCCGAGGACCTGCAAAAGGCCGAGGACGACTTCCTCGAAGGTCTGTAGGATCCCGCCATGAGCGCCAAGAACGGCAAGAGCCCCGCGGTCACGCCCGAGCTGTTGCACAAGCTGCCGAAGACCGACCTGCACTGCCACCTCGACGGCAGCTTGCGGCTCACCACCATCCTCGAGCTGGCCGAGCGCCTGCGCGTCAAGCTCCCCGCCGACGACGCGCCGGGGCTCGCGCGCGCCATCCACCAGGGCGAGCGCTGCAAGGACCTGGTCGAGTACCTGAAGGCGTTCGACATCACGTGCAGCGTGCTGCAGACCGAGGACGCGCTCGAGCGCGCCGCCTACGAGCTCGCCGAAGACGCCGCGCGCGAGAACGTCTGGCACCTCGAGGTGCGCTACGCGCCCATCCTGCACACTCGCCGCGGGCTCTCGCTGGCGCGCATCAACGACGCCGTGCTCGCGGGTCTCAAGCGCGCCGCCCGCCAGTACGACATCACCACGGGCGTCATCCTGTGCGGCATCCGCAACATGGACCCGCGCGACTCCTACCGCCTGGCCGAGCTCGCCGTGGCCTACAAGGGTCGGGGCGTGGTGGCCTTCGACCTCGCCGGCGGCGAGGCGGGCAACCCGGCGAAGGACCACCAGGAGAGCTTCGCGCTCATCCTCGACAACAACATGAACACCACGGTGCACGCCGGCGAGGCCTACGGCCCGGCGAGCATCAAGCAGGCGCTCCACTACTGCGGCGCGCACCGCATCGGCCACGGCACGCGCCTGGCCGAAGACGGCGATCTCCTCGCGTACGTCACCGACCGTCGCATCCCCCTCGAGGTGTGCCTGTCCTCGAATGAGCAGACCAGCGTGGTCGACGAGCTCTCGCGCCACCCCTTGCGCCTGTACTTCGACGTGGGCGTGCGCGTCAGCGTCAACACCGACAATCGGCTCATCACCGACACCACCGTGAGCAAGGAGCTGTGGCTGGCGCACCAGCACCTCGGCTTCACGCTCGAGGAGCTGAAGGTCCTCATCGTGCAGGGCTTCAAGAGCGCGTTCTTGCCCTATCGGGAGAAGAGCGCGCTCATGCGGCGCGTGAACGATCAGCTCGCGGATCTCACGGGCTCGCTGCCGCGCGGCGCGGTCTTGGCGCGCGAGGTCGATCGCGACGAGATGGGGCACGTCTTCGACCCGCCGAGCGGCGAGTTCAAGATCGACACCGATCGCGTGTGACGCGTCGCGCGCCACTGCGCGTCGTGACGCCGTCAGTGCCGGAAGTGCCGGCGGCCCGTGAACACCATGGCGACCCCCGCCGCGTCGGCCGCCTTGATGACCTCGTCGTCCCGTTTGGAGCCGCCGGGCTGCGCCACCGCCGTCACGCCCGCGTCGATGCCCACCTGCAGCCCGTCGGCGAAGGGGAAGAACGCGTCCGAGCCGAGCGCCGCGCCGCGCACGTCGTGCTTGTGCTCGGCGGCCTTGGCCACCGCGATCTTCGCCGAGTCCACACGGCTGGTCTGTCCGCCGCCGGCGGCGAGCAGCATGCCGTCCTTCACCAACGTGATCGCGTTCGACTTCACCGGCGCGCACAGTCGGAACGCCACGTCGAGCGCCTCCCACTCGGCGTCGGTGGGCGCGCGCTTGGTGACCACCTTGGCGCCCCGCACGTCGAGCGTCGGGCGGTCGTGCTCCTGCACGAGCAGGCCGCCCGCCACCGATCGGAACGCGAGCCGGGGCAGGGGTGCCGTGGCGAGGTTCGGGATCTCGAGGAGCCGCAGCGCGCTCTTCTTGGCGAAGGTGGCGCGCGCCTCGGCCGAGAACGCCGGCGCCACGATGACCTCGAGGAAGACCTCGGCCATGGCCGCCGCCGTGGCGCCGTCGACCTCGTGCGAGAACGCCACGATGCCGCCGAACGCGCTCACGGGATCGCCGGCCAGCGCACCCTTCCACGCCGTGAGCACGTCGCCACCGCGGGCCGCGCCGCACGGCGTGTTGTGCTTGATCACGGCGGCGGCGGGCGACGCGTTGCCCTCGGTGAGGCACTTGAGGGCGAACACGGCGGCGTCGGCGTCGAGCAGGTTGTTGTACGACAGCTCCTTGCCCTGCAGCGGTACGGCGCCGGCGACGTCGAGCGCCTCGCCGGGCGTGGTGTACACGGCCGCCAGCTGGTGCGGGTTCTCGCCGTACCGCAGGGACGACGTGCGCGCGCCCACCAGCGACAACACGGGCCCGAGGCCCGCCTTGGCGCACGGCTCGGCCTCGGCGCCGGCCTCGGTCTCTACCTTGAGCGCCAAGCGCGCCGCGATGGCGCCGTCGTACGCGGCCGTGCGCGCATACACCTTGAGCGCCCACTTGCGTCGCTCGGCCAGCGTGGTGCCGCCAGCGACGTCGAGGGCCGCGAGCAGCTCGGGGTAGTCGCCGGGATCGCACACCACCGCCACGGCGTCGTGGTTCTTGGCCGCGGAGCGCAGCATCGAGGGGCCGCCAATGTCGATGTTCTCGATGAGCTCGTCCCAGTGGGCGTCGGCCTGGCCCGCGATCTTCTCGAAGGGGTAGAGGTTCACCACCACGAGGTCGATGGGCACGATGCCGTGCTGCTCCATCTGCGCGAGGTGCTTGGGGTCGTCGCGCCGCCCGAGCAGCCCGCCGTGGATCTTCGGGTGCAGCGTCTTCACGCGCCCGTCGAGCATCTCGGGGAAGCCCGTGAAGTCGGCCACCTCCCGCACGACGCAGCCCGCCTCGCGCAGCGCCTTGGCGGTGCCCCCGGTGGACAGCACCTCGACCTTCCTGGCGGCCAGGGCGCGACCGAGCTCGGCGAGGCCGGTCTTGTCGGAGACGGAGACGAGGGCGCGGCGGACGGGGACGACGTCGATGGCGGTCATGGCCCCGGCGTGGCAGCCAACGCACCCATGGTCAAGACGGGGTGATCAGTAGTCTTCCGACGGGTCGTAGGGGTCCCAGTCGATGTAGACGTCGAGGCCGCCTTCGGCCTCGGGGACCTCTTTGAGCTTCTCGAGCCCGCGCACTTCCACCTGACGGATGCGCTCGCGCGTCAGGTTCATGATGGCGCCCACGTCCTCGAGGGTGATGCCGCCGCGATCCGCGACGTCGAGGGCGCACGTCTCCTCGAGCTCCCAGGGCTCCTTGTCGGGGAAGTTGAGCTTCACCGAGCCGGTCTCGGGGTTGACGTCGAGGAACAGGTGGTGGCGGCAGGAGACGTAGAGGCAGGGCCGCTCCATCTCCAGGCACTCCGAGCGGTTCTTCGGACGCCAGTAGTCGACGATCTCGAGCACGTCGCCGCGGGCGCGCGCCTTCCGGTGCTCGCGCGCCATCTGCTTGCGCGACATGGTGCGCGCGCGTCGTCGCTTGGGCTCGGAGCCCTCGCCGTCTGCACCGTCGGCCGGCAGGATCTGCGTGTCCGACGCGGCCCCCGCGGAGCCGGCATCGGCCGCGGGCAGCGCGGCAGCGGCCTGGTTCGCCTTGATCGCCATGTCGCGGGCCAACGTACCGCCGACCCTGATTTGACGTCAACCGTGCGAGGCGCCATCAGGCGCGGCGGGAGCACCGGTGGGCAACCTCGACGACGACCAAGCGCTCGCGCTGGCCACGCTCGCGCGCGGCTTGCAGGGCGCTTTGGCGCGCCTCGAAGCGAGATCGGAAGAGCGTCGTGTAGGGAAAGAGTGTTGTTGTGGGGGGGGGGGGGG
>CAZONM010000404.1:0-5194 GCA_964580865.1 uncultured Myxococcales bacterium | reverse complement strand
GGCGTGCGCGCTCGAGGCCATCGAGCAACGCACGCGCCGCAGCGAGGCGTCGGGCATGGTCGGTGGCGGCGTTCTCGACGAGCGCGAGCAGGTCAGCTTCGCGCGCGGCGAACGCCACGGCGCTGGCGCCGCGGCCCTCGCGCAAGCGGGCCTCGAGCGCGTCGAGCGCCGCCGCGGCGTAGGTGAGCGACGGGTCCAAGCGGAGCGCGTCCTCGAGGACGGCGCGGCGCTGGGTGTCGTCGTGGACGTCGAGGCTGGCGGCGAAGCGCTGGTAGGCCTTGGTCCCGCGCTTGCGCGCCGGCGGCGCGGGGCGCTTGCCGGCGCGCGTCGCCAGCGCGTCGACGATGCGATCCTGCAGCGCGAAGATCGTGTCGAGCGCGCCGGTGGCCTTGGCGGTCTCTTGAACGACGCCCGTCTCCACGTCGACGAAGCGGGCCACGAGCCGCACCTCGCCGCCGGCGACCTGGTAGCTGCCGAGCACCAGGCTCTTGGCGCCCACGAGGCGCCCGGCGACGACGGCGCGCGCCACGTCGCCGCCCGCGCTTGCCGGCCCCTCGAGCTCGGCGAGGGCCTTGGCGATGGCCGCGCGCTCCACCACCCGCAAGCCCGCGTTGCGCAGGTCGGTCGCCATGGTCTCGGCGGCGCCCTGCGAGAGCCACTCGAGCTCGGGCGCGGCGTTCAGGTTGCGCCACGGCGTGACGGCGATGGGCTCAGGGACCGCCGCGGTTGCGAACGCGAGCACGGCGAGCGGGAACACCGGGGCAGTATGGCATGGGCGACGGCTCAGGCATGGCCGAGCCGATCGGCGTGATCGCACCATTGGCGTCATGCATCACCGGGACCAGGGCCGGCAGCGCGACGCTCACCAGCACCCGCGCTCGACGCCGTGCGCGGGATGCGTGCGTCCGTAGTAGAGCGTCACGCGCGTCGCGCGCGCGGTGCTCGGCCGGGCGTCGAGGCGGCAGAGCGCGCGTTGCTCGATGGCGCCCTCGAGCATCTCCTTGTGGAAACGCCAGGTGCGCGTGCCGTTGCCGCACACGTCGCCGTCGACGCTGATGTCGAGCACGAGCGGGACCGGCGCGCGAATGAGGCGCTCGACCAAGGTGCCGGGCGGCGCCCAGCTGATGAGCACCAGGTCGGGGCGCGTGCGCGTGACGGCGGCGAGCGCGCCCTGCTTCGTCACGTGCGCCTCAGCGCGGATGCCGGCGAAGGCGACGTCGCGGTGCTCGCGCCGCTCGGCGCGCGTCATGCGCGCGGCGGCCGTCGACCACGAGCCGTCGTCGGTGGCGAACAGCTCGAGCTGTGGGCGGGCCCGCCGCAGACACGACGAGAGGAACCCGTCACCCGCGGCGACCTCGAGCACGCGACGCGCGCGCAGGCGGTCGACCAGGCGCGCCAGCGCACCGATCCACTCGCGCGTCGGCAGCAGATAGACGGGCCCGGCGCTGCTCGCCTCGCACACCCACCAGACATCGCGCGCGTCACACGCCTGAAGCGCGGCGACCAGCGCGGCCTCGCGCGGCAAGCGCCGCGCGCCCGTCTCGTCCCAGAGCACGGCAGCGAGCGCGGCGCGCGCGGCGCGGCGCTTCACGGTGTCGCGACCGTACGACCTCGGCGGTGGCGGCACGTTGACCACGCCCGGACCGTAGCAGCAGGCGCTCGTTCGGTCAGGGCAGGCGCCGCGCATGAAGGGGAGCAGTACGTACACGCGACCGCGACGACGTCTTCTTCGTCAACCACTCGGCGCGCGGCGCCGGCCATGCGGCCGTGGCCGACGCAGCTGCGCCGCGCGGGTGGCGCGCCGCCAGGTCGCGGCGGCGTCCGCGCTCGCGCCGTGAGCACCAACGACAACGGCGCGACGCCCGTCCTCGACACAGGTGATCGGGCGCGGCGGCCGTCGAGCTCAGAGCGAACGCAGGTCGTACGCGCTGAAGCGCCCGTCGGTTATCTCGACGCAGTCGTCGGCCGCTGCGCAGACGGTCCCGGTGAAGCTGCCCGCAACGATCCGGCCAGACGCGCCGGCCACTGCCTCGCCGTCCGTGGCGTCGACGATGACGGTGGCCGAGCCCCCGCCGAGGTTCGATCGTGCCGGTTCTCCTGCGACGGCCTCGATGACGAGCGCGCTGGTCGCGTCGGCCGCCGTCGTCGCGGTGTCACCTGCATCGAGCCCGCTCGGAAACGTCAGGGTCAACGTGACACCGTCTGCAGCGATGACGAGGGTGTCGAGCCCGGACGTCGCGGCGACGCCCCCCTCCGCCTCCGCGTCATGCGCGGCGTCGCTCGTCCACACGGCATGGGCGCCCGTGGTCCCATCGAGGGATGGGTAGCCGTCTGGGACCTGTGGGACGCCGACCCCGACCGGATCGAGGCACGCGGAGCTGAGCAGGACGACAAGAGCGACGGGGGCGGTGACGCGCATTTCTACTCCCCGGCTTGCGGCGATGGTGATTGTGCCGCGATCGGATCCGCGACCGCGACACCGCTGCGGCGCGGTCTTGCCGGCGGCGAGGGCTACCCCTGAAGCGGCTGCTCCGTCTCCCCGGGTCGGCATTGGAGGTCTCCCTCCTCGCAGAGTGGTCGAAAGGTCGCGCTCCCGTCCGAGCACTCGAAGTCCTCGGTCTCGCCGTTGCACTCGGCGAGGCAACAGAGCGAGAAAGCGTTCGCGCACTCCTCGACGTCACCAGCGACGAACCCGTCGCCGACATCGCAGTCCGCGACGTTGACGCAGGCCCCGCCGGCGGCAACGCACGCCGCCTCGCCTTCTTCGTAGGGGTCCGTGCACGCGACGGCGAGCGTCGCGGCGAGGATGGCAAGTGCGAGCGCCTGGTTCACGCTTCCTCCGCAGGGTGCGTCGCGGTCCCTGGCGCAGGTGCGGCGGGCCTCGACCATGGTCTCCCGAGCATTGGCACCTCGAGTCAGCGGGAGCCTACACCGGCGCCGGTCTTCGGGCCGCAGCTTTGACGACCCCTGCCCTCCGCTGCGGATCGGGTGGTTCCTCCCCAGCAGCGGCCTCCGGCGAAGGCGACGCGGCGCCACAGCGCGTGAGCGCCGCCACGGCGCGCGGGGGACCGGCGCGTTCCATCATGCCGCTCTGCGATCGCACGCGATCCTTCCCGCGCGTCGCCGGACCCCGACGCGCCTCTCACGCCGCGGTAGCATCGCCCATGGCCCCCCACCGACTCCGCTCCGCCGCGCTCCTCATCCTGCTCGTGGCGTGTGCCACGGGGGAGCGCCCCGCGACCACGCGGAGCGGCGACGACGCCTTGCCGCCGCTCGACGACAGCCTCGTGGTCCGTCAGGACTACTGCTGCGCCGAGGCGAAGGGCACCGTGGGCGCCGACACCGCTTGCACGGAGCGGGGATGCACCTACCGGCGCAGCCTATGGTGCACGGGAGTGCAGCCGGAGCCCGAGGAGGAGGAGCGCCACGCCCGCGAGGCCGCCGCGTGTCGCTCGTTGTGCGCGTGCGTGTGTCCCGAGGACGAGGCGCGCTGCGCCTCGGTGCCGTAGGCGCTGCGTCGGTGGCGAGCTCCGACGTCAAGGCCCTCATGCTCGTCGCGCCCGGCGGGGGAGGGCCTGTCCTCCCAGGAGATCCTCCCGCCAAGCGCTCAGGCGGCCACGCTCGCCGCGCGCCCCCGGCGCGCGTCTGCTGCGCCCCCGCTGGGTACCCAACGCCGACCACGCGGACGCGGATGATCGGCGTCCGCGCCCGGCGCGGGCGCGGGTAGGCTCGCGCCCCATGGCCACCCGCAAGAAGCCACCCCGCGCCACCCCGACCCCGCAGGCGTTCTTCGAGTCCGCGTGCCCGCGGGTCTTGCAGATCATGCGCGCCACCTGCGCCGAGCTGGGCGGCGCCTACTGCATCGACGTGGACGGCGCCGGCGCGTGGACGCTCGACTTCCCGAGCGCGACGGTGACACCGGGGCGCGGGCCCGCTGCCGCCGTCACCGTGCACCTGTCGCCCGCGCAGTTCGCGTCGCTCTCGACGGGCAAGGTGGAGCTGGCGAAGCTGGTGGCCGACGGGGCCGCGCGCTGCGAGGGCGACCGCGCGCGCCTCGAGAACGTGTCGCTGGTGCTGGCGTTCCTCGAGCGCGGCTGACCGGCCAGTGCCTCGCGACGGCGACGCGTCGCGGCCGGTGCCGCGCGCGTGCTAACACTGGGCCGTGCTCGTCACCGCGCTCGCGCTCGCATCCCTCGCCGCGCATGCCGCGCCCGCGCCCGCGCCCGCGCGCGTCTTGGTGCTCGATGTGCGCACCGAGGGCGACGCGCAACTGGCCGCTGTGCTGTCGAACGAGGTGGCCACCGTGCTCGGTCGTGGCGGCGCCATCGAGGTGCTCTCCAGCGAGGATCTGCGCCGGCTGGCCGACGTGGCAGCGACGCGCGAGGCCACGGGGTGCGCCGACGATGGAGCGTGCCTCGCCGAGATCGGCGCCGCCATGGGCGCGCGCTACGTCGTCAGCGGCACGCTCGGGCGCGTGGGCACGGCGACGCTCGTGCAGCTGTCGCTCTTCGACGTGGAGCGTGGCCACTCCATCGCGCGCGAGAGCGGCGAGGCGGCGGGGGCCGACGGCATCATCGGCGCGACGCGCGGCGTGGCCGAGCGCCTGCGCGGTGCGCTGGTCCCCGCGGAACCGACGCGGCTGCCCGTGGTGCCGCTGGCGGTGGCCGTCGGCGGCGGTGCCCTGGCGCTCGGCGGCGTCACGGTGGCAGCGCTCGCCTACCCGGTGGTGGTCGACACCACGCTGCCGTCGGCGGGCGGCCCAGAGCCGAACGCGCGCCGGTCGGCGCAGGTCATCGGCGCCGTGGCCGTGATCGCGGCAGGCGCGGGCGTGGCCGCCGTCGCCGTGGGCGGGGCCCTGTATCTCCTCGGAGTTGGCGAATGAGCACCTCACGCCTCCCATGGTCGTGGGTCGCCGCGCTCGGCGTGGCGCTCGTGGCCGCGTGCGCGTTCTTCGAGCCGCTCCCGTGCGCGGCGTCGGTCGCCTGCCCGCAAGGCCTCCAGTGCGTCGACGAGCGATGCGTCGTCGTTGGCGAGGGCGAGGGTGAAGGCGAGGGCGAGGGCGAGGGTGAAGGCGAGGGCGAGGGCGAGGGTGAAGGCGAGGGTGAAGGCGAGGGCGAAGGCGAGGGTGAAGGCGAGGGCGAAGGCGAGGGTGAAGGCGAGGGCGAAGGCGAGGGTGAAGGCGAGGGCGAAGGCG
>CAZONM010000403.1:0-5199 GCA_964580865.1 uncultured Myxococcales bacterium | reverse complement strand
GCTGGTGATGCCCGAGGGGTGCGCCGGCGTGGTGCATGCGCTGCGCGGCAGCGCGCTCGTCGACGGCGACGGCGGCGCCACGGTGGTCGAGCTGCCGGCGGGCGCGAGCGCCGTGGTGTGCGCGCGCGCGCGCGGCGTCACCGTGCGATCGGCCGACGGTGCCACCGTCGTCATCATGGCGAGCACGGGGCCCTGAGCCATGGGCGCGCGGCGGCGGTCGTTCCCGCACCCGAGCACCGCGAGCCCCGAGGGCATCGTGGCCGTGGGCGCGGCGCCCCACCCCGAGATCCTCAAGGAGGCGTACCGCCAGGGCATCTTCCCGTGGCCGCACGAGGGCTTCCCGCTCCTGTGGTTCTCGCCCGATCCGCGCTTCGTGCTGGTGCCCGCCGAGGCGCACCTGCACCGCTCGCTCAAGAAGGAGCTCAAGCGCACGGCCATCGAGGTGCGCGCCGACACGGCGTTTCGCGCCGTCATCGAGGGCTGCGCCGAGAAGCGCCGCCGCGGCCAGCGCGGCACCTGGATCACCGAGGACATGGTCGAGGGCTACTGCGCCCTGCACGAGGAGGGCTTGGCGCACTCCATCGAGGCGTGGCGCGACGGCGCGCTCGTGGGTGGGCTCTACGGCGTGTCGTTCGGCCGCGTGTTCTTCGGCGAGAGCATGTTTCAACATGAGCCCGACGCGTCGAAGATCGCGTTCGCCACGCTGCTCGCCAACCTGATCACCTGGGGCTTCGAGCTGGTGGACTGCCAGAGCCACACCGAGCACCTCGAGCGCTTCGGCGCCGTGCACTGGCCGCGCGACCGCTTCCTCGAGGCGCTCGACGGGATGGTGCGCGCCCCCACGCGGGAGGGGCGCTGGACCCTCGAGGTGGCGCCGGCTGACGTGGCGGCCGTCCTCGAGCGTGCCGCGGTCCGCCGCATGCCGTAGAGTTCACGCCGATGGCCGACCCGAAGAACCCGAACGGTCCCAAGGAGCCCGGTAAGCCGGGCAAGGACGGCGGCACGGGCACGGAGACGCTCGAGCGCCCCATCACCAAGAAGCCGCAGCTGTGGCGCGTCGTCATGCACAACGACGACTTCACCACCCAGGAGTTCGTCGTCCACGTGCTGATCCAATTCTTCCGCAAGGATCCCACCGAGGCCAACCAGCTGATGCTCAAGGTGCATCTGAGCGGCAAGGCCATCGTGGGCGTGTACACGAAGGACGTGGCCGAGACCAAGCGCGACCAGGTGACCGACTATGCGCGCGAGCACGGCCACCCGCTGATGCTGACGATGGAGCCGGAGTGACGGGCCGGCCGAGACGGTGCGCGGGCGCGCCGGGATCGTAGGATGGGGCTATGGCGGCCAAGAAGACCGGTGCCGGCGGCATGTTGTCGAAGGACGTGGAGATCGCGATCCGCGTGGCGCTCAACGACGCGCACCGTCGGCGCCACGAGATCGCCACCGTCGAGCACCTGACCTGGGCGCTGCTGCACGACGACGACACCGCCAACGTGCTGCGCCACTGCGGCGCCGACATCGCCAAGCTCAAGGGCGACTTCGACAGGTTCTTGGACGAGCAGATCGAGAAGGTCGACAGCGACGACCTCGAGACGCAGCCGTCGCGCGGATTTCAGCGCGTGGTGCAGCGGGCCATCATGCACGTGATGGGCGCGGGCAAAGAGGAGGTGAAGGGCTTCAACCTCCTGGTGGCCGTGTACGCCGAGGAAGACTCGCACGCCGCGTACCTCTTGCGGCAGCACGGCGTCGACCGCCTCGACGTCATCTCGTACGTGTCACACGGCGTCTCGAAGCTGGTGGGCCAAGACGGCGGCCCGGGGCCCGAGCCCGAGCGCGTCGGCGGCGGCGACGACGAGGAGGAGGGCGGCGGCCCCGCGGGCGATCCGCTCGAGGCCTTCTGCTCCGATCTGACCAAGCGCGCCAAGGCCGGCGAGCTCGACGCGCTGGTGGGGCGCGAGAAGGAGCTGTTGCGCACCATCCACGTGCTGTGCCGTCGCCGAAAGAACAATCCGCTCTATGTGGGCGAGAGCGGCGTGGGCAAGACGGCGCTGGCCGAGGGCCTCGCGCAGCGCATCGTGGCCGGCGACGTGCCCGACCTGTTGAAAGACGCCGAGGTGTTCTCGCTCGACATGGGCTCGCTGTTGGCAGGCACGCGCTACCGCGGCGACTTCGAGAACCGCCTCAAGGCCGTGCTGAAGGCGCTCGAGAAGCGCCCCAAGGCCGTGCTGTTCATCGACGAGATCCACACCATCGTGGGCGCCGGCGCCACCTCCGGTGGCTCTATGGACGCCTCGAACCTGCTCAAGCCGGGCCTGCAGAGCGGAAAGCTGCGCTGCATGGGCTCCACGACGTACAAGGAGTTCCGTCAGTACTTCGAGAAGGATCGCGCGCTCGCGCGTCGCTTCCAGAAGATCGACGTCGACGAGCCCTCCGAGGCCGAGTGCATCCTGATCCTCAAGGGCCTCCTGCCCACCTACCAGCAGTTTCACGGCGTCAGCTACACCGACGCCGCCGTGGAGGCCGCGGTCAAGCTCTCGGCCAAGCACCTGCACGACCGCAAGCTCCCCGACAAGGCCATCGACCTCATCGACGAGGCGGCGGCCGGCAAGAAGCTCGTCAAGCGCCCGCCCGACGCGCCCATGCCCGTGGTCGACGAGGGTGACATCGAGGAGTGCGTCGCGCGCATGGCGCAGATCCCGCCCAAGCAGGTGTCGGTCGACGACAAGCAGGCGCTCAAGAGCCTCGGCGTCGACCTGCGAAAGGTCGTGTTCGGTCAAGACAAGGCCATCGAGCAGGTGGTGACCGCGATCCTGATGGCGCGCGCCGGCCTGCGCGAGCCCGACAAGCCCATCGGCGTGTTCCTGTTCACCGGCCCGACGGGCGTGGGCAAGACCGAGGTGGCCAAGCAGCTCGCCAAGACGCTGGGCGTGGGCTTCACGCGCATCGACATGAGCGAGTACATGGAGCGCCACTCGGTGAGCCGCCTCATCGGCGCGCCGCCGGGCTACGTGGGCTTCGATCAGGGCGGCATCCTCACCGACCAGATCCACAAGACGCCCCACTGCGTGCTGCTCCTCGACGAGATCGAGAAGGCGCACCCCGAAGTGTTCAACATCCTCTTGCAGGTGATGGACCACGGCAAGCTCACCGACAACAACGGCCGCCCCGCCGACTTCCGCCACGTCATCCTCATCATGACGTCGAACGTGGGCGCGCGCGAGCTGGCCAAGAGCAAGATCGGCTTCGGCGACTCGGCGAACCTCGGCGCCGACGACGTGGCGTACAAGAACCTGTTCGCGCCCGAGTTCAGGAACCGCCTCGACGCGCGCGTGCAGTTCGACGCGCTCAAGCCCGAAGCCATGGGGCTCATCGTCGACAAGTTCATCCGCGAGCTCGAGGCGCAGCTGGCCGATCGCAAGATCACGCTCGAGACCACGCCCAAGGCGCGCGCGTGGCTCGGCGAGAGGGGCTACGACAAGGTCATGGGCGCGCGGCCCTTGCAGCGCGTCATCCGCGACGAGGTGAAGAAGCCGCTCACCGAGGAGATCCTGTTCGGCGCGCTCGAGAAGGGCGGCCACGCCGTCATCGAGCTCGACGAGGCGGCCGAGCTGCGCACGCCGTACGAGGGCAGCGGGCCCACCACCGGTCGCTTGGTGTTCAAGTTCGACGCGGCGCGGGCCATCGAGCAGGCGCGCGCGTCGGAGCCGGTGGGGGCGTAGCGGTCGGCGGCTGAGCAGGGCGGCGCGCCCGTGGCGCGAGTGCGCTACAAGCGTGCGCATGGCCCGCCCCTCGCGCTTTTCGTTCATGCTCGCCGTCACCCTCGCGGCGTGCCTGCCGCCCGCCGGCGAGCCCGACGCCGGCCCCGACGACGCGGGCGACCCGTGCCCTTGCGAGTTTCGCGCGGACATGTGCGAGGCGGCGCAGGACCAGTCCACCGACCCCTGCCAGTGCGACCGCGACTGCGACGGCGCGGCCCCCTGCGGCGACGACGGCGAGTGCGACCCGTTCTGTGACCCCGGGGGCGCATGCGTCGATCCCGACTGCGACGCCGAGCCGAACACCGTCTGCGGCCGCTGACGGGGCGCGACCGGCGCGGCGCCCGGCGCGATCGAGCGGGTGCGCGCATCGAACATCCGTGCTGATCATCCGTGTAGAGTCAGCGCAAGGAACGCACGCTGGATGATCGCGGGCCTCGAGATCCTGAACCTGCACGCCCAGGGCGGCATGGCCGAGGTCTATCGCGCGCGCGGCAAGGGCGCCGACGGGCGCACCTGGTACTACGCCATCAAGCGCATCCTGCCCGAGCTGACGCAGAACGAGACCCTGCTCGAGATGTTCATCGAAGAGGCGCGCGTCGCGTCGCTGCTCACGCACCCGAACATCGTGCGCGTCTATGACCTCGCGCGCTCCGACACCGGCGACTACTTCATCGTCATGGAGTTCCTCGAGGGCAGGGACGTCGCCGACATCATCAGCGCCACCGTCGAGCGCGACGCGTCGATGCCCCTGTGGATGGCCATCCACATCGCGCGCGAGGTGCTGCAGGCGCTGGTGTACGCGAGCACGCAGGCCACCGACCGCGACGGGCGCACGCTCGGGCTCATCCACCGAGATATCTCGCCGCCAAACATCTTCTTGTGCAGCGACGGGCAGGTGAAGCTCACCGACTTCGGCGTGGCCAAGGTCAAGCAGTCGCAGGTGCTCACGCAGGTGGGCGTGACCAAGGGCAAGTTCGGCTACATGTCGCCCGAGCAGCTCACCGGCGAGACGCTCGACCCGCGCTCCGACCTCTACAACGTGGGCATCCTGCTCTACGAGATGGTCACGGCGCGCCGCCTGTTCATGGCCGAGACGCCGTCGATGTTCCTGCAGGCCATGCTCAAGGCCGAGGTGCCGCCCCTCGACCCCGGCCTGGGCGTGCCCCACGACCTCGAGGCGCTGCTGCGTCGCTCGCTGGCGCGCGAGCGCGATCAACGGCCCGAGAGCGCGGCCGTGTTCCTCGCCGATCTCACGCGCGTGGCCACGCGCAACCGCATGGTGGCCACGCGGGCCAACGTCGCCGACGAGCTCAAGGCGCTGTTCGCCGACGACACCGCTGGCAGCGCCTCCGCGCCGGGCTCGACGCTGCCGCCGGAGCTCGCCGGCCGGCGCTCGCTGCGGCCGCTGCGCTCGGTGCCAGCCTGGTCTGCGTGCTGG
>CAZONM010000402.1:0-5225 GCA_964580865.1 uncultured Myxococcales bacterium | reverse complement strand
CGCCCTGCTGCCCGACGAGCGCGGCGCGCCGAGCGTGCCGCCGCCGCTGTGCCTGAGCGTGAGCCACAAGGACGACGTGGCGGCGGCGCTGGCCGGCGTCACCGGAGCGGCCCGCGTGGGCGTCGACGTGGAGCCGCTGTCGGCGCGTGAGCACGCGCGTGACATCGCGCCCCACGTGCTCACCGAGGCGGAGCGCGCGGAGCTCGCGGGCCTCGACGACGACGCGCGGCGGCGCGAGGTGCTGGTGCGCTTCTCGCTCAAGGAGGCGCTGTACAAGGCGCTCGACCCATTCGTGCGTCGCTACGTGGGCTTCCTCGAGGTGGAGGCGCGCCCCGTGGGCCTGGGCCCCGAGCGCGACGCGCTCGTCACGCTGCCCACCGGCGAGCGCGCGGCGCTGCGCGCCGAGGCGCGCCTGTTGTTCCTCGATGAGCTAGCCGTGTCGTTGGTGCGGGTGGCGCCGACGTCGGGTGGCACCGCGTGAGCGCGGGGTGGATGCCCGCCGCGACGATCGCGCGCGCTACCCGCCGAGCTGCCCGTCGTAGGCCGGCAACACCAACGTCACCTGCTCGGTGACCACGTGGCAGCCGTCGTCGGTGCGTCCGACCACCACGGTCTCCTCGGCGGGGCCGTGACCCGGCGCCTCGGCGCGCACCGTGATCTCACCCTCGACCTCGTAGCCACACACCACCGTGCCCTCGGTGCCGAAGTCGCTGCACGGCTCCTCATCCTGCCCAGGCCGCTGCATGGTGACCGACACGCCGTTCGGGAAGGCGCCGAGGTCGTCGACCAACGTGACCTGCACGGAGGCGCGCGCCTCCTCGGTGCAGGCGACGCCGAAGTCGAGGCAGCCGGGCACCAGCGCCAGCACGGCGAGGACGAGGGCGACGGTGAGGCTCGTGATCTTCGACATGGCGGCTCCGCGATGGTGCGCTCGAGCGTTGGAAGGTCCGTGCCAGGCGGCGCGCGCGCCCACGGCCGTGCGCGCCTCGGGCGGCCCCTCAGATTCCCGAGGGCCTTCGATCCCGACGCCGCACCTCATGGCGCCGCGCCCTCGACGGCGCGCGACCACAAGATCGCCTCGGCCGTCACCACGCCGCCCTGCTCCTCTTCGGCGCGCACCACGCTCACGCCCGCGGCGCAGCGCTCGCGCGCCACGCGCACGAGCGCGCGCTGGTAGCGCGCGAGCGGCCGCGGCCTCGAGCGCGCGTGCACGCGCGCGAGCTCCGTGGCCCCCTCGGGCAGGGAGCCGAACACGAGCTCCGGTGTGACGCCGCAGGCGGTGCCGCGCGCGTCGGGCTCCACCTGCACCTCGATGTCGGGCCGCGGCGGCGGCGTGGTCAGACACGCACCGAGCGCCGTCGGCACGAGCGCGAGCGCCAGCGCCCGCGCGCTCACGCGCTGGCCTGCTCGTCGACGATGGCGCCCTTCTTCGGCGCCCTGTCCTTCTTCTTCGGCTTGCTCTCGCCCTCGGCCGTGCGCGAGTGCTCGAGCACGATCTTGAGGTTGTCGAGCGCCGCCTGCGTCTCGTCCTTCGACAGCTCGAGGATGTCGCGCAGCGCCTCGCCGATGGGGCTCAGATACTTGGTGATGTAGTCGCGCTTCTGCTGCTCCTCGGCCGCGCGCTTGCGTCGCCGCAGGAAGCGCTGCAGGCGCCGCCCCGCCTCCATCACCGCCAAGCGCATCTCCTTGAGCACCTCGGGGTAGTGCGCGATGGCCTCCTTGGACTCCGAGGTGTAGGGCACCCACGCCGACGCGATGTGCACCATGACGACGAGCGGGCCCGTGGGCAAGGCGCCGCGCGCCTGCAGCACCTCGTAGCTGCGCCAGGGCGCCGACGTCACCGCCTTGAACATGGCGCACGCGCTCGCCTGGTAGAGCAAGGGTACGCGGTTGGCGAAGCGGAACACCTTGGCGAGCTCGTCGGCGGGCAGCTGCCGCGAGTACAGGATGCCGCACTCCACCTGGAACGGGTTGCCGCGGTAGATAGCGGGCGGGCGCGTCACCGCGGTGACGAAGGTGTCTTCGCCGATGGCGATGACGGCGGCGCCCTCCTCGTCGGCCTCGATCTTCACCTTGCCGGCGCCAGCGACGGGCGCGGCGTCCGTGGACGGCGCGGCGGCGGCGTCGGGCGCGCTGGGCGCCGCGCGCTGAAAGAGCGCGAGCTGCTGATCGACCTGCTTGCCCGGCAGCTTCTTGCCCTTCTTGGCAGGCGCCGGCGCGGGCGCCTCCTCGACGGGTGCCGCCTCGGCCTCGGGGAGCGGCGTCGCCGGCTTCTTGCTCGGCAGCTGGATGTGCTCGAGGTCGTCCTCGTCGCCGAGGTTTTGGATGTCGCCGTAGAGCGCGAACAGCCCCTTGATGAGCGCCTCCTCGCCGATGGGCGAGAGGCAGTTGGTGGGCGGCGCCATCAGCTTGGTGTTTTGGATGGCCTTGTAGAGCGCCTCGCTCTTGTCGCGCGGGATCTTGTTGCTCTCGGCCTCGGCCGAGATGCCCGCGCTCGCCAGCAGCTCGGTGGCGATGGGGCCGGTGACGCGCGAGAAGCTCGTCGTCAGGAAGTTGTGCACGCGCTGCCGCCCGGCCTCTTGCAGGTAGCGCTGCAAGGTACCGAGCTCCACGCCGTGGGGGTGCGGCCGGATCTCGACGGGCTCCTTCGGCAGCTCCGCCACCACGCGCGGCAGGTCGAGGGTCTCGGTGACCGAGGGCGGCGCGCCCTTCTCGATGGCCAGCTTGGTCGAGAGCTTGTGCGTGCGAAACAGGATGCGCGCGTGCGGGTTCGCCAGCGCCGTCTGCTTCAGGTACGCCTCGATGCCGTGACGACCGCCCTTCATCTGGGCGCTCATGGTCATCTCGATGGAGGTGCCCGAGGTCTTCTGCGCCCACCAGTCGGAGTTGTCCACGCTCTGGTGATCGAGCTTCGGCTGGTTCTTGGCGGTGTCGATGAACAAGCGCACGTGCTGCGCCTTGCCGCCCGCCATCTTCGAGGTGATGTGCGACGGCTCGCCGGTGGTCATCTGCGAGTACATCACCGCCGCCGAGATGCCGATGCCCTGTTGGCCACGCGACTGCTTGAGGCGGTGGAACTTCGAGCCGTACAAGAGCTTGGCGAAGATCTTGCCGAGCTCCTCCTTGGGGATGCCCGGCCCGTTGTCCTCGACGCGCACCTTGTAGCGGCCCTCGGGCAGCTCGGTGAGCTCCACCGTGAGGTCGGGGAGGAGGCGCGCCTCCTCGCAGGCGTCGAGCGCGTTGTCGACCGCCTCGCGCACCGCGGTGAGGAGCGCCTTCTGCGGCGAGTCGAACCCCAACAGGTGGCGGTTCTTCGAGAAGAACTCGCTGACCGCGATCTCACGCTGCTTCGGCATCGCCCGGGCCGCCATCGTCGTCACCTCGCTCGACTGAGAGCGCGGTGCTAGCCGGCCGCGAGATCTCCTGTCAACGTCGGGCCCCGGAGGCCACCGTGCGCGCGCGCCGCTCGTCCCCGCTGTGGTCGGTCATGGTGACGGGCGCGCTCCTCGCGCTCACGTCGTGCGCCCCGCTGCGCGCGCTGGTCGCCAGCGCCGAGGGCCTCCTGAGCAAGGTGTCGCACGCGCCGCCCGAGCGCATGGCGCACCCCGGCGTGCAGGGCGTGTGCACGGCGACGTCGATCAACTGGATCGTGCCCGTCATCGACGGCGTGGTGCTGGTGGACGCCGGCTTCGACGAGAGCGGCGAGGTGCTGCGCGGCGCGATCGGCGGCCGGCGCGTGCTCGCCGTGCTCCTCACGCACGCGCACCCCGACCACCGCGCGGCCGCGCACCTGTTCAACGCGCCCGTGTACGTGGGCGCCGCCGACGTGCCGCTGCTCGAGGGCACCTATCGCTACGCGGGCATCATGGCCGACCTCGGGCGCGCCATTGGCGTGGCGCCGCGCCCGCGCACGGTCATCCCCGTGCGCGACGGGCAGGTCTTCGTGTTCGGCGGGCGCGCCTTCACGGCCATCGCGCTGCCGGGCCACACGCCGGGCAGCACCGGCTGGCTCACCGACGGCATCCTGTTCGGCGGCGACGCCATCCTCTCGCCCCGGGGCGACGGCATCTACCCGGCGCCCGACGGCGTCACCGAGGACATGCGCCTCGCCTACCAGAGCATGCGCAAGCTCGAGCGCCTGCCGGTGACCACGCTGCTCGACGCGCACTTCGGCAAGCTCGCGGACCCCAAGCGCTTCTTGGCGGCGGCGCTGGCCCGCGCCGCCGACGACGACACGCTCTACGATCAGCCGGTGCCGCACCCGGTGGGCTGCGCCGAGCCGTAGGGGCCGGCGCGCTTCGATGGTATGGTGCGCGCGTGCAGACCGTCGTCGACGGACCCGACCCGCTGCTCGGCACCAGGGTAGCCGGCCGCTACGCGGTGATGCGCCGCATCGCCAAGGGCGGCATGGGCGTCGTGTACCTGGCCGTGCAAGAGGGCCTCGGGCGCTCGGTGGCGCTCAAGATCATCCGGCGCGAGGCCGCGTCCGACCCGGTGATGCAGAAGCGCTTCGAGCGCGAGGCCAAGGCCGCCTCGGCGCTGTCGCACCCGGCCATCGTCACCATCTACGACTACGGCAAGACCGACGACGGCGCGCTGTTCCTCGCCATGGAGTTCGTCGACGGCGACGTGCTGCGCGACGTGCTCACGCGCAAGCGGCGCCTCACCTTCGCCGAGTCGCTGCCCATCATCGAGGCCATCGCGCAGGGCTTGTTGCGCGCGCACGCCTCGGGCGTGGTGCACCGCGACCTCAAGCCCGAGAACATCATGCTGCCGCGCCAGAGCGCGTCGTCGACGGGCATGGTGGTGGCCAAGGTGCTCGACTTCGGCCTGGCCAAGCCCCACGACCCCGACCAGGTGGGGGAGAACCTCACGCGCGACGGCGGCTTCGTGGGCACGCCCGGCTACTGCGCGCCGGAGCAGGCCGAGGGCGCGCCCGAGCACCCGCGCCAAGACCTGTACGCGCTCGGCGTGGTGTGGTTCGAGCTGCTCGTGGGCGAGCACCCGTTCGCCGCGCCCACGCCCATGAAGCGCGTGGTGCGCCAGATGAACGAGGAGCCCCCCGACCTCGACGCCCTGCACGTCGACGGCGTGCCGCACGAGGCGGCGACGCTCATCCGCGCGCTGATGGCGCGCAGCCCCGAGCGCCGGCCCGAGAGCGCTCAGGCCGTGCTCGAGCTCATCCACCGCCTGCGCAGCGCGTCCCCGCCGGCGACGGCGGCGCC
>CAZONM010000401.1:109-5227 GCA_964580865.1 uncultured Myxococcales bacterium | reverse complement strand
CGACGAACGCCAGCGCCGCCGCGACCAACGCGAGCCCGCCGGCGGTGGCGGCGATCAGCGCGGCGCGGCCCGGGTGCTCCGGTGGCGCCGCGGGCACCGTGGGCACCGACACCAACGTGCTGGGGTCGACGCCCGAGGGGGCGGTGGGCGAGGTCTCCTCCACCGGCGGAGGCGCGGGCGCCGGCCGCGGCGCCGACGACGGCGCCAGGCGGCGCAGGCTGCTTCTGACCTCGTCTGACTGCGGGGTGGAGCACAGGAAGCCGGGGTTGGCCGGCCCCGACTCCTCGATGGGCGGGTTGGCCTGGGCGCCGGCCAAGGCGTCGCGCACGAAGGGGCTGACGATGGTGCGGCGCACCGCCAACGCCGGCGCCAGCGCATCGGCGACCTCGTGGCCGCTCTGGGGGCGCGCGGCCGGGTCCTTCTGCAGCAGGCGCATGACCAGCTCGTCGAGGGCCTCGGGCACCGTGGGGTTGAGGTCGCGCGGCGCGCGCGGCGTGGCCGCGAGGATCGCCTGCATGACGCCGAGGTCGCTGGGGGCGGCGAACGGGCGCTTGCCGGTCAGGAGCCAGTAGGCGGTGACGCCGAGCGCGTACAGGTCGGCGCGCCCGTCGATGGCGTCGCCGCGGATCTGCTCGGGCGACAGGAACGGCACCTTGCCCTTGAGCTCACCGGTGGCTGTGCGCTCGCCCTGCGTGCTCTTGGCCACGCCGAAGTCGAGCACCTTGGTGACGCCCTCGCGGTTGACGATGAGGTTGTCGGGGCTGATGTCGCGGTGCACCAGGTGCAGCGGCCGGCCATGCTCGTCGCACTGCTCGTGGGCGGCCGCCAGACCGAGCGCCGCGTCGGCGATGGTGCAGCACACGACCTCCATGGGCAGCGGCTGGTTCAGCCGCCAGGTGGCGCGCGCCAGCCGGTGCAGCGGCAGGCCGTCGACGTACTCCATGGCGATGAAGAACGAGCCCTCGGTCTCGCCGAGCTCGAAGATCTGCACCACGTTCGTGTGGTGCACCAGCGCGGCCAGGCGGGCCTCGCGCTGGAACATCTCGACGAAGCGCGGGTCCTCCGCCAGGTGCGGCAGCATGCGCTTGACCACGCAGGCCTTGAGGAACCCAGCGGGGCCGTCCTGCTGCGCCAGGAACACCTCCGCCATGCCGCCCACGCCGAGGCGCTTGGTGAGCGTGTAGCGGCCCAGGCGGCACGGCAGGCGGCTGATGGGGTGCGTGTCGGTGCCACCGGCGGCGGGGCCGCTGGTGGGCGTGGCGGGGCCTGCCCCCTGCGGGTTCGGGAGATCGGTCGGCAACGACGGTCATCTTAGCGCCTGGGGGTGCGCGGTGGGGGGCGCCGCGCTGAAACGCGCGGCGCTCGCAGCGGCCCACAGCGCGCGAGGCCCGCCGCCGGTCGCCGCGCTCGGCCAGGTGGGCGCGTCGACGACCGCGGCCGCCGCGGTACACTCTGGCGATGCGCTGCCTTTGCATCGTCATCGCCGCGACCCTGGTGCTCGCGAGCGCCTGCACCGTCGACCTCGCCGGGCGCCGCTGCGACGACGAACATGCGTGCCTCGAGGGCTATGCGTGCGTCGACGGGCGATGCCTGGCGCCGCTCGTCGCCGAGGGCGAGGGTGAGGGTGAGGGTGAGGGCGAGGGCGAGGGTGAAGGCGAGGGTGAGGGTGAGGGCGAGGGCGAGGGTGAAGGCGAGGGTGAGGGTGAGGGTGAGGGCGAGGGCGAGGGCGAGGGCGAGGGTGAGGGCGAGGGCGACGGCTGCACCGGCGACACCGACGGCGATCACCACGGCGACGGGTGCATCGCCGGCCCCGACTGCGCCGAGGGCGATGGGGCCGCGCATACCAGCATGAGCGTGTTCACCGACACCGACCTCGACGGGTTCACCACGGGCACGGTGGTGGAGCAGTGCACGGACGGCGCGACGGTGCCCCAAGGCTATCGCGCGACGCAGACCGACGACGACAACTGCCCGACCTCGTACAACCCGAGCCAATCCGACGACGACGACGACACCATCGGCAACACCTGCGACCCGTGCACCGACGCCGATGGCGACGGGTATGGCGACGGCTCGGAGTGCACCGGCACCGACTGCGACGACGACGCCAACGGCATCCACGCCACGGTCGGGTACTTCAACGACCAGGATCTCGACGCCGTCACCTGGGGCGGCGCCGTGCCCTTCTGTAGCCTGACGCCGCCGGCGGGTTACCTGGCGGCCGCGGCGGGTTCCGACAACTGCCCGCTGGTGGCGAACGCGGGCCAGGAAGACGGCGACAGCGACGGCGTAGGCGACCTCTGTGATCCGACCCCGTCGGCTGGGGGATCGAGCGCGTTCTTCGATCCCTTCGACGGCACCAGCTGGCTCGCCGGCTGGAGCGACGTGGTTGGGGCTCACGAGCTCACCGGCCAGGGCGAGTACCGCAAGAAGGAGAGCGAGAAGGACGGCATGTACCTGCGCGCGTTCAACGCGTCGAACGACGTGGTGGTGTCGACCGACGCCGTGTTCGCCAACCTCGACAACGGCAGCCCGCCGAACCACCTCGGCGTGATGGCGCGCAGCGACACCTCCTCGCCC
Organism: uncultured Myxococcales bacterium; assembly: GCA_964580865.1. GTDB lineage: Bacteria > Myxococcota > UBA727 > UBA727 > VGSZ01 > JACOUT01. The sequence goes on along the minus strand of CAZONM010000401.1, from coordinate 2,647 downwards.
TATTTGGGGTTCGCCTGTGTCGCCTCGCGCGACAGCTCCAGCGCGGGCACGGCGCGCATCATCGAGGTCGCGCGCGCCGGCAGCGACGAGGTGACCGCGGCGACCACCCTGGCGCAGCAGGCGTTGCCCTCGGCGCCGAACGACGGCTCGCGCTATCAGGTCGCGTTCGCGGTGGTGGGCCAGAGCCTGACCTGCACCGTGACGCCCGACGGCGGGACATCCGTGGTGGTGACGACGACGAGCGCCCTGCACCCAAGCGGCCGCGTGGGGCTCTATGCCCGCAACGCCGAGGTGCGGGCGCGCTGGTTCCTCGTGACCACGCAGTGAGGGGCGGGCGCTCCATCGAGCGCGTAGCACAAGCGAGACACGACGGCCCGCGCAGCGGGCCGACCCCCTCCGGCGAGCGCGTGGCGCAAGCCACGCGCCGGAGGCGCGGGTTGCTCCCCCGAGCGCGCGAGCGCTCGGGGACAAGGCAGTGCCCCTGGGCACCAGCCGCCGAAAGCACAAAGGCCACCCCAAGGGGGTGGCCTTCGTGCGCTGCCGAACCGCGAAGCGGGGCGGCATTCGGCGGCTGTTGCCCAGAGCCGGAATCGAAACGGCGACAGGCGGATATTCAGGCCCCGTGCGATTGTGGCCAAGCCCTCGGAGACACAGGGAAGAGGGTCGTCCCCAGTGTTCAGTCCATTCTCCTGCATTGCGCTGCGCAGGCGGGTGATCGCCCAGTCCTCGTTGGAGCTTTGTCCCGCCGCGTCAAAGTGGCTCTTGAAGATCTCACGTGCTCCCTTCGGTCCCTCCGCGCTCTTCGCGATCCTCGTGAGCGCATCGTGGAAGTACGCCGCGACCGCACCACTGACGGGGGGATTCCCTCAACGGGGGCGAACTTCCACTCGCCGGGGAACTTGAGCACGGAGGACTCCGGGCTTCGGAACGACGCCGACGGTCAGGCAGGGGCCGAGAGCACCTGGATCCGGCCAGGCCCTTTCGCCTTCGTCCGCTTCTTCACGACAATGTCGACGTCGTTCCCGAGCACCGTCAGGAACTCCATGAGCTTGTCCGTCGAGAACAGCGACAGCTTCCCGTTCACGAGCGCAGACACGCGGGGCTGATCGATGCCGAGCAGCTTGCCGGCGGCGGTCTGGTTCAGCTTCTTCTCGAGCAGCAGCGCCGCGACCTTCGACATGAGCATGGCCTTCGCCCGGAGCTCGTCGGGAGCGTCGAGGCCCAGGTCGGCGAAGACGTTGCCGGTGCTCGGCGTGATGTCCTTTCTTCGCATCTCTCTTCTCCTTCTGCCGCCGTTCGTAGTCGGCCTCTGCCAGCTTCAGGCGGGCTTTGACGAGGTCGATGTCGCCCTTCGACGTCTTCGCCCCCTGCGTGGACTTCTTCTGGAACGCGTGCAGCACGTAGATGACGCCTTTGAACTTGACTGTGTAGACCGCGCGGAACGTGTCCCCGTCGAAGTCGTCGACGACCTCCAGCACCCCGGCGCCGCCGAAGCCCTTGAGGGGCTTTGCACACCTGCCCTTCTCCCCGAGCTGCCCCTGGTGCAGCGCGTAGCCGATGTCCTGCTTCACCTCCGGAGGGAAATCACTCAGGTCCTTGAGCGATGAGCCGACCCACTCGAGCGGGGTCCTCGCCTGCGATAGGGCCGGAACGGACGCCATCTGCCAATTATGTCAGTCTTAGTATAACGGCACAAGGACCGCCGCGCAAGGCCAGCGGGTGTGGTTCTACCCGCGGCTACCTCTTCCTCGCGGCGCGCCGCGGCTGCGCCCGCTTGGCTGCGGTCTTCGCCGCGCGGGAACTCGGCTTGGCCGTCGACGTCGCGCGCGCGAGCAACGCCCCCAGGTCGCTCTCGGCGGGCGGGTTCTTCGCCGCCCAGGCGAGGGCTTGCTGGAGCTGCGACTTGTGCGGCTCCTTCGCCCACCACGCATCCTTCTCGGCGACATCCACGACGAAGCGGAGGAACACGCCCTCCTGCGTGGGCTCCACGCGCACGAGCTTCCCGAGGGTCTTCAACGTCGGCATCCGCACGCCGCGCTCCACGCAGGTCACCGCCTCGGCCGTCAGGTCCGCACGTTCGGCCAGCTTCTCCTGGGTCATCCCCTTCTCCCTGCGGAGCTGGTGGATCCGGTCGATCGCAATCTTCTCGAGGTCCGGCGGCTCACGCTTCATCGCCGCAGAGGGCGATGGTGTCTCATCCGGAACCAGGGTCAGGTCGGCAGTTGGCCCCGCCGCGCAGCGGGCCGACCCCCTCCAGCGAGCGCGTGGCACAAGCGAGCCACGACGGCCCGCGCTGCGGGCCGACCCCCTCCAGCGAGCGCGTGGCGCAAGCCACGCGCCGGAGGCGCGGGCTGCTCCCCCGAGCGCGCGAGCGCTCGGGGACAAGACAGTGCCCCTGGGCACCAGCCGCCGAAAGCACAAAGGCCACCCCAAGGGCGTGGCCTTCGTGCGCTGCCGAACCGCGAAGCGGGGCGGCATTCGGCGGGACAAGACAGTGCCCCTGGGCACCAGCCGCCGAAAGCACAAAGGCCACCCCAA
>CAZONM010000400.1:0-5233 GCA_964580865.1 uncultured Myxococcales bacterium | reverse complement strand
CTTGGTTGCGTGCGTGCTGATCGCGCTCTCGTCGCTGGTGGTGCTGGCCCTCGCCACCGACGCGGCCGGGCTGTACCTGTGGGTGGCGAGCGCGGTGGCCGGCGCCCTCCTCGTGGGAGCCCTGCGCTACGCCCTGCGCCCCACGGCCGCCAGCGCGCGCCTGCGGCCGTTCGCCGAGGCGTTCGCGCTCGTCGCCACCGTGGGCCTGCCGGTGGCGCTCGGCGTGGCGCACGGCGTGCGCCTGGAGGTGCTCGGGTGATCGAGCGGTTCTTCACGTGGGTCGTGGGCCACCGCGCGCTGGTCATCGGCGCGTGGGCGCTGGTCATCGCGGCGTCGGCGCCGTTCGCGCTGCAGGTGCGGCCCGACTTCGCGGTGGAGCAGTTCTTCCCTCGTGACGACGACGTGCGCGCGCCCTACGAGCGCTTCAAGCAGTCGTTCCCCGAGGAGGACGCGCGCGTGGCGGCCTTCCTCGATGCGGGCCCGGACGGCCTCGACCCTGCCGAGCTCAGCACGCTCGAGCAGGTGGCCGCGCTCTTCCGGGGCGCCGGCCTCACCGACGTCGTGCACGTGGGCACGAGCACGCGCCTCATGGCCGACGACACGGGCACGGTCGGCGAGGGGCCCCTCCTCGTCGATCGCACCAGCGCCGCTGCCCTGCGCGCCGGCCTCGAGCCCGTCCGCGACGACGCGCTCTATCGCGGCATCGTGCTCGATCGCGCGCTCCGCACCTTCACCGTGCTCGGCACGCTGCCGCAGGAGCACAACACCGAGGCCGGCCGCGCCGCCGCCAACACCGCCATCACCGACGGCCTCGCGCGCCTCGACCCGAGCGGCGCCACGCTCTCGCTCTCGGGCCTGCCCGTATTGCGCGCGCGCTATCTGGTGCTCTTGCAGCAAGACCAAGGGCTGTTCGTCACCGTCGCCATCGTGGTGTGCTTCCTGCTTCTCTACGCCTTCTATCGGAGCGCGTGGCAGACCTTCGCCGTCATCCTCGCCATCGTGCCCGCCTACGTGCTCTCGCTCGTGGGCCTGCACGTCGCCGGCCGGCCGCTGACGGCGCTCACCTCCATCGTGCCCGTGCTCTTGCTCGTGGTTGGCATCTCCGACAGCGCGCACCTGCTCACGGAGGCGCGTCGACGTCGCAAGGACGGCGCCCCGTGGCCGAGCGCGGTCGCGGCCGCGTTCTCGCACCTCGCGATCCCGTGCCTGGGCACGGCCGTGTCCACGGCCATCGGCTTCTTCGCCGTGGTGGTGACCCGCATCGGCATCGTCATGGACTTCGGCGTGGTGGCCGGCGCGTCGGTGCTGCTCACGTGGCTCACCACCATGCTGTTCGTGCCCGCGTTCTTGGCGCTCACGCCGCATGCGAAGCTCAAGGATGGCCTGGCAGAGTCGCGGCACCTCGCCCGCGTCGTCGACGGCATGCTCGGGCTCGCGGCGCGCCGCCGCGTGCTGCTGACGCTGGTCACGGGCCTGGCTCTCGCGCTCTCGATCCCGCCGCTGTTCTCCTTGCGCGTGGACTCGAAGATGATCGACGAGCGCGACGACCACGCGCTCATGCGCGACATCAAGCGCGCCGAAGATCAGGGCTTCGCCATGTTCCAGCTCAACGTGCTGCTCGAGGCCGCCGACGGCCAGGCGCGCACGCTGCTCGGCCGCGACCTGCGCGCGTGGATGGCGCGCCTGCAAGCGCAGGTGGCGAAGGACCCCCGCGTCACCGGCAGCCTGTCGCCGCGCGACGTCGCGAGCCACGCCTTCGCGGCCGCCTTCCCGGGCGAGTCGAGCGAGGGCGCGTTCGCCGAGCTCGTCGACGCGCAGCTCGTCGACGGCTTGGTGGCGTCCGCTACGGGCACCACCCCGGGGCCGCTGCGCGCCGTGCTCGATCCCGCGCGCGCGCGCGCGCAGGTGCTGGTGTTCGTGCGCGACGCCGGCTCGGCGCCCACGGGCGAGCTCATCCACGCGCTCGACCGCTGGATGGCCGAGAACCCGCCGCCCGGCGCGCGCGCCGTCGTCACCGGCACCGTGGTGCTGGCCCAGGGCACCTTCGATCGGCTGGTGACCGGCTTCTTGCAGAGCCTCGGCCTGTCGACGCTCTTCATCTTCCTCGTGCTGCTCTTGCACTTCCGCTCCCTGGTGTGGGCCTTGGTCGGCATGCTGCCGAACGTGCTGCCGCTCCTGGTGCTGCTCGGCGCCCTCGCGGCCGCCGGCCAGCCCATCACGCCCACGCTGGTGCTGGTGTTCTCGGTGGCCACCGGCCTGGTCGTCGACGACACCATCCACCTGCACCTCGACATCCAGCGCCGGCGCCGCCTCGGCGCAACCTTCGCCGACGCCATGCTGGCGGCGTCGCGCGAGCGCGGCTCGGCCATCCTCCAGACGGCGCTGGTGTTGACGCTGGCCTTCGCGTCGCTCGTCGTGAGCGAGTTCAAGGCGACGTTCCTGATGGGGCAGCTCTTGGCCGGCGCCCTCGCCGTGGGCCTGGTGGCCGAGCTGGTGCTGTTCCCGGCCGCGGTGTTGTTGTTTTCAGTTCGAAACCCAAAGAAACGTCGACTGGATGGCTCCGATGGTTGACCGCGTCGACGCCCTGGTGCTCGCCGAGGTGCGCGGGCTCATCGCCGCGGCCGCGGGGTGCGCCATCGACGAGGTGCGCCCCGAGGGCCTGCTGGTCGGCTACGGCATCGACTCGGTGCGCGCGGTAGAGCTGCTCGACGAGGCCGCCGCGCGCTACGGCGTGGCGTTCGACGAGGGCGACCTGGCTGCCGTGCGCACGGTGGCCGACGTGGCGCGGCGCATCGCCGCCAAGCGCGGGGGCAAGGGCGCGCCATGAGCGGTCTTCCTGCCCTCGCGCTGCAGATGGTGTGGCTGGCGCTGCCCGTCATCGGCTCGGGCGTCTTCCACATGGTGGTGGTGAAGCGGCGGTGGCTGGCGGCGCTGGCACGGCCCCTCGACGGGGGGCGCATGGTGCGCGGCCGCCGCGTGCTCGGCGACAACAAGACCTGGCGCGGCGTGGCGGTCATGATCGGCGCCGGCGCCGCCATCGGCGCCGCGCAGGGCGCGCTCGGCGGCGTGGCGCTCGCGCACGTGAGCGCGCTCGGCGACGTGTGGCTCTCCGAGCCCACGCGCCTCGGCTACGCGCTGCAGTACGGCGGCGCGCACGCCCTCTTCGGCCTCGGCTATGCCCTCGGCGAGCTGCCCAATTCGTTCCTGAAGCGCCAGCTCGAGATCGCACCCGGCGCCACCAGCACCGGCCTGGTGGGCGCGTTCTTCCTCGTGCTCGACCAGGCCGACAGCGTGGCCGCATGCCTCCTGGTGGGCTGGCTGGTGTTCCCCTTGGGTGGTGCCCTGGTGCTCCTGTCGATCACGTCGATGACGGCCCTGCACTTCATCCTGAACCTGGCGCTGCACAAGGGCGGCGTGCGGAAGAACCTGTGAGCGCGGGCGACGACGAGTACGCGCGCGCGCGCCCGGCCGTGGCCGCGCGCCTGCGCGCCCTGGGCCTCGACGTGCGCTACCTGCGCGGCCGCGGCGACGTGCTCACCACCGACGACGGCCGCGCGGTGCTCGATCTCGCCGGCGGCTTCGGCACCACGCTGTTCGGCCACAACCACCCGCGCCTGGTGGCCGCCTTGCGCGCGGCGCTCGACGAGGAGCGGCCGTTCTCGTCGCAGCTGTCGTGGCGCACCGAGGCCGCGCGCCTGTCGTGCGCGCTGTCGGCGCGCATCGCCCGAGACGAGGGCCACGCGCCGCGCGTCTTGCTCTATTCCACGGGCGCCGAGGCGGTGGAGGCGGCCGTCACCTGGGCCCTCCTGGAGCACGAGCAGCGCTGCGACCGGGGGGGCGCGCGAGGGCCGCCCGTGCTCGTGTGCGTCGAGGGCGGTTACCACGGGCGCAGCGCGGGCGCGGCGTCGGTGAGCGCGCGCTTGTCGGGCGAGCTCGGCGAGCGCGCGCTGCGCGTCGAGGTGCGCGCGTGCCCCCGCGACGACGTCGCCACGCTGGCGCGGTGGTGCGACGAGCTGGCGGTCGACGGCAGGAGCCGCATCGCCGCCGTCATCGTCGAGCCCGTGCAAGGCGAGGGCGGCGTGGTGCCCCTCGCGCATGCGTTCTTGGCCGGCATCCGCGCGCTCGCCGACCAGCACGGCTTCCTCGTGATCGCCGATGAGATCCAGTGCGGGCTCGGCCGCACCGGCGCCTTCCTGGCGTCGAGCGGCACGGGGCTCGCGCCCGACGGCATCCTGCTCGGCAAGGCGCTCGGCGGCTCGCTCGTGAAGCTCTCGGCGCTGGCCGTGCGCGAGGAGCGCGTGGTCGAGCGGCTGCCGCTCGTCGCCACCGGCACCTTCGTCGACGACGACCTGTCAGCGCGCGTGGGGTTGGCGGCCTTGGCCCTCATCGACGACGAGGACGTGCCCGGCCGCTGCGCGCGCGCGGGCGCCGCGCTCATGGCGCGGCTCCAAGAGCTCGCGCGCCGCCACCCGTCGGTGGTGCGCGACGTGCGCGGCCGCGGGCTCATGCTCGGCGTGGAGCTCGGGCTGCCGAACGACGGCCGCGACGTGCCGCGGCTGCTCACGCTGCTGGCCGACGCGGGCTACCTGGCCGCCACCGTGGCCGGCTACCTGGTGCAGCGGCACGGCGTGCGCACGGCGCCGACGCTCTCGGCGCTCTCGGTCTTGCGCTTGCAGCCGTCGGCCTTCCTCGACGAGGCCGCGCAGCTCCGCGTGGTGGAGGCGCTCGACGACGCGCTCTTGGTGCTCGGCCGCGGCGAGGTGGCGCGCCTGCTGGCACACCTGAGCGGCGAGGAGCCGCGCGCCGAGCCGGTGACGCGCGCGCGGCCGCCGCGCGTGGCCACGCAGGCGAGCGACGCGCGCGTGGCGTTCCTGGCGCCGCTCGCCGTGGCCGGCGACGTGCGCCGCCTCGAGCCCGGGCTCATGGGCCTGTCGGACGCCGCGTGCGAGGGCCTGCTCGATCGCGCGGGCCCGCTCTTGCCGCCCTTCGTCGCCGACACGGTGGGCGTGCGCTCGTCGACGGGCGCGGGCGTGGCGCTCACGGTGGTGGGCGTGCCGGTGACGGCGGCGCAGGCCATGGTCGCGCTGCGCGCCGGTCGCCCGGCGCCCGTGGTCGACGTGGTGCGCGCCGCCGCGTCGCTCGGCGGCGATGCGGGCGCGCGCGTGGTGGGCTTTGGCGCGCACACGTCCATCGTCGGGCAGCTTCACGAGGGCTGGCGCGCCGACGTCGCGTG
>CAZONM010000399.1:0-5274 GCA_964580865.1 uncultured Myxococcales bacterium | reverse complement strand
CGCGCGCGCCACGGCCGCGCGCGCGTCGACGTCGAGCAGGCCGCGTTGCACGAGCGAGGCCAGCGCGGGCAGGCCCTCGCGCGCCTTGAGCGCCGCGAGCAGGAGCGCGATGCGCGCGGCGGGCGCGCCCGGGATCGCGAGCTCGTTGACGAGGAAGGCCACGGCGCCTTGGCGCGCGGCCAGCACCGTGGCGGTGGCCTGGTCGCGCACCGCGGGATCGTCGTGGTTGAGCCGCTTGACGGCGTCCTCGATGCGCATGGCGGGTGGTCAGAAGCCCTTCAGGACCTCTTCCTTCTTGGCCTCGAACTCCTCCTTCGACAAGACCCCGGCGTCGAACGCCTTGGTGAGCGCGTCGAGCTTCTCTTTCAGCTTGGGGTCTTTGGCGGCCTTCTCCTTCTCCTTCTTCTTGGTCTCGTAGATGGAGCGGAAGCGGCTCTTCAGCTCCGACGACGACAGCGCGCTGCCGTGCTTGAAATACAGGTCGCTCACCTCGCCGATCGCGTAGGTGAGCGCGTACCCCATGGACATGGCGATCACGGAGCCGAGCACCGGGATCAGCTTGGCGGCCGCCATGATGACGTTCTGCGCGACGATGCTGGCGCCCACCGTCGACAAGATCTCGAGCACCGTCTTCTTGTCGAGCGTGCGCCCATGGACGCGTCCGATGGCCTGCACCATACCGATCTGGATGGGCGACAACAGCAGCACGTCGGCCACGGGGAACGGTTGGATGGTGACAGCCGCGGCCGCCACCGCGCACACCTGGATGACCTCGTGCACGGCGCCGGCCTTCTCCTCGGCGGAGGCGGAACCGAAGTCGCCCTTCATGACGCGCCCGAGGGTGTCGAGGTAGCCCATGGTGTCGCCGATACCACGTGTGGCATGTTTGGGCATCGTCGGAGCGCACGTGGCCATCCTCGACAAGCTCAAGTCGGTCGGCGGCGCCATCAAGCACAAGGTGGCGGAGACGTTCGGTGACGGGCGCGAGCGCGCATCCGGCGACGACGGCATGAGCGAAGGCCTCGGCGACGTCGCGGCCGCGTCGCCGCCGCTCGACGCCGCCGGCGCGCGCCGGGCCCTGGGTGTGGACGAGCGCGCGTCGCTCGCCGACGTGCGCGAGGCCTACCGCGCGCTCGCGCGCACGCACTATCCGCGCGCGAGGCGCGAGGGCCCGCAGAGCGCCGCCGCCGAGCTGCTCGACCGCGCGCTGCTCGCCCTGGAGCTCCTCGAGGAGGAGCTGTTGCCCTTGGGTGCGGGCCCCGCGCCGGGAGCGCGCGCGCCCGCCGCGCCGCGGCGCAAGCGAGCCACGCCGCGCGGCTGACCTCCGCTGTCATGCGCCGACGCGCGTTGACGAGCGCCCCGCTCGGGGGCATCGACGCGCCATGGCGCTCGACTACCAGCCGATCCTGCTCCCGAACCCCGGCCGCACCACCCCGGTGACCCTCACGGAGTACCAGGCGCGCGGCGGCTACACCGGCCTGAAGAACGCGCTCGCCAAGAAGCCCGACGAGGTCACCGCCGTGGTGAAGGACTCGGGCCTCAAGGGCAGAGGCGGCGCCGGCTTCCCCACGGGCATGAAGTGGAGCTTCGTGCCCAAGGGCCCGGGGCCCAAGTACCTCGTCGTCAACGCCGACGAGTCAGAGCCCGGCACCTTCAAGGACCGCGACATCATCGAGGTGGAGCCGCACACGCTGCTCGAGGGCATCGCCATTGGCTCCTACGCCATCGGCTGTGAGCTCGCCTTCGTTTACATCCGCGGCGAGTACGTCGAAGCCGGCCGCCGCCTGCGCGCCGCCATCGATGAGGCCAAGGCCGCGGGCATCCTCGGCGACAAGGGCGCGCTCAAGCGTGAGGACGGCGCGCCCTTCAAGCTCGATGTCATCGTGTTCCTGGGCGCGGGCGCGTACATCTGCGGCGAGGAGACGGCGCTCATCGAGAGCCTCGAGGGCAGCCGGCCCATGCCGCGCAGCCGCCCGCCCTTCCCCGCGGTGGCCGGCCTCTACATGAAGCCGACCGTGGTCAACAACGTCGAGACCATGGCCAACGTGCCGGTGATGTTCGAGAAGGGCGTGGACTTCTACAAGGCCATCGGCAACCCGCCCAACAACACCGGTCCCAAGATCTTCTGCCTGTCGGGCCACGTGAAGACGCCCGGCAACTACGAGCTGCCGCTCGGTAAGATCACGCTGCGCCAGCTCATCGACGAGTACGGCGGCGGCACGCGGAGCGGGCGGCCCGTGAAGGGCGTGCTGCCCGCTGGGGTGTCGGCCCCCATCATCGCGGCCGACAAGCTCGACGCCGTGCTCGACTACGACGGCATCAAGGGCGCGGGCTCCATGCTCGGCTCGGCGTCGTTCATCGTCATGGACGACAGCGTCGACATGGTGTGGGCCGCCAGCCGCATGATCGAGTTCTTCCGCCACGAGAGCTGCGGCAAGTGCACGCCGTGCCGCGAGGGAACCATGTGGCTCGAGAAGATCTACCACCGCGTGCTCTACGGCACGGGCATGCGACCGGGCGACCTCGAGCAACTCAACGACGTGTGCAAGCAGATCTCGGGCAACACGCTGTGCGCGCTCGGCGACTTCTCCACGAGCCCCGTCACCTCGACCACCAAGCTGTTCAAGGCCGACTACGAGGCGCGGCTCACGTCCATCGGCGCCGCCAAGCGCTGACGCGCGTTCACTCCACCAGGCGCGGCGCATCGAGGCGAACGCGCAGCGTGGTCCCGGTCATGGTCGCGGGCGGTACCGCGCTGCCGCGCACACGTAGCTCGTAGGTCGGTCCGCGCAGCACGGCGGCGCCTGTGGACAGCTCGCCGCGCAGCACGGTGCCTGCATCGACGGGCTCGCCTTCACCCTCACCCTCACCCTCGCCCTCGCCCTCGCCCTCGCCCTCGCCCTCGCCCTCACCCTCACCCTCACCCTCACCCTCGCCCTCACCCTCACCCTCGCCCTCGCCACCGGCGTCCACCGCTGCGGAGCAGCTGCCCTGGACGCAGCGCTGGTCCGCCGGGCAGTCTTCGTCGACCGCGCACGCCAAGACCGAGCGTGGGCAGCCGGCGGCGCCTGCCGCGGCGACGACGAACGCGAGCGCCAGCGCCAGCCTGCTCATGGGATGCTCGCCGACAACAAGAACCCCGCCACCGTGCCGAGCGCGCAGCTCGCCGGCGAGCTCTGGTTGCACGCGCCGGCGCAGGTGAAGTAGCGCAGGTCGACGTTGGCACCGTTGACGACACCGGCGCAGGCGCGCGTGGCGCACGACGTCGACACGGTGAGCCCACCCGCCCCCTCGCAGTAGCTGTTGTCGATGGAGCGCACGCTGACCTCGGTGCCCGAGATGTGCGCGCGCGTGACGGCGCTGGTGGCCAGCTTGTCCTCGGTGACCGCGCCGTTGATGATGGCCGCGGTGTCGACCGCGTTGTCGTCGAGCTCGAGGGCGCCGACGGCGTCGGTCCGCAGCTCGGCGCTGTCCACGGAGTCGAGGGCGAGGTCGGCGGCGGTGACGGCGCCGTCGATGATCTCGCTCGACCCGACCGCGTTGTCCCGCAGCTCGTCGTAGCCGACCGCGTTGCTGGCGATCTCGTCCATGGTGATGGTGTCGTAGGCGATGTCGTCGTCGGTGATGGTGCGGTTGGCGATCTCGGAGCTGGCGACGCTGCTGGCCGCTAGGTGCACGGCGCTGATGGAGTCGTTGCGGATCGTGATCTGGTCGCTCGTGATCTGCACCGGCGACACCGCGGTGAGATCGCCGGGCGACACCGCCTGATCATCGCCGTCGAGCAGCTCTGCCGGCACCCCGCTGAGGCCGCTCCACGGCGCCGCGGCGGCACGCTGGGCCCACGGCACGCCGCCCAACGCCACGCGCGGCGCCAGGGTCTCGCCGTCGACGGTCAGCTCGAGCCAGGCGCGGCCGTCGTCGACGAGCGCGAACAGCCCCGGCAGCTCCAGCACGAAGACGCCACCGATCACGACCACCGCGGCGTCATCGGCCAGCGCCCCCACGGCCGCGGCCCCGACGTCGGGCCCGTCGAAGAGGGTGGCCGCGACGGTCACGGTGGCGTCCACGGGAGCGCCTTGGCGATCGAGCGTCCCGGCGAAGATCGCCACGTCGGGGATGAAGGCCTCGGCCTGCGCCCACGTCGAGGTGGCGAAGCCCAGGGCGACCACGAGACAAGCAGCGATGCGCATACACGGACTGTAGCAGGCCCGACGCGCCGCCGTCGGAGCGACGCCCGAGGTCACACCGCGCGCGCGATCCGCTCGTCCCACAGCCGCACGCCGCCGAGGATGCCGGCGTCGTTGTCGACCACGACGACGTCCTTGGGCAAGGCGCCGGTGAGGCGCTGGGCGTTGCCGCCGCCGAGGTAGAGCCGATCGAAGCACGTCACCACCCGGAGGACGGCGATGGCGTCCTCGACGCGCCTGCTCCATCGCTTGGCACCCAGGCGCTTTCGCTGCTTGTCGCCGAGCTCTTGATCGAACGTCCTGCCCTTACGGAACGGGAAGTGCCCGAGGTCGAGGTGGAGCTGGAGCACACCGTCGTGGAAGAGCGCGGTGCCGAAGCCGGTGCCGAGCGTGCACACCAGCTCCACGCCCTTGCCCTTGACCACCGCCAGGCCCTGCATGTCGGCGTCGTTGACGGCGCGGCACGGCGCGCGCAGCTTCTTCTCCAAGGCCGCCGCGAGATCGAAGCCGGCGAAGGCCTTGCTGTCGAGGTTCGGCGCCGTGCGCACCACGCCGTGCCGGATGACGCCCGGAAAGCCCACGGAGACGCGCTGCCACGCCGGCAGCGGCGTCACCAGGTGCGCGATGGCCTTGACCAGGCGCTGCGGCGTGCAGGGGTGCGGCGTGTCCATGCGCACGCGCTTCGCCGCCATCGCCCCGCGACCGTCGAGCACGCTGGCCTTCAGTCCGGTGCCGCCGATGTCGATGGCCAACGTGCTCGGTCCTCGCGTCGCCGTGCGCCTGCCGCTCATGGGTGCTCCTCCGGGTGCTCCTCGCTGGCGCGCACCATACAGCGGCGCACGTCGGCCCGTCTGCTATACCGGCGACGTGAGCGCCCTGCTCGTCGCCTACGCCCTCGCCGCCGCTGCGCCGACCGGTGGCGCGCCCATCCCCGCGCCGACCGGGCTCGAGGCCGCCCTGGTCGCCGACGCCGCCGATGGGAGCCTGCACCAGGTCTCGCTCCTCGAGGCGAGCCTCATCGCCAGCGGCGTGGCCGACCGGGACGTCGCGCGCGAGGCCGAGCGCGCGCGCGCGGCGCTGGCTCCCG
>CAZONM010000398.1:0-5278 GCA_964580865.1 uncultured Myxococcales bacterium | reverse complement strand
GGCGGCGCCGGCATCGACGGAGGTGAGCGCCGAGCCGGCGTCGCTGGTCGTCGGTGTCACGGCGCCCGCGTCGACGCTCGCGACGGCGGCCGTGCCGGCGTCGACGACGGACGCCCCACCGGCGTCCGCCGCGGCGGTGGTGCCGGCGTCGACGTTGGCGTCGACGTTGACGTCGTACATGCGCTCGGTGATGGTCTTGACCACCAACACGACGCCGAGGAAGAGCGCGGCGCCGATGGCGATGGTGCCGAGCGAGCGCCTGGGCGGCGGCTCGAGGTCCACGGCGGTGCGCGCGGTGTGGATGCGATCGGGGACCGACGGCTGCGCGCTCTGAAAGAAGCTGGTGCCAGGGTCGGGCGCAGCACTCGCGTCGCCGCTCCGCTGGGCATCGAAGGGCAGGGCGCTCGCTGCCGACGGCGCCTGCGAGGTCGCGACGCTCGCCGCCGCCACCGACTCGATGGCGCTCGGCGTCACCGACAGGTCCGCGCGCGCCGGAGGCGGGCTCGCCGGCTCGGGGGCGCCTGCGGCCTGGGGAGGTGACGGTGCGCGCTCCGGGGTCGTGGGCGCGGCGCTCGCAGGCGCCTCCGACGTTGGGGCGAGCGGCGCCGACGTGACGCCCGCCTGCAGCGGGTTCACCACCGTGGGGCCCGCCGAGGCGCTGCTCTTGAGCTCGGCGATGGTGTCGGCGATGCGCGGTGGCTCGCTGAGGCGCGCCGGCGTGGGTGTGGCGCCCTTCGGCTCTTTGACGAGGCGGTCGGCGGAGATCGGGTCGTCGTCGAACGCCGAGGCCGCCTCGGACGCGAGCTCGGGCGGCAGCGCGGTGTGGCCGGCCGCGCCGGGCGGCGGGCCGAGGTCGCCGCTCAGCTCCGCCGGCGCGGTCACCTCGGCGCCTTCGACGTCGTCGCGCTTGCCCTGGCGATCCGTCAGCCCGAGATCGTCGTCCTTGCCGTCGTCGGGGACGACGATGTCCTCCCAGCCCTCGTCGCCGCCGCTGCTCCGCGGCGCCGTGCTCCACGCCGTGGCGCCCACCACGGCGCGCGGCATGACGGCGCGCGACTCGCGCTGTTCGGCCGCGGGCGCCGGCAGCGGCCGCGGCGCCGTCGTCTCGGCGCGGAAGCCGGGCACTCGTGACGGGTCGCCGACGCTGTCGGCGACGGCCGGATGCGCGTCCCCGGTGGCGATACCGGCGGGCAGCGGCTCGGGCGGCGGCAGCTTCGGCGGTAGCGGCACGTCGATGGTGGGGACGTCGAAGTCGGTGAGCTCGGCGAAGCCGATGGGCGGCTGCGACGCGTGCCGGGGGCGCGGCGGCGGCGCCTCGTCGGCGGGCATGGGCGGCGTGGTGGGCTCGAGGCGACCGGTCTCCAAGTCGGCGTCGGCGTCGCCGTCCGCGTCGCCCAGGAGCGCCTCGTCGTGAGCCGCGGCGCCGTCGAGCCACTGCTCGATCTTCTGCACCTGCTGCGGAGCCGGCTCGGTCTCCTCGGCAGGACGGTCCGTGACGTCGTAGATGAGCCCTTCGAAGAACAGCTTGGACGCGATCTCGAGCGCCTCGAGGTCGCCGAAGTCGCTCTCGTCCACCACGTCGATGAGGGTGCGCCGGCCGTCGAAGAGGCGCAGGATGCCGTTGATCTCGTCGGGGATCTCGGCCAGGCGATCGACCAGCTCGCCGTAGTCGATCTCGAAGACGCGCTCGAGCGGCGGCAGCTGCTCGAGCAGGCGGCCCCACTCGTCGACGCGCCGCATGCCCTCCATGAGGAGCCCCTGCGTCGACAGCTCGATGACATCGGGATCGTCATGGGGCCCGAAGTCCATCGAGAACACGCCGTCGTTCCACACGAGCATCCGGTAGAACGCGCGCTCGCCCGACAGCCGCGCGGTGCGCGCGTCGCACACCTTGCCCTCGCGAAACGAGATGGTGCCCTTCTGCGTGCGCGTCTCGATGTGCAGGCGGCCGGTCTTGCGCCCGATCTCGACGGTCTGCATCAGGTCCACGAGGCCCATCTCGCCGAGCGAGCCCGCGAAGGTGGCGCTGCGCTCGCGCCGCTCGAGCTTCTCTTTTTCCTTCTTCTCGAGGAGCACGCGCACGCGCGTGAGCACCTCGCGGATGTAGATGGGCTTGGTGAGGTAGTCCTCGACGCCGAGCTCGAGGCCCGTCACCTTTTGCTCGAGCTTGTTCTCCGACGACAGGAACACGATCGGGATGCCGCTCGTGTCCGGGTTGGCCTTGAGGTTGGCCACGAGCTCGAAGCCGTTCTCCTCGCCGGGCAGCTTGGTGTCGGTGATGATGAGGTCGGGCTGCGAGTGCTTGACCTTGTCGCGCGCGTCCGCGCCGCTGACCGCGGTGGTGACCGAGAAGCCGCTCTTGCGCAGGCTCACCTCGAGCATGCGCAAGCTCTTGCTGTCGGCATCGACCAGCAACAGGTTCTTCTTGGCCACGGTCGAACGTTCGGGGCGAAACGGCGGCAAGTCAAGCTAACGCACCGTGTCGCAGCGCGTCCCACCGGGCTGGCGGCAGGCCACGCTCGCCGCCGTCACCGCGGGCGTATCAGACCCACAAGGACCATCGCCCACCGGCCATGACCACCACGGCGATGATGGCGTTGCTGACGGCGTGCGCGAACACGGCGTCGCGCAGGCGCCCGGTGGCCCAGGCGGTGGCGCCGAAGGCGACGCCGGCGACGAACCCCGCTACGACGTGCGTGTGCAGCGCTCCGAACACCGCGGCGGAGAGGAGGACCGCGGCCGGGGTGCTGGCGCGGTAGTCGACGTCGCTGAATGTGGATCGGACCACGCGTCGCTGGAGGAAGCCGCGGAACGCAAGCTCCTCCACGACGGGCGCGAGCACCACGGACGCTGCCAGGCGAAGCGCGATCCACAGCGCCGCCGTGGCCGCGGGCCAGGCCGCAAGGTGGGCCGCCACCGACTCGTCGGCCGCTCGGTCGCCGGCGGTGAGCGCGAGCCACAGCAGCGCGACGCCGACCCCGACCGCTCCGGCCAACACGGTAGGCCGCGTGACCAGCGTCGCGCTCGAGGCCAGCGCCTCGCGCACGCCGCGCCGGAGCAGCGCGAGGGCGATCAGCGCGGCCGCCGCGGGCGCGGCCTCGAGGAACCCGACGTTCCCGTCGTCGGCAAGGCCGGCCACGAGCCTCGTGGCCACCAGCGCCGCGAGGGGCACCAGGTACGGCACCGTAGGGTTGCCGCCGGCGCCGGCGCCATCGTCGCGCGCGGCCGATCCTCGCTGCAGGTACGTCCAGCGCCGCGCCAAGGCCACGGCGCCGAGCGCCACCGCACAGAACAAGATCCACCCGGCCTTGGAGTGGAAGGCGTCATAGGCGGCGTCGGACGCCCCCAAGCTGCCGACAAAGATGAGCGCGGTGATGCGGAGCGCGTTCGCCAGGAACGCCAGCGCCACGCCGAGGACCGGCACGGCGAGGGCGTGGGGAAAGCGCAAGGTCGCGCGGTAGCTCCAGACGAACGAGCCGAGCAGCACGGCCACGAGGCCCATGCCCTCGTAGCCCGAGCACACCGGCGCGATCTCGACGCTGAAGCGCTCGGTGCCGATGACCAGCGCGTCGTGATCGACGACGGGATCGGGCGCGATGGCGTGGAGCACCGCCGAAACCAGGAGCATCGTGGCGCGTGAGAGCGGCCGCCACAGCTCGCCCGTGCCTTGACCGGCAGCCCACGCCGCGACGCCCACGACGAGGCCGACGGCGAGGGGCCCGCCGAGCCTCGTGACCAGCGCGGCCGCGCGCCCCGCGAGCACTACGGCGACGAGCAAGCCCGCCGTGAGCGCGGCCAGGGCGAGCCAGGTCAGCTCGAGTCCCACGGCCGGTTCGCCGGCGTCGTGCGCGCCGCGCACATGCGCGGAGAGCGCGAGCAAGCAGGCGAACGCGACGACCTGGAGCGCCGCGAGGCCACCGACGCGCCGGGCGAGCGGCGGCGTTTCCCGGACCGGCGGCAGGGGAGCCCCCCCGCCTTCGGCCGCGCTGGTTCGTAGGATGAGGAAGGCGGCCCCGGCGATCACGGGGATCGGCGCGAGCTCTCCGAGGTCCCAGAGCGAGGGAGGCACGAGCTGGCGCGCGTCGAACAGGATGGAGATCGCGGCGTACTCGAGGAGCGCGAGCGCGGCCGACCCGACGTCACGAATGCGCGTCGTCACGGGCGGCCGCCGGCCGACGCGCGATCAGGTGCGACCACGATGGGCCAAGCGCGAGTGGGGCGGCGACTAGCGGGCCCGACGACGACGGCCGAGGATGACGAACACGCCGGCGCCGAGGAGCACCGCGGCGCTGGCGGCCGCGGCCCCGTCGAGCTCGGGCACGCCACGGTGGTGGCGACCACGCGGCGGTCGGCGGTGCCCCTGCTGCTCGCCGCCGGTACCTGCGTCGGCAGGAGCGCTGGCGAGCAAGGCGAAGCCAAGCGCGGACGTGACGAGGAGGGTGCGTAGCAGGTTCATGATCAGCCCCTGGTTCTTGGTATCCTACATCGCGCACACTGGCTTGCCCAGGCCCGTCGGTGATGGACCGCACCATGCGTGTAACGTCTCGTAATTATGTCGAAAGCTGGCCGCGCGCGCTGTGCGGACGCCAGATCAACCAGAGCGGTCGGCGCGCCGAAGTGTCAGGCGACAGGCCAGGGCCACGCCGTCGGCGAGCGCCACGGCCAAGACCAGCGGCGCCAGGAGCGCGGACGCGATCCCCGTGGTGGTCAACGACGCGGCCAGCGCCAGCGCCAACGACGAGCTGGCGAAGCCGTCGGTGCGCGCGGCCTTGGCGGCGCCGAGCGTGACGGCGGCAGACGCCACGGCGATGGCGGCGAGCCCCGCGGCGGTGAGTGCGTTGTCGACGTCGAGGCGGATGGACGCGGCCACCAGCACCGCCACGACCATGCGTAACGGTCGCTCGGCGCGCTCGGCCAACGGTGAGAGCACGGCACCGCGCGGCGAGCGCGCGAGCGCTGCCCCGGCGGCGACGCCCGCGAGCACGCCCGGCGCGCCCCGCGCCAGCGACGCACCGGCGACCAGGGTGATGGCCCCGAGCGCCGCCACGAAGGTCGGGGCGGCGGCGCGCCCGCCGATCAGGATCACGACCACGGCGCCGAGGACGCCGAGGCCCGCCACCAGCGCCAGCGCCTCGCGGTCGGCGATGGCCAGCGCGGCGGTGGCCAGCGCCAGCGCGACCGCCTTGCCGTAGCGCGCCTCGCTCCCGGTCGCCGCCGGCGCACCGAGGCACGCGGCCGCGAGCAGCGCGCCCGGCGCAAGCGCGGTGAGGTCGTTGGG
>CAZONM010000397.1:0-5279 GCA_964580865.1 uncultured Myxococcales bacterium | reverse complement strand
CTCGCACGCCTGGGCGACCCGCGCGCCGCCGCCCACCTCGCCGAGGCCCTGCGCAACGACGACCACTACGCGGTGCGCGCGGCGGCCGCCGGCGGCCTCGGCCGGCTGGCCCAGCTCGAGAGCATCCCGGCGCTGCTGGGCGCCCTGCACGACGCCGACGAGTTCGTGCGCGAGCAGGCCAACGGCGCGCTCGACCGTTTTCATACGCCGGCCATGGTGTTCGCCTTCCGCGACGCGCTCGGCTCCGAGGACCCGCTCTCGCGCCTGGCGGCCGTGCGCGCCTACGGCGATGTGCTGCGCGAGAACACCTCGGTGGCGCCGTTCGTCATCAACGCCCTGGGCGACGACGACGAGGCCGTGGCCCGCGCCGCCGAGACCGCCGTGGCCGGGGTGGCGCACGAGCGCGCCGTACCGCTGTTGGTGGCGGCGCTGCAGGGCGCCTCGTCGCCCGTGCGCGCGGCGGCCGCGCGCCTTCTGCGGAAGCGCGCCGACAAGTCCGCGGTGGACCCGTTGATCGCGCTGGTCGCCTCGTCGGAGGAGGGCGAGGACGTGCGCCGCGCCGCGCGCGACGCCCTCAAGGCGCACGCCGCCTACGTCGACGTAACGGCGGCGCTCAAGCTGGCGGGCGACACGGCGCTCGGCGCCGATCCCGCCCGCCTGAACGCGCTGCGCGCGGTGGCGGCGCTGGGCGAGGCCACCGCCTGGACCCCGGTCAAGGTGGCCCTCAACGACGACGACGCCACGGTGCGCATCGCCGGCGCGCGCGCGGCCGCCGACCTCGGCGGCGAGGGCGCCAAGCAGGCAATCGAGGCGGCCCGCGCGAGAGAGCCCGAGCCCCGCGTGCAGAAACAGCTCGAGCTCATTGGCAAGTCCATTCGATGACCGGGCCCGCCGACCACCGGTCCCGGCGCGTCCTCGTCACCGTCGCCGGACCCGACGCCCCGGGCATCACCGCCATGCTCACGGGCATCGTCGCGCGCGGCGGCGCGCTGCTCCTCGACATCGAGCAGGTGGTGGTGCAAGGCCAGCTCCTCCTCGTGTTGCTCGTGGGCGTGCCCGACGAGCCGGGCAGCGGCTCGCCGGTCATCAAGGACCTGCTGTTCGCCGCCAAGGAGCTCGGCCTCGAGCTCGACTTCCAGGTGCTCGGCGACAAGCCCGCCACCGACCCAGGCGTGCCGCGCCAGTCGTGGGCGCTCACGGTCATTGGCGACGTGGTGGACGCCGCCGCGGTCCATGCGCTCACGAGCTGTCTGGCGCACCACGGCGCCAACATCGACGCCATCGAGCGGCTGTCGGATGACACGCTGTCGTCGCTCGAGATCGTAGTCTCCCTGCTGAAGGACGACGGCGCGGCGTTGGCGTTGCGCAAAGACCTGCTCGACATCGCCGCGGAGCGCGCCGTCGACATCGCCCTGCAACGCGAGACGCTCACCCGACGCGCCAAGCGGCTCGTGGTGATGGACATGGACTCGACGCTCATCCGCATCGAGGTCATCGACGAGCTGGCCCGAGCCCACGGCGTGTACGACGAGGTGGCCGCCATCACCAAGGCCGCCATGCGCGGCAACCTGCCCTACGAGGAGAGCCTGCAGCAGCGCGTGGCGCTGCTCGCCGGCATGCCGCTCGAGCAGGTGACGCGCATCGCCACCGACGCGCCCATCACCGAGGGCGCCGAGGAGCTGCTGCGCGTGCTGCGCGGCCTCGGCCTCAAGACCGCGGTGATCTCCGGCGGCTTCTCCATCGCGGCCGACGCGCTGCGCCTGCGCCTGGGGCTCGACTACGCCTACTCGAACCAGCTCGAGGTGAAGGGCGGCAAGCTCACGGGTCGCGTCGTCGAGCCCATCGTGGGCCCGCAGCGCAAGGCCGACCTGCTGGACGCCATCGCGCAGCGCGAGGGCATCGCGCTCGAGCAGACCATCGCCGTGGGCGACGGCGCCAACGACCTGCTCATGCTCGAGAAGGCGGGCTTGGGCATCGCCTTTCACGCCAAGCCCAAGCTGCGCGAGGCGGCCGACACCAGCCTCACGCGCGGCGGGCTCGACCGGATCCTGTACCTGCTCGGGCTGCGGGCGCGCGACGTGCGCGAGTTCCTCGCGGGCTGAGCGCGCTCAGCGGGCGCCCACCATCTCGCGCGCGATGATCATGCGCTGGATCTGCGACGTGCCCTCGTAGATCTGCATGACCTTGGCGTCGCGCATGAGCTTCTCCACCGGGTACTCGCGGTTGAAGCCGTTGCCGCCGAAGATCTGCACCGCGTCGGTGGCCACCTGCATGGCCCAGTCGGCACCGCACTTCTTCGCCATGGCGGCGTAGATGGTGTTGCGACGGCCCTGATCGATCTCGAAGCCGGCGCGCCACACGAGCAGGCGCGCGGCCTCGACGCTGGCCGCCATGTCGGCCAACAGGAACGCGATGCCCTGGTGCTCGACGATGGCCTTGCCGAAGGTCTTGCGCTCGCGCGCGTAGGCGAGCGCATGCTCGGTGGCGGCGCGCGCCAGGCCCACGGCAGCCGCAGCGACCAGCGGGCGCGTGTGGTCGAACGCCTTCATGGCGATCTTGAACCCCTCGCCCTCGCCGCCGAGGAGGTTCTCGGCGGGCACGGCCACGTCCTCGAAGGTGATGCCGCGGGTGTCGCTGGCCCGCTGCCCCATGTTGTTCTCTTTCTTGCCGATGGTGATGCCGGGGGTCTTGGCGTCGACGACGAAGCCGCTCATGCCCTTGTGGCCGCCGTTCGGGTCGGTCTTCGCGAGCACGAAGAACCAGCTCGCGTGACCGGCGCCCGTGATCCACATCTTCTGGCCGTTCAGGACGTAGCTGTTGCCCTTCTTGATGGCCGTGGTCTTGACCGCGGCGACGTCGGAGCCGGCGTTCGGCTCGGTGACCGCGTACGAGCACAGCAGCGGGGCGTCGACGAAGGGCGCGAGCCACTTCTTCTTCTGCGCGTCGCTGCCGGCGACGATGACGGGCACCTGCGCCAGCGTGTTGGCGGTCATGGCGGTGGCGATGCCCGTGCAGCCCCAGCCGAGCTCCTCGTCGATGAGGCACCCGTCGAAGGTGCCGAGGCCCATGCCGCCGCAGCTCTCGGGGATGTGGGCGTTCATGAGCCCGAGCTCCCAGCCCTTCTTCATGATGGCGTCGGGCCACTCGCCGGTCTCGTCGTGGTGGCCGGCGGCCGGACGGATGACGTCCTTGGCGAAGTCGTTGGCGAGCTTCTGCAGCTCCTTCTGTTCAGGCGAGAGATCGAAGCTGACCGGCATGGGATCCTCCGTCGCCGCGCTGGTGCGCGCAGGCGCGACGGCGCGTGATCGGAGGCTGCCCCGTGCGCGTCAACCGGGCTTGTCGGCGGCCTCGCCGTCGCCGAGGTAGCTCTCGAACACGCGGCGCAGCTCGTCGGGGATGGGCAGCGACTTCTTCTTGTCGAGGTCCATCATCACGTTGGTGATGGTGGCAGTCATGGACAGCGCCGCGTCACGCTTGCGACGGATGCGGTAGCGCATGCGCACCGAGGCGCGGCCGATCTCCACGATGGCCAAGGTCACCACCACGACGTCGCCGTACATGAGGGGCGCCGTGAAGTCGGCCTCGATGTGCACGCTCGGCAGCCCCAAGCGCATGTTGTTGATCATGTGCGGGTACGAAAACGGCGCCGCGTCGTCGAAGAAGTCCTCCATGGCCGCGTGGCACAGGTGGAAGAAGCGCGGGTAATAGACGATGCCCGCGCCGTCGACGTCGTCGAAGCGGATCTTCTGCACGCTGGTGTACGCCATGAGGCACCCTACCGCGCCCGGCGTTGCGCGTGTCATGCTGCGCGCGGAGGTGCCCATGTCCCCTGCCATCGCGCGCGTGTTGCTGCTCTCGTTGTCGTCGGGCCTGCTGCTGGCGGCCCTCGGCTGCCCCGACCCCGAGGCGGTCGGCCACGCACCGAAGGAGCAGATCGACATGGCCCGCGAGCGCCTCGACAAGGCCGCCGACAAGGCCACGGCCGGCCTGCAGGAGGCCGCCAAGGCGGCCGAGCCCGAGTAAAGTCAGACGACCCGCGCCTGCGCCAGTTGCCAACGTGCGCGGGCCCGATGCCACAGCCCGCGCGACGCGCCGCTCGTGGCGCGCGAGCATGGCGCTGGCACGGTGCCTGCTCGGTCGTTCGCGGAGGAGGCGCCATGAGGGTCGCGGGCAAGGTCGTCGTGGTCACCGGCGCCGGCAGCGGCATGGGGCGCGAGCTGGCGCTGCAGCTCGCGCGTCGCCACGCCCGCGTCGCCCTGGTCGACGTCAACGCCAGCGCGGTGGAGGAGACGGCGGCCATGGGCGCGCCTGACGGCGCGCTTGCGCCCTTCGTCGTCAACATCGCCGAGCGCCCGCAGGTGGAGGCGCTGCCGGAGCAGGTGGTCGCGCGCATGGGCCAGGTGGACGGCGTCATCAACTGCGCCGGCATCATCCAGCCCTTCGTGCGCCTCCAGGATCTCGACTGGGCCGCCATCGAGCGCGTCATGGCCGTCAACTTCTGGGGCACCCTCTTCATGGTGCGCGCGTTCCTGCCCCGCTTGCTCGAGCGCCCCGAGGCGCACGTCGTCAACATCTCGAGCATGGGCGGCTTCCTGCCCGTGCCCGGCCAGAGCCTCTACGGCGCCAGCAAGGCCGCCGTGAAGCTCATGACCGAGGCGCTGCACTCGGAGCTCATCGACACCTCGGTGCGGGTGACGGTGGTGTTCCCCGGCGCCATCGCCACCAACATCGCGGCCAACTCGGGCGTGGCCATGAGCATCACACCCGAGCAGGCGAAGAAGAGCTCCATCAAGATGACGCCCGCGGATCGCGCCGCCACCGTCATCCTCGACGCCGTGGAGCAGGACGCCTACCGCGTGCTGGTGGGCCCCGACGCCAAGCTGATGGACGCGCTCTATCGCCTCGACCCGCGGCGCGCGGCGAGGTTCATTCAACGGCAGATGCGCGAGCTCTTGGCGCGCTGACGTCGAGAGCGGACCGCGCGGACCGGGCGCTACACGCGCTCGGCCACGATCGCGTCCACCACGCCCCACGGCATGAGGCGCCGGCGCTCGACGAGCGTGCGGAAGGGCCCCGTGGGCGCCCAGGTGAGCGCCAGCACGCGCGCGCCGAGGGGCAGCGTCGCCAGACGCGCGGAGACCTCGGCGCGCAAGGGCGGCGGCCAGGTCACCCACGAGAGCCACGCGTGCGTGGGCGCGCCCAGGTCCCACGCGCGGGCGTCGGCCACGTCGAGCGTCACGCCGCAGGCCTCGAGGGGCTCCGCGATGGCCTGAGCGCGC
>CAZONM010000396.1:0-5292 GCA_964580865.1 uncultured Myxococcales bacterium | reverse complement strand
GCGAGGGCGAGGGCGAGGGCGAGGGCGAGGGCGAGGGCGAAGGCGAGGGCGAAGGAGAGGGTGAAGGAGAGGGCGAAGGAGAGGGTGAAGGAGAGGGCGAAGGAGAGGGCGAAGGAGAGGGCGAAGGAGAGGGCGAAGGAGAGGGCGAGCCCTCCTGCGTCGCTGACTTCACGGTCGACGCGGCCGGCGCGGAACCGGACGCGCTGCTCGACGGCCGGTGCGAGACCTCGAGCGGGACGTGCACGCTCGCGGCGGCCCTGACCGAGGCCGCCGGGCGCGGCATGGTGCCCACGACCGTCTGCATCGTGCAGAACCTCGGCGCGATCACGGTGCCCGCGGCCTTCGCGCTCAACTTCGTCGACGTCACCATCGACGGGCGCGGCGTGCTGCTCGCGGGCGGCGGGAGCGACCGGCTCTTTCACCTCACGGGCTCGGCGCGCCTCACGTTGCGCCAGATGACGCTCACCGGCGGCGTCAGCACCACCAACGCCGCGGCGGCGTTGCTCGAGGACAACGCGGCGCTGGAGCTCGACACCGTCACGGTGCGCGACAACACCGCTCTTGCAGGCGACACCGACTACTACGAAGGCGGCGCCATCGCGCTCTTCGATGCCGCCTCGCTCGAGACGCGCACCTCCTCGTTTGTGGGCAACCTGCTCGACACGCCGCTCGGCTATGGTCGCGGCGGCGCCGTGGGCATCCACGACAACAGCACCGCGCTGTTCGAGGACACGGTGTTCGACCGCAACACGACGGTCAACGTGGGCGGCGCGCTCTTCATCGCGGTGCCAGGCAGCAACGTGACGATGCGCCGCCTCCTGTTCGTGGGCAACGCCACCGACGATCGCGGCGGCGCCATCGACATCAACTGCGCCACCACGGGGACCATTCGCATCGAGAACACCACGTTCTTCGGCAACGGCGGTGCCGAGACCATCTACGTGTGCGGCGACGAGACGCTCGAGCTCGTGCACACGACGTTCGCCGCCAACCAGGGCGCCATCGCGCGCATCGCCAACGGCGAGGGCCCCGACGGGCTCGTGCGCATCCGGGGCTCCATCATCGATGACGCCGCACCCACCTGTGTGGTCGACGCAGGGCAGTTCGTGTCGCAGACCGGCAACGTCACCACCACCAGCGACGCATCGTGCGGCTTCGGCGCCGGCGACACCGTGGCGGACCCGCTCCTCGAGCCGGCCCTCGCGGGCAACGGCGGACCCACGCCGACCCTCGCCATCGGCGCCGCGAGCCCGGCGCGCGGCGCGGTCACCGATGTGCCGTGCGTGGCAACCGACCAGCGCAACTACCCGCGCGACGACGGCGCGTGTGACGCGGGCGCCTTCGAATTCGGCGCGACCCCCTGACGCGCCAGGGCGCTCAGCCGCAAGCGTCGTCGCTGCGCAAGAGCGCGAAGCGCCGGTCGAGCGCGTGGAACGCCAGCGTGCCGAGGGCGACGCCCGCGAGGGTAATGAGCGCGAACAGCTTGCCCTCGCCGAGCTGCGCCAACGCGGCGCCCGGGCACGCGCCCGCCACGGCCCAGCCGAGGCCGAACATCACGCCGCCCACCACCGCCCCACGGTGCACGCGCTTGTTCGGCAGCGAGCGCCAGCGCCCGAGCGCCGCGGTGCCGAGGCCGGTGACGACGACGGCGCCCACGAACACCAGGAACAGGCGCAGGTCGGCGAAGACGAACATGCGGTGCACCTCGGCGTAGTCGGTGAAGCCGATGCGCGAGAGCGAGAAGCCGAGCGCGGCGCCGAGCGGCAGGGCGAGCAGGTGGCGCGGCGCCCCGCGCGGGGCCACGGTGGTCGGGGTCATGGCGCGCCTCCGAGCGTGAAGGCGAGCAGGAACGACACCGCCACCGCGGTGCCGAAGAACGCGGCCGTGGCGACGAGCGAGCCCGGCTGCAGGCGCGACACGCCCACGAGGCCGTGGCCCGAGGTGCAGCCGCCCGCCCACGCGGTGCCGAAGCCCACCAGCGCGCCCCCCACGAGGAGCGCCGCCACGCCACCCGCCCCCGCGCCGAAGAAGCGCGCGTGGGCGGCGTCGACGAAGACCGGCGCCTGCCCCGACGTGAGCGCGGCCACCAGACCGCCCGCGACGATTCCCGCGAGGAAGAGGATGGCGCCGCCGCGCGGCGGCGCCCCGGGCCTTCCGAGCGCCGACGCCACCAGGCCCGAGACGCCGAGGGGCCGCCCGGTGGCAGCGAGGGTCGCCACCGCCACGGCTCCCAGCGCCAGCGCGCCCACCCAGAACGGCCACCGTTCCATCAGCTCCTCCGCTCGGCCCTACCTCGAGAATGACCGGTGCATCCGTTATAACGGATGCACCTCCACCGCGCCAGCGGATCCGGACCGCGGCCCATGAAAGGCGCGTGATGTCGCGGCGGTAGCCTCGCCCCATGCGCCCTGCCCTGCTCGTCCTGCCGCTCGCCGCCGTGCTCCACGGCGGCTGTCCGCGCCACCCCTGCGAGGGCGCGGTGCCCCCGCGCGCCGACGCCGTCCCCGCCGACGTGGTCAAGGGCGCCCCCGACAACGACCCGTTCGTGCCCGTGATGTTGTCGGCCGCCTTCGAGGACCCGGTGCCGCTGGCGGCGCCCGTGACCACGGCCGGCGCCGAGGACTCGCCCTTCTTCACGCCCGACGGCGAGCACCTGTTCTTCTTCTTCGCGCCCGACGCGCGCGTGCCCGCCAACGAGCAGCTGCAGGACTGCACCGTGGGCATCTGGCACGCCACCATCGACGACGCCGGCGGGTTCTCCGAGCCCGAGCGCCTGCTCTTGAGCTCCGACGTGGCGCTCGACGGCTGCCCCACGGTCGCCAACGGCGAGCTGAGCTTCTGCTCCGCCCGCGTGGGCAACATCAACGAGATCGACATGTACGCCGCGCCCTTCGTCGACGGTGCCGTGGGCGCCGTGCGCAACGTCGAGGAGCTGAACCGCGACCGCACCATCGGCGAGTGGCACTTCTCGCCCGACGGCACCACCATGTGGTTTGGCGCCGCGCTCGCCGACAGCAAGGGCGGCATGGACCTGTACGAGGTGCGCAAGGACGGCGACGCCTGGGGCGAGCCCAGGAACCTCGGCGACGTCAACGGCGCGGGCGACGAGGGCTTCCCCTGGGTGTCGGCCGACGGCAGCGAGCTGTACTTCCACCGCGACAGCGCGTCGGGTCGCACGGGCCCCGCCATCTGGCACAGCGCGCGGCAGGACGACGGCACCTACGCCGCGGCGGAGGAGGTGGTCTACAACTTCGCCGGCGAGGCCAACCTCGACGCCGACGGGAACCTCGTCTTCGTGCACCACTACATGACCGACCCGTCGGCGGGGCCGCTGCAGATCCGCGAGGCGGACCTGATGATCGCGCGGCGGCGGTGACCGGGCTGCCCCCACGCGCGAGGTCCGAGGGCCGACGGGGAGGGCGATCGGTCGCGGCGATCGCTGAGGGCCAGGGGCACCCGACCATGGGCCCGCCGCCGACGCGGAACCGCGCGGCCGACGGTACTGTCGGAGCGAGGTGGTCAGGTCCCGGCGCGTCATCCTGGCAGCGGCCCTCGCGGCGCTCGCTTGGGGCGGCTGGACCTGGTCGCGGTGCGGCCGCGGTGTGCACGCTACGCCGAGCCCAGCACGCACCCCCGCTGCGACGCCAGCGGCACCCATGGAGCCGCCGCTCGACCACAGCGCGCCGGCTTCGCCAGCCGCCGCGCGCGCCGACGGTGAGCGCGAGCGCGCGGTCTCGCTAGCGGCGCTCGAGGTGGCGCTCGGCGACGGGTGGGAGCGCTGCGCGCCCGAGCTGCAGGGCGGGGCGCGCGCCGCCTACCGAGTGATCGAAGAGGACTGGCGCGCCCTGATGCCGGACGTGCGACCCGCGTGGGATGCGTGGAGCGCGCTGCGCGGTGTCGTGATCGATGAGCGAAGGGTGTCGCACTGCCGCGAGGTCTTCGCACACGCCGACTGCAGCGAGGTCGCCGCGGTGAGCGACGGCTGCCTGGCACCGTTCACCGGCGCGCTGGCGATCGGGGACGGTTGCTCCTTTGATCGGCAGTGCACGTCCGGAGCCTGTCGCCGCGACCGATGTGCGCCAGCCGACGAATGCAGCTTCGACGATGAGTGCGGCGCAGGCATGGCGTGTACGGAAGGCGAGCTCGGCAACAACACCTGCGTCGCGGCCCCGCACGAGGGTGAAGACTGCTCGCCCCGGCTGCGCTGCGCGGAGGGCCACTGGTGCGACGAGTGGTCACGCTGCCGCGTCACCAAGCTCGTCGATGAGGGCGAGCCGTGCGCGCCGCGCGCCACCGAATGTCCATCCGGGCACTGGTGCCTCGAGGGCCGTTGCCTGGACATGCGCCCGCTGGCTGCCGCGCTCCAGCCCACGCCCCACGAGGAGACGACGCGGCAGGGCTGCGCCTGCCCTCCGCTCACCGACGGCAGCGCGTGTGTGGGCGCGGAGCAGGATCGCGCGTGCGCGGAGCTGCGCTACGCCGGCCTCGGTGAGCGCTGCGACGACACCGCCGTGTTCTGCAGAGGCACGCTGCGATGGACCTGGTGCCGCGACGGCACCTGCGTCCGCGCGGGCGCCATCGGAGACCCGTGCGACGACCACGAGCAGTGCGGCGATGAGCTCCGCTGCGTGAGCGCGGTGTGCGTAGCGCCGGCCGCGGCGGGCGCGCCATGCGCGACCAGCGCGGCGTGCGCGTTCGGTCTCACCTGCGACGTCGGCGAGGGCGCGGGCGGGGCGCTCGACCGCATGGGCACCTGCGTGCTGGCAGGCCCGTAGCGTGGGCCGGCGCGAGCGCGCGCTCGTTCACCGCAAACGACCGCCACTGTATGCTCCGCGCCGTGAGCGATCACGAGCGCAGCCTCGCCGATCTCGTGGCCCCCTTCGGGCGCCTGCCCGCGGCCGCCGTGGCGCTGGTGGGCGACGCGCTGCTCGAGCGCATGGCGGCGCTGCACGCCGGCGGCACCGTGGGGCTCGACCTGCAGCCCGGCGCCATCGCGCTGGCCCACGACGGTGCGCGCCTCGCTGCCGCGCCGCCGCCGCCGTGGCTGCTCGCGCCCGAGCGCCACGCCGGAAGCCCACCGAGCGTAGCGGCCGATCTGTTCGCGCTCGGCGCGCTCCTCCTGGAGCTGCTCACGGGCCGGCGCGTCCTCGACGCCGGTAGCCCCGAGGCCACGGCCGCGCTCGTGACCCGTCTGCGCCAGCCGCTGCCGGTGGCCACGCTGTGGCCCACGGTGCCCGGCTTCCTCGAGCGCGACCAGGTCATCGACCTGCTCCTCGCCGCGGTCGTCGCCAG
>CAZONM010000395.1:0-5324 GCA_964580865.1 uncultured Myxococcales bacterium | reverse complement strand
GGCTCCGCGCGCACCGTCACCCTGGCAGTGGTCTCGCCGTCGGCGAAGCGCGTGCACGGCGCCACCAGGGCGTTCCAGCGATCAATGGCGGTGATGTCGGCCAGCGAGGGCTCGTCGCCGCCGAGGGCCTCGGTGAGCGACGTGCGCTCCACCGACGGTGTCGGTGGCGGCGTGCGCACGGGCATGGGCGGCACCAGCACGTTGACGGCGGGTCCAGGGTCGAGCTGGAGCGCGGCCACGCCGTCCTCGTCGGCCTCCACCACCACGCCCTTGTCGCGCTTGTCCCACGCGCGCTTGACGGTGAGCGTGGCGCCGCCGAGCGGCGCGCCGGCGGCGGTGGTGACGCGCAGATAGACGCGGTTGTTGAGCCCCTCCGCCAGGCCGCCGTCGAACTCGGTGACCGCGCTGACGTCGATGGCGTCCTCGGCGAGCAGCACGGTACCAGTACCGACCTCCTGGTCGCCGGTGTCGTCGGTGGCGGTGGCCGTGAGGCCCACGGTCACCTTGCCCATCAGGTCCGCGGGCACGCGCGGGAGCGTCAGGTCTGCCAGGCCGCTGGCGTCGGTGCGCGCCTCGGCCGGCAGGCCGAGCGTCCACTCGGGCGGCGGCTGCCAGGCACCGTCGACGTGCCAGGTGAGGGCGAGACTCGCGCGCACGGGCTGGCCGGCGGCCGAGGCCACGTGCAGGCGCATGCGGGGTTCGTCTCGGCGCCCGTAGAACGAGCGCAGCGGCTCGGTGGTTACGGTGTACCGCGGCAACGTGAACGGCTCCACGCTGACCGGCACCTCGTCGACGACGCCGCCGCTCTCGTAGCGCACCGTCCACGTGCCCTGCGGCGCGCCGCCGTCGAGCGGCAGCTCGCCCTCGACGACGCCGAAGTCGCCAGCGGGCGCGCGCTCCTCGAGCACCACCACGCCCGCGGGATCGCGCACCGACCAGCGGCCGGGCCGCCCGTCGAGCGGCACCAGGTCGCGCGCGCGCAGCACGAGGGCGCGCATCTTGATGGTGTTGCCCGGTTCATAGAGTGGCCGGTCCGTCAGCACGTGGATGCGCGCGGGCGCGTACAGCGGCACCGGCGCGTCGAGCGTGGCGTCACCGAGCGCGGTCGTCGCGTGCGCACGCAGGAGATAGTCGCCGTCGGGCAGATCCGCGCGCAGCGTCGCCCAGCTCGCGTGGCCCCAGTGGCGCGGCACGTCCTTGCGGTCGACGACGAGCGCGTCTTTCACCTCCTCGGGAGCGCCCGAGCCTGCGCGCCACAGCGACCAGCGCACGCCGGAGGCGTCGAGGGGGGCCGTGCGCAGCTCGACGCTGCCCTCGGTGACATAGAGCGCCTTGGGCATGGCTGCGACCAGCGCCCGCTGGCCGCGCCGCAGCCCGCTGGCGTCGATGTCGAGCCCCACGTGGGTGTCGCCGTCGGGGCACTGGTCGACCGCGAGGCCGGTGCGCACCCAGAAGCCGACGCAGCGCGTGCTGCCGAAGTAGAGCGCGACGATCGCGACGATCGCTACGCCGATCGCGATCACGGTGCGGGAGCGCAAGGTCATAGGCCCGGGAGCCTAGAACGGATCGGGATCAAGAAAGTTCTGCCGCTCGGTCGTTGGCGCGGCTGCCAGGCTGGGCGCGCCGCGCGACGGGGCGGCCTGTCCGGGCTCCGCCGACCCGTACACCGGGTGCCCCGCTATCCGGCGCTCTCGAGCGTCGTCGCGATGAACGCGGCGACGTCGTCGTGGGACGCGAGGCCCAGGGGCTCGAGCGCCGAGAGCACGCGCCGCGCGTCGGGTGGGCGGTCGTCCCGGCGCTTCTGCAGGAGCGCGTGCACCAGCTCGATCACGGGACGTGGCAGGTCGCTGCGCAGGTCGGCCAGGTTGGGCGGTGGAGCGTGGAGCACCGCGTGCAGCGTCGCCACCTCGGTGGGGCCGGCGAACGGCCGCTGCCCCGTGAAGAGCCAGAAGAACGTGGCGCCGAGTGAGAAGAGGTCCACGCGCCCATCGATGGCGTCCCCGCGGATCTGCTCGGGCGCCATGAACGGGATCTTCCCCTTGAGCTCATCGCGGGCCGTGATGACCGTGAGATCGTCGCGGCGAGCGACGCCGAAGTCGAGGATCTTGGTGAAGCCCGCGGTGGTCGCGAAGAGGTTGTCGGGCGAGATGTCGCGATGCAGGAGCCCGAGCGTTCGTCCGTCGGCGTCGGTCTGTCCGTGCATGACCGCCAGGCCGCGCGCCGCGTCGCTGAACATGCGCAGCATGACCCCCAGCGGTGGATCGCGCCGCCTGACCTTCTGCAATGTCAGCCCGTCGAGGCGCTCCATGACGATGAACAGCTCGTCGCCGTCGCGCTGGAGGTCGAAGATCTGAACGATGTTCGGGTGGCTCAGGGTCGCGGCGATGCGCGCTTCGCGGATGAACATCGAGACGAACTGGGCGTTGTCTCGCATGTCGCTGGCCATGCGCTTGAGCACGACCTCCTTCGCGAACCCCTCCGCGCCCTCCTGGGTCGCGATGTACACCTCGCCCATGCCGCCCTTGCCGAGCAGGCCCTTGACCACGTAGCGGCCGAGCCGGGTGCCGCCGCGCACGGTGCTGACGGCGTCGCGGGCGGTCTTCGGCCGCGAGTGCACGCCCGACGGTCTGCGCGTGAAGACATCCGCCTCTTCCTGCGATTCGGGAAGGGGTGCGTCGTCGAGCGTCAGCTCGCCACCGAACAGCCCGTCCACCGGGCTTGGCGCCGCGAGCATCGCGATCTCTCGATCGAGCGAAACGACGGCGGGGAGTGGCGCGGCGCGCAGAAAGGCGTCGCGGAACGAGCTTTGCTCCGCGACCGAGACGTAGTCGTCGAACGCGACCGCCAACGCGGCCATGGCGCGGTACCGCTGAAGCCCGAGCGCGACGCGCGGCACGAGCACGGCCGCACGCTGCGGAAGCATGGCGCGTTCGTAGGCGTCCTCGGTGGTACGCAGCGCGCCGTGCAGGCGGCCGAGCGCTTCGCCCGGCTCGCGGACGTGCTGATCGAACAGCTCGATGATCACGGTGCGCTTGGCGCGCACGCCGACCACCCGCCGCAACCACGCGCGCACCTGGCTGCTGCCGATCGCACGGGCGCACAGATCGTCGTCGCCGAGCGGCAGGAGTGCGTCGACCACCGAGCGCCGCGCCTCCCGTAGAAACTCCTCGTCGGCGCGCGCCTCCTGTTCGGCGACCTCGTCGACGCGGTTGCGCACGCGGAAGTGCTGTGCGCAGACGGCGGCCAGCCGCCGGGACTCAGCCTCGGCCTCATCGAGCGCTGCGCGCGCGGCGTCGTAGCTCTGGCACGCCCCGTCGGTCTTTCGCTTGCCGGCGCGCACCTGCTCCCAACGCTCGAGGAACCCGGGCTCCGCGCGCTGCTGCTTGACGACGACGCGGAGCTCGCCCAGCTGGCGCTCGAGGTCGCGCCGCCGCGCCTGCGCCTGGTCGAGCTCGTGATCGTCGAGGAGCTCGTTGCGCAGCTGCGCGAGCGTGGCGCGCAGCTCGATGACGAAGCGGTCGCGGTCAGCGAGAATGGCGAACGGCGCGATCACGTCCGACCCGACCAAACGCGCCGCGCCGGCGAGCGCCTCTGCCGTCAGCCCGGGAGCAGCCCCTCGCCGACCGTTCCCCAGGCAGCCCGCTCCTCGGTGTCGATGGCGCGCAGGTGGGCCGCGTGCTCCGTGACGCACGCGACCACGTCGGTCCAGACGCGCTCCACCACCGCGCCGGTCGAGCTTCCTTCGCTCATGTGGCGCAGTGTACCGCCGATTACCCGCACCGGGAGCGTGACCGCCGCCGTCAGGCCGGGAGCGTGTCGACCGGTCCCGTGGGGGCGGCGCAGCCAGGGTCGTCATTCCTCACGTTGCCCACGCGGCGGTCCACCGGGAAGAAGCACAGGCCCGGGAGGTCGCGGGGCACCCGCAGTGCAGCGAGGTCGGGCGCGCGCGTGACGTCGAGCCACTCCTCGATGCGCGGGCCGTCGGAGCGCGGATCGAGGATCACCGGCATGCGATCGTGCACACGCGCCGCCAGCGCGTTTGGCGCCATGGTGACGATCGTGCACGACTCCACGGGCGCCGCGCCGTCCTTGGGCTGCCAGCGCGCCCACAGGCCGGCGTAGGCAAACACACGCTCGTCGTCGAAGCGCACGAGCACTGGCCGTCGCGCGCGCGGCGGGCCGACCCACTCGTAGAAGCCGTTGGTCAGCACCAAGCAGCGGCGCTTCTGCAGGCTGCTCTTGAACGCGTTCTTCTCGAACAGCGTCTCGACGCGCGCGTTGATGAGGCGCGTCCCGATAGACGGGTCCTTGGCCCACGACGGGATCAGCCCCCAGCGCATCGGCACCACACGGCGCCGCCCGTCGTCGAGGCGCACGCACGGCACCTCGGTGGTGGGTGCCACGTTGTAGCGCGCCGGCACGGCGGGGACCTCGGCCACGTCGAAGGCCTCCGCGATCTCCGCCGCGCTCGAGAACAGGACGTAGCGCCCGCACATCAGAGAACCTCTACCGTCGCGGCTTGGCGCGCGCCGTGGGCGGCGCCGTCAGCGGATCCTCCGGCCACGAGTGCTTAGGGTAGCGGGCGCGCAGCTCGCGGCGCACGTCGAGGTAGCCGCTGCGCCAGAAGCTCGCCAGGTCGCTCGTCACCTGCACGGGCTTGTAGCCGGGGCTGAGCAGGTGCAGCACCACGGGCACGCGGCCCTTGGCCACGCGCGGGGTCTCCGTCAGGCCGAACAGCTCCTGCAGGCGCACCGCGAGCACGGGCGCGCCGCCCTCGAGCGCGGGCTGGTAGTCGACGGTGATGTGGTTACCCGTGGGGACCTCGAGGCGCGGCGGCACCTCCTCGTCGAGGAGCTTGCGCTGCGACCACGACAAGCGATCGAGGAGCGCGCCCTTCCAGCTCGCCTTCTTGACGTCGTCGAGCGTGCGCTTGCCGACGCACAGGACGGGCAGGAGGTCCAGGAGGCCGGGCTCGTCGACGGCAGGCCAGGGCTCCTCGGGGAGCGCGCGCGCCGCGAAGCGCAGGCGCGCCAAGGTGTGCGCGCTCTCGTCGTCGGGCTGGAAGTGCCGCGCGAAGTCATCGGCGTACGCGCGGGCCAGCGCGTCGGCCGCGGCCGCGGGATCCACCGCGAGGCCGGTCTTCTCCTCGACCACGAGGTCGCCGACGCGCGTGCGCCGCACGCCCGCGAGCGCGCCGCGCGCCTCGTCGAACACCGCCTCGTCAGTCGAGGTGACAAGGTGGGGCAGCGCCGCGCGCACATCGTCGAGCGTGACGGCCTCGGCGACGCGCGCGCGCGCGGCGCTCTTGTCGCCGCCCTCGAGGG
>CAZONM010000394.1:0-5352 GCA_964580865.1 uncultured Myxococcales bacterium | reverse complement strand
GACCACCACGGCAGCCGCGCCGCCGACTTCCTTGGCCCGGTCGGCGAGCGGATCGAGATCGACCTTGGCGGCGCTGGCCGCCAGCGCGCGGGCGGCGTCGGCGATCTCGGCGGACGCAGCGCTGGCCGCGTCGCGCGTGGCGCGGGCTGCCTCCGCGGCCGCGGCCTGCGCGTGCTCGCCGGCGCTCAGGGCCGCGTGGCGCACGGCCCGGCCCGCCTGGTACGCGCGGTCGAAGTCATCGTCGCTGCCGTCGTCGTCGTGGTGGTCGGTCATGGTCGCAGTATGCCATCGGCTCGTGGCGGACGGTGTGACGGCGCTACGCGCGCCTCAGGCGGCGCGCGTAGCGGCGTGCGCCAGCAGCCGCGCGAGGAAGCTCCGCTCGTGGCGCTCGTCGATCTCGTCGAGGTGATGGTTGGCGGCGCCGACCACCACGGCCGCGAGGAAGTCGAGCGCCGCGGCGTCGCCGTCGAGGGCCGCACGTCCGAGCGCGTGCTCGAGGTCGATCTCGCAGTGAACGCGCGTGAACCGCACCAGCGCCTTGCCCTTGCGGCGCACCAACGTCAGCGGCCAACACGCGAGCTGCGCTTGGGTCTCGTCGTCGAGCGCCAACAGCGTCAGCAGCTCCGCCAGGCGCGCCAGCAGCGTCTCCTCCGGCGTGGGCTGCATGCGCGGTGGCGTCGGGCGCGCTTCGGGCACCACGGGCGCGGGCGCGAGCCCAGCCTCAGCGAGCTCGCGCTCAAAGCCCGACGGGCGCGTGGTCAGCACCTGGTCGAGCGAGAGGAACGCGCCGTCGGGGCACTCGAAGAGCGGCAGCGCGCGTACGCGGGCGAGCAACGGTCCCAGGCGCCCGCCGTGCGCGTCGGGCGCGCCCGCCACGCGGATGGCCAGGCGGCGGCACCACTGGCGCACGTCGTCGTGAACGCCAAGCTCCTGCACCTTGGCGACCATGGCGGTGGCCAAGGCCGCGACGGCGAGATCGATGGCGGGCCAGGCGAGCGACAGATGCACGACGCCGAGTGCAGGGTCGACGACCGGGTCGCCGGTCACGGTCCCCT
This sequence comes from uncultured Myxococcales bacterium, assembly GCA_964580865.1. GTDB lineage: Bacteria > Myxococcota > UBA727 > UBA727 > VGSZ01 > JACOUT01. The sequence goes on along the minus strand of CAZONM010000394.1, from coordinate 4,297 downwards.
CCACCGTCGGCAGCACGCTCTCGAGGGGCACCATGGCGACACAGTGGCGCTCGAGACCCACGGAGATGAGCTCGCCGCGCGTCGTGGGGCCGACCCAGAGCCGCGCGTGCACGCCGGCGACGGCCGCCTCGCCGGCCGCGAAGGCGTCGGCGGGCGCAGCAGGCATGGGCGGGAACCGGCCGAGGGCGGCCTGGCGCTCGGTCTGCGCCTGCCATTGCGCGGTCACGTCCTCGACGGGCGCGCCGGCGCGCGCGAGGAGCTCGCGGTGGTGTGTGGGCGCGACGACGAGCACCAGCTCACGCGGCGGTGTGCCCTTGGGAGCGTTCGCCACGACCGCCACACTCCCGTGTTGTTGCACCTCGGCGAGCGCGCGGTCGAACGAGGCCCATCGTCCGTCGATCGTGTCGGCGAGCGGCGCCTGCGACAGTCTACCGAGGCGCTCGAGCTCGATGGGGTGCGCGTCGTGGCGCGCGAGCCGCTCGAGCAAGCACGCGCGCACGCGCGCATCGGGGCGCTCTTGCGGCAGCGCGGCGACGAGCTGGTCGAGCGTGCGCTCGGCCAAGGCCACGCAGCGCGCGGCGAGCTGCGCCGCGCGCTCGTTGGCGCCCGCGGACGCGAGCGAGACAGGGAGCGCGGGATCGTCGATGACCGCTGCGAACGAGCATGGCGCGCTCGCGCTGACGTCGAGGCGCCGCACGAAGCGGCCGCCGGTCAGCAGCCGCACGTGCGCCGACGGCTGCGTGCCCATGGGAGGCACGAGCCCGAGCTCGCCGCGTGCGCCGTCATGGTCGAAGCCGGCGATACCGACGTGGAGCCCGGGCTCGAGGCGTGGGTCCTCCACGGGCTTCGCGCGGTGAGCATGCATGGCCGCGCGCTCGCGGAGGACGGGCACCGCGTCCACCAGCGACGACGGCCCGAGCAACGCGCGCAGCGCGGCCTCCTCGTCGGAGGTGAGCACGAGCACGGGCTCGGTCGGGTCGGCGCCGTCGGGAACGCGCCAGCCCGCGGGGACGAACGCCAGGGGCGCGGATCGGTCGACGAGGGCGCGCAGGGCGACGGTGCCGGTGAGCGTGCGCAGCTCCAACGCGCCGAGCGCCGGCAGCCGCTGGACCACGCGCTCGGGCAGCGACAGCCGCCGATCCATCTCGCGAAGTCCACGCAGGCCGCCGAGCGGCGCCAGCACGAACGCGCGCGCCTCGCCGTCGTTGGCCGCGCGCTTCGGCAGCTTGGTCCCCGCGGCCTTCGCCAGGTCGCGGATGGTCGCTACCGTGGGCCGCGCGCCAGCCTCGAGCGCCAGCTCGACGAGCGGCGTGAGGTCGAGGGCGTCGGCCGCCAGCGAGAGGGCGCGCAGCGCGAGGTACTGCTCCGCATCGAGCAGCTCGGCGGCGCGCGCGAGCGCGGGCGTGGGCGCGAGCGCGGTCAGGAGCGCTATCGCGAGCTTTCGACCGGACGAGCTCGCGCCGGCGGCGCCGGCCGCCGTCTCGAGGAGCGCACCGGCGACCGCCAGCCCGGCGCGCACGTAGCGTCGAGCGTCGGCCGCCGCCAGCGTGCCGTCGGCGAGCGGCAGCACGACGGCGTCGTCCACGACGACGCGCAGGTGGCCGAGCGGCGCGTCGTCGAAGCGCACCGGCGGCAGCGGGCGTCCCTCGATGTGGGCCTCGACGATGATCCCCGCTCGCGCTCCGCCAAACGCGATCCAGCCGCCAGCGGCGTCGCCGATGGAGAAGCGCGCGGCCGGTGGGTAGGGCGCACGCAGTGTGGCAGGTCCGTCGAGGAGCTGCGCCCGCCTGGCTTCGCGCTTGGCCTGTTCGTCGCACACCTGGAGGTGCGCGACGCGCGCGAGCACCGCGCGCAGCACCTCACCGCTGCGGATGGCCTCGGGTCGGCTGAAGGTGACGGTGTCTGCTGGCACCACGGGCACCGTCTGCCCTCGAACGTCGTCGAGCGACGCGCTGCTAGCGTCGACGCGCGGCAGACAGGGTACGGCGCACACGGGGTGCACCGCGCCGCCGTCGAGCACCAGCGGTGGCAGCGGCGCCAGCTCGTCGAGCATGGGGCAGCCGGCCGCGGCCGCGAGCTTCGTCCACAGCGCCTCGGGGTCGAGCGCCCACGCGAGGAGCGGCAGCGCGCGGCGCGCCAGCGCATCGGCGTTGTTGGCGCGCGCGCACGCGTTGGCGAGCGCGTCGGGCACCCGGGCGAACGCGGCGCGCAGCGCGCGGGTGAAGACGCCGTCGCGCTCGACGTCGGTGCAGTCGGCGGTGAGGGTGAACGGCGCCTCGATGGCCAGCGAGAGTCCCGGCAGCGGGCAGTCGAGCTGATGCACGCCGACCATGCAGCCGTCGGTGAGCAGCACTAGCCGCAGGCGGTTGCCGGCGGCGTCGAGGCCCGTGATGCCGCGCGCGCCTCCCGAGCTCCAGCGTTCCACGCCGAGGATCGCGCCCGGGAACAGCGCCAGCGCCGCCGTGCGCTCCAAAAGGCGCCGGTGGCCGTGGTGGCGCCGCTCGGCGTCGTCGAGCGCGTCGTCGCCCGACGCATGCCGCAGGCCCACGAAGTGCTCCAGGCGCGCCCGGGCCGCACCGTCGTCGACGTGGATGATGGGGTCACCGCGCCGCGGCACCGTGGAGCGTCGCGCCGACATGAGCACGGGTCGGCCGGCGCGCAGGACGCACAGCAGGTCGGTGATGGTCACCTGCGCGCCGTTCACGGCGGTGAGCACGGCCTGACGGCACAGGGCGCGCGTCGGCTTGGCGAGGGCGGCGCGCAGCTTGGGGAGCCGCTCGAGCTGCTGCGCGTCGCCGGTCCCGAGCACGCTCGGGCCGAGCGCGGCGGCTGCGTCGCGCAACAGCACGCCCTCAACGTCCTCGCTGAGGGTGAGCGCCGTGACGAGCGCAGCGTCGACGAGCACATGCCAGGCATCATCACGCACGAACGCGCCTAGGCTGGCATCGCGCGTCAGGTGGTCGGAGGGCAGCACCGCCACGATCGTGCGTGGCAGCAGAGGCATGGGCACCTCTTCCAGGACCACGCCGCGATAGGTGAACACCGCCACACCGTGGGCAGGGTGCTCCTCGGCGTCGACGAGCACGCGCGCGCCTGGCGCGCCACGGACGGTGACGGCGCGCCCGCGCTGGGTCGGCAACGGCGCCGTGATCACGTCGCCGTTGACGGTGATGGGGAGCTGCGCGTAACGACACCCACGACGCAGCGCAGTGATCTCGCGCTGCGTCCCCAGGCGCGCGCGGAAGAACTCGAGAAAGGCGCCGATGCGGAAGGCGTGCCGCAACCACACGGTGGTCTGATGCAGCCCGGAGTCGTCGAGGTCGCGGTCGAGGACGTCGGGCTTGTCGGGTGCGGCGCGCAGCGACACGGCGCCGTGGCGGTCGCGACTCGTCAGCAGCACGAAGCGGGGACCGAGCGCCAGGGCGCCGTTGAGCGCCACCGCGAGGTGCTGGCGCCCGGCAGGCGCACCGCGCGCCAAGAGCGCTTCATAGAGCTCCTTCACATCGTCCGCGGTGAAGGCTCGGCCGTCGAACGACACGCGGACGTCGTCGGCGTCAGTCTGCACGTCGACCCACGTGGCGCCCTGGGCTACCGCGGCGCGCACGAGCTCGAGCAGCCACGCGCACGGGTCGGCGAGCTGGAATCGGCGCAGCTTGTCCTTCGCCTTCTCACGGTCGAGGGTGATGGTGCCCGTGGCCACCGGAGCGTCCGTCACGGCGCGCCTCCGCCGCGGCGGTGCCACGCGTGGTCGGCGAGCGCGTCGGCGTCGGCGTCGCCGGCGCCGGCGAGCACCAGCCGAACCACCAGAAACGCCGCGAGCCAGACGTCGGACTCCGCGACGCGCAACGCGTGCTGGATGGCGTCGTGGGTCACCAGCAGCGCGAGCGCGTGCTTCTTACGCTTCGAAGGTTGAGGAAGCGACCGCGCGTCCACTCGCGGCACCGGCACCGCGAGATCCGGCGCCACGATCGCGGGGGCGTCGCGCAACGCGCCGGTCGGATCGTCGACGCGCCCCACGACGACGTCGACGCGGTGACCGAGGTGCGCCAAGAGGGCGGCCGTGGCGTGGGTGAGGGGCGCGGCGTGCCACTGCTCCTTGTCGGCTGCGGGCTCGAGGGCAACGTGGGTCTCGCCGAGCGGCGCGCCCGCGCCGCAGAGCGCGTCGAGGAGCGCGTGGTCACCCGACAGGGGCGGGGCGCACAGCACGAGCAGGCCGTGGCGCTCGGCCGCCTGCGACAGCGCCGAGGCGCCCGCAACCCGCGCCAGGCGCCGCTCGCGCGCTGCGCTCACCGCCGCG
>CAZONM010000393.1:0-5372 GCA_964580865.1 uncultured Myxococcales bacterium | reverse complement strand
GCGATCTCCGGGTCGGGCGCGTCGGCGCCGGTGGCGCGCGCGGCGGCGGGCGCGAGCGCAAGGCCCACGAGCAATAGCAGGCCGACGGCGGGGCGTTTCATGCGCGGCGCTCCCTCACTTCGCCCGCAGCGCGGCGAGCGCGCGCAGCGCGTCGACGATGGCGGGCGCGGTGCCGGGCCCGAGCGAGTTCTGCTCGCCGTACTGGCCATCGGGGTCGTAGGCGAAGGGCTCGTCGACGTCCCACTGCGGCGCGGGGATGACGTAGCCGAGCGCGTCGCTGGCGTTGTTGAGCACCACGCGCACGGGCGCCGCGCGCACCAGCCCCGACAGCGCCGGCTCGGGCGGCGCGTCCGGCAGGTCGCCGCCGGCGGGGCGCTCGACCTTCGAGCTGCCGTCGTCGTTCGCGAGCCACAGCTCGCTGTACAGCTCGCCGGGGATGGCGGTCAGCTCGACGTCGCCCACGGAGAGCGTCGCCACCTCCGTGCCGACGCGGATCTTGCCCGCGATGACGTCGTCGATGGACAGGTACTCCACTTGATCGTCGGGGATGCGCGTGCCGTCGTCGTCCCAGACGGCGCGGCGGATCATGCCGAGCTGGAAGGCCAGCGCCAGCGGCGTGGTGGTGGGCGTGAGGAACGTGCCCAAGCGGCGAAACGCGAGCGCCGCGTCGACGAGCGGTGCGTCCACCAGCGACTCCACCGCGATCTGGCCCACCTCGCGCCCGATGCGCTCGGCGCGCTCGAAGGTGCCCTGGGGACACGTCTCGACGCCGCCGTCGTCGGGACACACGTTCAGACCGATGGTGGTGGTGAGCCCCCCGAGCAGCCCGGGTGCGAAGATGGCCACGGTGCCCGGCAGGCGCTCCTCCACCGTCGCGCGCAGGTAGTGCGGGTAGTCGCTCGTGAGCAGGGTGTTGTCGGAGCCGAGCGCCTCGGGGTGATTGCCCCACACCACCAGCGTGGCGCGTGACGCGCCCGCGGCGTCGACGAAGTCGAGCGTGGTGACCGTGGGGTCGAGGACGATGGGCTGGCGGCTGTCGCGCACCCACGGCGACGCGTCGCCCACGCCCACGCGCACGGACACCTCCACGAGCGACGCGCGCGCGTCGGCGAGCGCGGCCACCGACTCGTCCACCACGCGCTGCATGTAGGGCGGATCGATGCCGCTGTCGCCGACGCTCGAGCCCCACATGCCCATGGTGTCCTTGGCCTCGTGCACGTGGGTGGTGATGACCACCACGGTGTCGAGCTCGAGGCCGGCGTCGCGCGCCGCCACGCGCAGGCGCTGCACTTCGTCGTGGAACAGGCCGACGAGGTCGAGCACCACCAGGCCTACCGCGGTGTCGCCGCGCTCGATGACCAGCGCGCGCGCCCACTGATCGTCGTGCACGCCGGTGGCCTGGCGCCCGATGTCGAAGCCCGCCATCCACACCGGCGGCTCGCCCTCGCCCACTGGCGGCGTGATGGCGCGGGCGGCGGCGCCCACCAGGAGCGGGCCGTCGGCGTCGACGCAGCCGGCGGCGCCGGGGCACACCAGCGCGGTGGTGAGGCCGCGCTCGTCGACGACGACGGCGCTGTCCATGCCCACGGGCGGGGGTGGTGCCGGCGGCGTGCAGGCCGCAGCCAGCAGGGCCGCGCAAACGGTCGGCAGGGCGCGCATGGCGGCCAGCATGGCGCAGCGTCGAGCGAGCGCAAGGCGGTGTGACGACGACGGTGCCGCCGGCCTCGTCGCCGCCGCTCAGTGAAGGTGGGCGGCCTACATGTCGCGTCGGATCGATGACGTGGCCGTTCGTCGTCGTCACCGCGAGCGCGGCGCCTCCGGCCCGCTACCATAGAGGTGGCTCGCCATGACCGACGACGTGCTCTCCCTTGCCAGGACCCCGGCGACCTTCGCGGCGTCGTCGCGGGCCCGCGGCATCGACGAGGCCGTGGCCCGCGAGCTGCTCGCCAACGCGCGCGACGAGCTCGTGCGCGACGCCGGGCTCGGGCTCGGGCTGGTGCTCGGCGCCGTGGTCAGCGCGTTCCTGCTCGGTGGGCCCGCCGTGGGGCTCGCGGTGGTGGTGTTCTCGCCCATCGGTGCGCTCGAGCTCGCGCGGCGCTTCGCCGTGCGCCGTCGGCGCCGCCGCTGCCGCGAGCTCGGCGTGAGCGCCCACGAGGCCGATCGCCTGTTCGCGCGCGTGGACCTGCTACGCCACGTGGCGTTGTTTCACGCCCTGTCGCAGCCCGAGCAAGAGGCGCTGGTGGCGCGCATCGCGGCCGGCGACCTGCAAGACACGGGGACGCACGGCGCCATCGCGTCGTCGAAGGAGCCGTGCCCGCGCTGCGGCGAGCCGGGCATCGAGGTCGTGCGGCTGGTGACGTGGACGGGCCGAAACGACGACGGCACCCGCGCGCACGGCGCCACGTCGTACGCGCGCTGCACCCTGTGCTCGGCGCGGCTGCGCATGCAGATCGGCTGGCCGTGGGAGCAGGTGACCCACGCGGAGTGGGAGGAGCGCGCCCGCGCCAGCGTCGAGTAGCTTGGTGCTCCCCGCGCGCCGGCAGCGCGAGCGGCGTCGCAGACAGCACCCTGCTCACCGCAGCAGGCGGTGCACGTGCTCCTCGAGGATGCGGTGGTCTGAGGGGTCGAACCCCTCGTTGCGTTGCACGATCATGCCTTCGGCGTCGAAGAGCATGGTGGTGGGCAGGCTCTGCACCGAGAAGCGCGTGCGCACGGCGCCGCTCTGATCCCACGCCACCCTGAAGCGCGGCCGCATGGACGCCCAGAAGCGGCGCGCCGCCTTCGGATCGTCGTCGACCGACACGCCGAGGACCACGAGGCCGTCGCCTTGGTAGGTGCGAAAGAGCTGATCGAGGTGCGGGAACGCCTGGCGGCACGGCATGCACCACGACGCCCAAAAATCGATGAGCGTGACCTCGCCAAGGATGGGCGGCACGGGCACCGGGGAGCCCGCGAAATCCACCAGGCCCGCCAAGGGGTGCACGTTGGTGGGCGCGGGCGGCGCGGGCTCGGGCGGCGTGGCGCACGACGCCAGGGCCCCGGCACCCCCCACCAAGAACGCGCGGCGCGACAGCGCGATCACGCGCGGCTCCGCGCGCGCTCGGCGAGCGCCCCGATGAGCTTGTCGTGGATGCCGCCGAAGCCGCCGTTGGACATGCACAAGAGCACCGCGCCACGCGGCGCCTCCTTGACCACGTGGCGTAGCAGCTCGTCGAGCGACGCGCACGCCGTGGCCGGGCGGCCGCGCACGCCCACGTCGGCGGCCAGCTTCGGCACGTCGAGCGCCACGCTCGGATCGAGCTGGCGCCCGGGCGGCGCCAACAGCACGCGGTCGGCCGCGTCGAAGGCGCGCGCGTAGTCGTCTTGGAAGATCTTGCGGCAGCTGGTGGCCGAGCGCGGCTCGAACAGCGCCCACAGGGGGCGCCCCGCGTAACGCTGCCTGGCGCCCTCGAGCGTGGTGCGCACGGCGGTGGGGTGGTGCGCGAAGTCGTCGACGACGATGCAGCCGTCGGCCTCGCCGCGCACCTCCATGCGCCGCTTGACGCCGGGGAAGCTCTCGAAGCCGAGCGCGATCTCGTCGTGCGTGAGCCCGAGGCCGGCGAGCACGGCGTAGGCGCCGAGCGCGTTCAAGAGGTTGTGCCGCCCCGAGAGCGGCACGAACACCTCGCCCTCGTCGCCGCCCATGGCCGACACCACGCCCGTGGTGTGCGCGCCGAAGCTCACCACGAAGCGCAGGCCGCGCTCGTCCTCGACGACGTCGTGGGCGTCGTACGAGCCGCCCGCGCCGTAGGTGGTGACGCGCGCCTTCACCGACGCCTGCGCGCGCGCCTTCATCAGGTTGCGCTCCTCGGCGCACAGCACGATGTGGCCGTCGGCGGGCACCAGGCTCAGGAGCTCGGCGAAGCGCGCGATGATGGCGTCGACGCTCGGGTAGATATCGGCGTGGTCGTACTCGAGCGACGTGCACAACAGCGTGCGCGGCCGGTAGTGCAGGAACTTTGGGCCCTTGTCGAAGTACGCCGTGTCGTACTCGTCGCCCTCCACCACGAAGGGCGAGCGCGCGCCCGGCGCGCCCAGGCGGAACGACTCGCTGCCGCCGCCGTCGGGCGACAGCGGGATGCCGCCCACCAGGAAGCCCGGGTCGCGCTTGGTCTTCAGCAGCACGTGCGCGATCAGCGTCGACGTGGTGGTCTTGCCGTGTGTGCCCGCCACCACCACGCTGTGGCGGTCGGCGAGGAACAAGCGGCCGAGCGTCTCGGGGAACGAGGCGTGCTCGAGGTTGCGCTCGCGCATGGCCACGGCCTCGGGGTTGTCCTTCTTCACCACGTTGCCCACGACCACCAGATCGGGCGCGGGCTCGAGGTTGGCGGCGGCGTACGGCGTTCTCACCGCGATGCCCCACTCGGCGAGCTTGTCGCTCATGGGCGGATAGACGTTCTCGTCGGAGCCGCCCACGTCGTAGCCCGCCTGCTTCAAGAGCCCGGCGAAGGCGCCCATGCCGGTGCCGGCGACGCCGATCAGATGAATGCGCATAGCTCTCCCGAACGTGCCCGTTTCCGCCGCCGCGCCCGCTCCTACCTCAGCGCCGCCGCGCCTTGAACTGCCCGTCGGTGAAGCTGAGGTTGGCGCCCGAGCTGTCGACGAGGTCCACCTCGAACCGACCGGCCAAGAAGCCGCCCTCCTCGGCGATCAGCACCACGGCGCCCGTGTGGCCAGCGTTGGACACGAAGCTGCCGCCGTTCAAGAGCGCGCTGCCGCTCGACTCGCTGCGCTCCCCCAGCGTGACGCAGATGGGGAACGCGCCGTCGGCGATGAGGTCCTCGGTGTCGGTGCCCGTTTGGTCCTTGGCGATGATCATGTCGAGGAGCCCGACGGTCACGCTGGCGCTCGAGCCCGGCGCCCACGACGCGTCTTGCCCGCTGAAGTCCGCGTCGTCGGAGCGGGTGGCCGCCCCTGCGCCGTCCGCGACGTCGGGCGCGGCGGTGGAGACGCCGCACATCTCGCTCGGGAAATTGGGGCAGCCGGTGGCGAGGACGGCCAAGGCCAGAGGGAGCAGGGGCGTGCGCATGGCGCGCAGTCTGGTGGCTCGCGGGCCGGCGTCAAGGCCCCGAAGATCCACGGGGCGCCTTGACGGCCGCCCCCCGAGTGACGACAACCCGGGGATGGTCTCGCTGCTGCTCCTCCTGTGTGCCGCCGCGCCCCCGTGGGCCGCGTGGCTGGAGGACGCGGTCACGGTGGCCGCCGCCGACCTCGCCGACGCCACGGACGACTGTGCCCCCTCGTCGTCGCAGCGCGTCCGCGCCCACGCGCAGGCCGCGGCCGCGGCGCCGCGACCGGCGCGGGCGCCGGTGGTGCGCATCGCGGTCGAGGAG
>CAZONM010000392.1:0-5396 GCA_964580865.1 uncultured Myxococcales bacterium | reverse complement strand
GGGCGCGAGGCGCCGCGCGCGCGCGCGAGCTGGCTCGCGCCCCTGTACGCCGCCGCGGCCGGCCTCGGCATGGCGGCGGGCGGGATCACGTGGTTCATGCTCGGCGCCTGACGACGTCCGGCCCCCGGCTTGCTTGACGACGTGGCGGCGGCTAAGCCGTCGCCATGCGCCCCTTCAACCAGTCTTGCGCGCTCGCGGTCGGCGCGGCGCTCGTCGCCGGCACAGTCTTCGGTGGCGCCGCGCCCGCGCTCGCCGGCACCTACCTCGAGCACGAGGCGGTGTTGCCGAACCCGGCCGACCTCTCGAAGTCGATCAAGCAGGTCCTGCACTCGTGGCAAGACGGACGGCGCTTCAAGCGCGAGAGCCCGCTGCGCGGTGAGGTGGTCATCATCGACCTCGACAAGAAGACGGTGTTTGGGGTCAACGAGGCGCGCAAGACCTACTGGAAGCTCGCGACCGACCGCTACCAGCGGTTGGCCATGGCGTCGTTGATCGTGATGGGCGTGCAGCTCGGCCTCGACGGCAACCCCATCGTGCCCGAGTCGATGTTCGCCGCCACGGGCAAGAAGGCGCTCATCAACGACCGCTGGCATGCCCAGGAGGTCAAGATCACGGCCCCGCTGCCGCCGGGCGTGGCCACGTCCATCTGGGTCTCCACCGACGTCACGCTGCCGCTCTCGCAGGTGGTGTCGCAGATGCGCGTGTCGCTCGCCGATCCCAAGGGCGCCGCGTACGAGAACCTGTTCCACCAGTGGGGCGCGCTCCCCGGCTACCCGGTGCAGAACGTCACCACGGTGCAGACGCCCAATGGCTTGGTGACGACGTCGGAGACGCTCCTGACCTTCCGCGAGATGGCCATCCCGGCGGGCACGTTCGACGTCCCCAAGGGGTTCGCCTTGGTCACCGACCCGCTCACCGAGCTCGAGCAGCGCATGGCGGGCGGGGGCGCGGCGGGCATCGGCGCGCCGCTGAAACCACCACCGCCTCCGCCACCATCGCCGCCACCATCGCCGCCACCATCGCCGCCGCCGCCCGCCGGAGGTGCCAAGTGATCGCGCGTGTCCTTCTGTGCGCCTCCGCGGCCCTGGCCGCCGAAGCGACCCTGGCGAACCAGGAGTTCGTCGCCACCATCCCGAACGGCGCCGCCGTGGGTTGCATCGCGTGCCACGCCGCGCCCAACGGCGGCGAGGGATGGAACGTCTTCGGCGTCGACGTGCTCGAGGCCGGCGGCGCCAACCCCGACGCCAACCCCGATGACCAAAACGACGGCTACGCGGGCGAGCCCGTGTGGAGCGACGTGTGCGACGTCGACAGCGACGGCGACGGGTACTCGAACGGCGAGGAGCTCGGCGACGCCGACTGTGCCTGGGTGACGGGCGACGCCAATCCCGGCGGCGCCATCAGCAACCCCGGCAACGAGACCGACTTCCCGGGCGATGGCAGCCTGTGCGCGTCGTCGGGCGCGAGCCCGGTCGGGGCCGCGCCGCTCGTGGTGCTCGCGCTCATGGTCGGCGCCGCGCGGCGCCGGGCGGTCGTCAGCTCTCCGCGGAGTTGAGCCACTCGTCGACGGTGCCGTCGCCGTTTCGGTCGATGCCCACGCGGTCGAGCTTGCCGCCCTCGAAGTACTCCCAGTAGTCCACGCGCCCGTCGTAGTCGAGGTCGGCCTCCTCGCGGAGCATGGAGCCCTTGTCGAAGAAGCGCCACAGGTCGACCTTGGCGTCGAAGTTGGTGTCGTACTCCTTGCGGACGATGACGCCCTTCTCGAAGAACACCACGAGGTCCACGCGGCCATCGAAGTCGTTGTCGAGGCGCTCGTCGACGAGCTCGCCGGTGTCGGACAGGTCGCGGACGAGATCGATCTTGCCGTCGAAGTTGATGTCGACCTCTTTGCGCACCACCACCGGCTGCTCGCTGATGATGCGCGTGAACTGGTAGGCGTCGGCCTTGCCGTCGCCGTTGAGGTCGAGGTCGCGGCGCTGGCAGCAGCCGGGGTCGAACGCGTCCTCGGCGATGCGCACGGCGCCGGGCTTGGCGCTCGGCTCGGCCACCACCCCAGGGGTCGACGGTCGTGTGGCGGCTTGGTCGGACGCGCACGCGGCGAGCCCAGCCACCGAGGTGACGAACAGGAGCGCGAAGCCCCGCACGGCACTGCCCGAAGTCATGGCCTGAGTCATGGACCGGAGAGTCGGGCTTGCCGGCGCCGGCGTCAAGCCGTACAGGGATGGCGAGGAGCAGCCGTCCCATCATGCGTGTCTTGGTCACCGGTGGCGCCGGCTTCATCGGCTCCCACGTCGTCGATCGTGCGCTGGCGTTGGGCCACCAAGTGGTGGCGCTCGACGACCTGTCGGGCGGACGGCGGGAGAACCTGACCGCCGCGCTCGCGCGCGGCGCGCACCTCGAGGTCGCCGACATCCGCGCGCCGGCGGCCTCGGCTGCCGTGCGTGCGTTCGCGCCCGAGCTCATCTGCCACCTCGCCGCGCAGATGGACGTGCGCAAGAGCGTGGCCGACCCGGCGCTCGACGCCGACGTCAACCTGGTCGGCCTCTTGCGCGTGCTCGAGGCCGCGCGCCAGGCGGGCGCGCTGGCGCACGTGGTGTTTGCGTCGTCGGGCGGCGCGATGTACGGCGAGCAGGACGTGTTCCCCGCGCCCGAGGAACACCCGGTGCGGCCCGAGAGCCCCTACGGCCTCGCCAAGGCCGTGAGCGAGCAGTACCTCGCGTGGTACCAGCGGATGTACGGCATCGGCTTCACGGCGCTGCGCTACGGCAACGTCTATGGCCCGCGCCAGAGCCCGCACGGCGAGGCCGGCGTCGTCGCCATCTTCTGCGGCCGCATCCTCGAGGGCAAACCGCTCACGATCTTCGGCGACGGCACGCAGACGCGCGACTACGTCTATGTCGACGACGTGGTCGAGGCCAACGCGCGCGCCATCGAGCAGCGCCCGCAGGGCGGCTTCAACGTCGGCACTGCCGTGGAGACGGACGTGCTCACGCTCGCGCGCCGGCTCATCGAGGTGTCGGGGCGGTCGATCCCCGTGGTGCACGCCGAGGCGCGCGCCGGGGAGCAGAAGCGCAGCGTGATCGATCCCGCTGCCTACGGTCGCAGCACGGGGTGGCGGCCGCAGGTGGCAGTGGCGGACGGACTCGCCCGCACCTATCGCTGGTTCGAGCAGGGGAAGCGCTGAGGAGCCGATGGCGAACCCGTTGTTGCGCAACTTCTCGATCATCGCGCACATCGACCACGGGAAGTCGACGCTGGCGGACCGCATCCTCGAGGTCACCGGCGCCATCACCGCGCGCGAGATGCAGTCGCAGTTCCTCGACAAGATGGACCTCGAGCGCGAGCGCGGCATCACCATCAAGGCGCAGGCCGTGCGCCTCGAGTACAAGGCCAAGAACGGCACGACCTACATCCTCAACCTCATCGACACGCCCGGACACGTCGACTTCAACTACGAGGTGAGCCGCTCATTGGCCGCGTGCGAGGGGGCGCTCCTCGTAGTCGACGCGTCGCAGGGCGTGGAGGCGCAGACGCTGGCCAACGTGTACCTGGCGCTCGACGGCGACCTGGCCATCGTGCCGGTGCTCAACAAGATCGATCTGCCCTCGGCCGATCCCGAGCGGGTCAAGAAGGAGATCGAGGACGTCATCGGCCTCGACGCCTCGGGTGCCATCTTCGCCTCCGCCAAGGCGGGCATCGGTATCGAGGAGGTGCTCGAGGCGGTGGTGCAGCGAATCCCACCCCCCGAGGGTGACGACGACGCGCCGCTCGCGGCCCTCATCTTCGACTCGTGGTTCGACGCGTATCGCGGCGTCATCTGCCTGGTGCGCGTCATGCAGGGCACGGCCAAACCGGGCACCAAGATCCGCATGATGCACAATGGCAAGGACTTCGAGGTGCAGGAGGTGGGCGCGTTCACGCCCCACCCGAAGAAGCTGCCGCAGCTCGCCGCCGGCGAGACCGGCTTCATCATCGCCAACATCAAGGACGTGCACGACGCCAAGGTAGGCGACACCGTCACCGAGACCGAGCGCCCCGTGGCCGAGCCGCTGCCCGGCTTCAAGGACGTGCAGCCGGTGGTGTACGCCGGCATCTTCCCCATCGACGCCGCGGACTACGAGGACCTCAAGGAGAGCCTCGCGAAGCTGCAACTCAACGACGCCGCCATCCACTTCGAGCCCGAGACCTCGCAGGCGCTGGGCTTCGGCTTTCGCTGCGGCTTCCTCGGCCTCCTGCACATGGACGTGGTGCAAGAGCGCCTGGAGCGCGAGTTCAACCTGAGCCTCATCACCACGGCCCCCACCGTGGTGTACGAGGTGTACCTGAACGATGGCAGCAAGATCCTCGTGGACAACCCCGCCAAGCTGCCAGACATGCAGCGCGTGGAGCGCATCGAGGAGCCGGTCATCGAGGCCAGCATCCACACGCCCTCGGAGCACGTGGGCGGCGTCATCAAGCTCTGTGAGGAGCGGCGCGGCACGCAGAAGGGCCTGCACTACATCACCACGAGCCGCGTGGTGGTGAAGTACGAGCTGCCGTTGGCCGAGGTGGTGTTCGACTTCTTCGACAAGCTGAAGACGGTGACGCGCGGCTACGCCAGCTTCGACTACGAGCTCGCGGGCTACCGCGAGGACCGGCTCGTCAAGGTCGACGTGCTGGTGAACGGCGACCCTGTCGACGCCCTCTCGATCATCGTCCACAAGGACCGCGCCGCGCAGCGCGGCCGAGTGCTGTGCGAGAAGATGAAGGAGCTCATCCCGAAGCAGCAGTACCAGGTGGCCATCCAGGCGGCCATCGGCGGCAAGATCATCGCCCGCGAGACGCTCTCGGCGCTGCGCAAGGACGTGACGGCCAAGTGCTACGGCGGCGACATCACGCGCAAGCGCAAGCTCCTCGAGAAGCAGAAAGAGGGCAAGAAGCGCATGCGCCAGGTCGGCACCGTCGACATCCCGCAAGAGGCCTTCCTCGCGGTGCTCAAGGTCGACTGACGCGCGGGCCAACCGTGGACCGACGGTTCGATCGAAGGGTGGAATGATGGAGAAGCTCAAACGCCACCTGACACCCGGCCACGGCGTCGCGCTCGTGCTGATGCTGGTGGTGGTCTACCAAGCGTGGGGCCGCGTCTTCGTGCCCGGCGGCACCGGCAGCAACGTGGTGCTTGGGCTGCTCGTGGCGCTGGCGGCGCTGTACGTGGGCGCCACCAACCTCGGGCCCTGGCTCGACGACGTCATCCTGCCCAAGGCCACGCGCCTGCCGCGCCGCCGCGCGCGCGAGGCGCTCGAGCTGGCCGACGACGTCGAGCGCGCCGTCAAAGAGGAGCGCCGCCGCGCGCGCCGCGGCGCGAGCAAGGTGGCCCCCGACACGCTCGAGAAGCTCGACGCGCTCACGGGCGCCTT
>CAZONM010000391.1:0-5427 GCA_964580865.1 uncultured Myxococcales bacterium | reverse complement strand
CCCGCAAGCGGTGCCCGAGCCGCAGGCCGCGGCTGCGGTGCCCGCGACACCGGTTGCCGCGACGGCGGCGGCGGCGACTGCGACCGCGACCGCAGAGCCGTCGGCCGCGCCCGGTCCCCAGAACGTCGTGCGCGTCATCGACGCCGAGGCCATCAAGGCGCGCCTCGCCGCCGAGAACCGCACCTTCCAGGTGAAGCGTCCCGGCATGCGCCCCGGCGCGGGGCGCCCCATCCGCGAGATCCGCGTGATGAACGACCGCTTCGGCGGCGCCCCTACCATGGTCGACGTCTCGTCGGGCGGCCCTGGGCGTCCGCCGGGCCCCGGCGGCGCGCCCGGCCCGGGCGGGCGGCGCGACGGCCGCGGCGACGATCGCGATCGTCGCGCGGGCGGTGATCGCGGCGGCCGCGATCTGTGGCTCAACCCCGGCAAGAAGAAGAAGACCGGCAAGAAGGGCAAGGGCCCCGAGATCACGCAGGCGGCGGCCCACAAGCGCGTCGTCGAGATGGACGGACTGATCTCCGTCGCCGACCTGGCACACCAGATGGCCATCAAGAGCGGCCAGGTGATCCAGAAGCTGTTCTCCATGGGCATGATGGTCACGGTCAACCAGACCATCGACTTCGACACTGCCTCCATCGTGGCCAACGAGTTCGGCTTCGAGGTGAAGAACGTCGCCTTCGCCGAGACCGACCTGATCGCCGAGACCACCGAGGAGTCGCCCGACGCCCAGGCGCGGCCACCCGTCGTCACCGTCATGGGTCACGTCGACCACGGCAAGACCAGCCTGCTCGACGCCATTCGCAGCTCCAACGTGGCGGCCGGCGAGGCTGGCGGCATCACGCAGCACATCGGCGCCTACTCGGTCGACACGCCGCGCGGCAAGGTCACCTTCCTCGACACCCCGGGCCACGCCGCCTTCACGGCCATGCGCGCCCGGGGCGCCCAGGTGACCGACTTCGTCATCCTGGTGGTGGCCGCCGACGACGGCGTGATGCCTCAGACCGCCGAGGCCATCGCCCACGCCAAGCAGGCCAAGGTGCCGATCATCGTCGCCATCAACAAGATCGACAAGCCCGAGGCCAAGCCCGAGCGCGTCATGCAGCAGCTCACCGACCACGGCCTCGTCGCCGAGGAGTGGGGCGGCGACACGATGATGATCCCGGTGAGCGCGCGCAAGGGCACGGGCATCGACAAGCTGCTCGAGTCCATCGTGCTGCAGGCCGAGGTGGCCGAGCTGCGCGCCAACCCCGACAAGCGTGCCGAGGGCACCATCATCGAGGCCGAGCTCGACAAGGGCCGCGGCCCCGTCGCCACCATCCTGGTGCAGACGGGCACCCTGCACCTGGGCGACTACATCGTGGCCGGCGAGCAAGCAGGCAAGGTGCGCGCCATGACGGACTCGTACGGCAAGGCGCTCACCGAGGCCGGGCCGTCGACGCCGGTGCAGGTGCTCGGCCTGGCCGGCGTTCCAGACGCCGGCGACAAGCTCAACGCCGTGGCCGACGAGAAGACGGCGCGCACGGTGGCCGAGCATCGCCAGCAGAAGGCGCGTGAAGAGGCGCTGCGCCGCCAGAACTCGCCCATGTCGAACCTGCTCGACTTCATCGGAAAAAAGGCCGGCGACGAGCAGCAGCTCGAGCTCCGCGTCATCGTCAAGGCCGACGTGGGCGGCTCGGTGGAGGCGGTCAGCCAAGCGCTCGAGCGCCTGACCACGCAGAAGGTCAAGGTCAACGTCATCTTGAAGGGTGTTGGCACCATCACCGAGAGCGACGTCAACCAGGCCATTGCGTCGCGCGCCATGGTCGTCGGCTTCAACTCGAAGCCCGACGCCAAGGCGGCCGCGCATGCGTCGCACGAGCACGTCGAGATCCGCACGTTCTCGATCATCTACGAGGTGATCGACGACGTGCGCAAGGCCATGAGCCGCCTGTTGGCGCCCAAGATCGAGGAGAAGTACCTCGGGCGCGCCGAGGTGCGGCAGCTGTTCACGGCGCCCAAGCTTGGCACCATCGCGGGCAGCTATGTCACCGACGGAAAGATCGTGCGTACCGAGCGCGTGCGCGTGAAGCGCAACGGCGCCGCGGTGCACGAGGGCAGCCTGGCGGGCCTCAAGCGCTTCAAGGACGACGTCAAGGAGGTCGCGGCCGGCTTCGAGTGCGGCATCGGCTTCGCCTCGTTCCCCGACGTGCAGGTGGGCGACCTCGTGGAGTGCTTCGAGCTCGTGGAGGTCGCGGCGGATCTCGGCGAGGCCATCGCGGCCACCGAGCCCAGCAAGGCCGCCGGCGGCGGGGCAGGGGCGGGCGCCTCGGCCTGATCGCGCATGGTCGTCGCGGTGCTCGAGCTGACGCTCACCTTCTACGCCGAGTCGCTGAAGGACAAGCGAAGCGTGGTGAAGCGCGTGGTCTCGAGAGCCCGGAACGAGTTCAACGTGGCAGCCGCGGAGGTCGACGAGCTCGATAACCCCGGCGGCGCCGTGGTCGCGTTCTCCGCCGTGGGCAACGATCGGCGCTACCTCGAGGGACAACTGCAGCACCTCGAGGACTTCGTCGATCGCCTGGAGATCGCCGAGATCGTCGATGCGCGGCGTGAGTTCGTGCACGTTTGAGGGACGCCGCGCCGGCGGCAGGTGGGACCGATGAGCATTCGCACCGTGCGTGTCGCCGAGGAGATCCACAAGGTGCTGTCGGAGCGCCTGATCCGCGGGCTGCGCGATCCCGTGCCGGGCTTCGTCACCATCGCGCGCGTCGAGGTCACGGCCGACTTTTCGCACGCCAAGGTGTGGGTGAGCGTCATCGGTAGCGACGCCGACAAGAGCGGCGCCCTCGAGGTGCTGCAACGCGAGCGCGGCGCGCTGCGGCGCGAGGTCGGCAAGAAGGTCCGCCTGCGACAGACCCCGGAGCTGTCGTTCGTGCTCGACGAGAGCGGCGAGCGCGCGGCGCGGGTGTGGGCGCTGCTCGACGATCAGAAGCGGCGTGGAGGGACGTCGTGAACCAACGCACGCTGTTCGGTACCGACGGCATCCGGGGCCGCGCCAACGAGCACCCCATGACCGTCGACGTGGCGCTCAAGCTCGGGCGCGCGCTTGCCGAGCGCGTGCGCTCTGGCGCGCTCGGGCGCGCGCCGCACGGCGGGCGCGGCGGGCACCGCGGTCGCATCGTGCTCGGCAAAGACACGCGGCTGTCGGGCTACATGATCGAGCAGGCCATCGCGGCCGGCATCACCTCTCGCGGCGTCGACGTCATGCTGGTGGGGCCGCTGCCCACGCCGGGCATCGCGTTCATCACGCGCTCCATGCGGGCCGACGCAGGCATCGTGGTGTCGGCGTCGCACAACCCCTACGAGGACAACGGCATCAAGGTCTTCGCGCACGACGGCTACAAGCTGCCCGACGCCGAGGAGGCCGCCATCGAGCGTCTCATGCTGGCCGACCAGCTCGGCAGCGGCGGCGTGCACGGCGACGCGGTGGGCCGGGCCACCCGCATCGACGACGCCCGCGGGCGCTACATCGTCGACCTCAAGGGCAGCTTCCCCACGGATCTCACGCTCGAGGGCGTGCGCGTCGTCGTCGACTGCGCGCACGGCGCCGCCTACCGGACGGCGCCCGAGGTGCTGCGTGAGCTCGGCGCCGAGGTGATCGCGCTGGGCGTCAGCCCCAACGGCACCAACATCAACGACGGCGTGGGCGCGCTCTACCCGAGGGGCGTGCAAGACGCGGTGCTGGCGCACAAGGCCGATGTGGGCATCGCCCTCGATGGTGACGCCGATCGGCTCATCGTGGTCGACGAGGTCGGCCAGGTGATCGACGGCGACGCCGTCATGGCCGTGTGCGCGCGCGAGCTGGCGCGACGTGGCGCCCTGCGCGGCGCCACGTTGGTCTCCACGGTCATGTCCAACATCGGCCTCGAGCGCTCGCTCAAGTCCGTGGGCGTGCGCGTGGAGCGCGTGCAGGTGGGCGATCGGTACGTCGTCGAGCGCATGCGCGAGGGCGGCTTCAACCTCGGCGGCGAACAATCGGGACACCTGATCTTCCTCGACCACACCACCACCGGCGACGGCGTGGTCGCCGCGCTCAACCTGGTGAGCGTCTTGGTGCGCGAGCAGCGCCCGCTCTCGCAGATCGCGGGGGTGTTCCAAGCGAGCCCGCAAGAGCTCGTGAACATCAAGATTGGGCGCAAGGTGCCCCTCGAGGACCTGCCCGCGGTGCAGGCGGTCATCGACCAGGTGAGCGGCCTCTTGGGCGACGATGGGCGCGTGCTCGTGCGCTACTCGGGCACCGAGATGAAGGCCCGCGTCATGGTCGAGGGGCCCGACGCCGCGGCCGTGGGCGCCTACGCGCGCCGCATCGCCGACGCGCTTGCCGCTGCGCTCGCGTGACAGACGTTGCCGCACCAAGGCGCGTCGAAGCGACTGGAGCGACCGGAGCGAACCGGCGCCCGGGAGGGTCTGCCGACAGCCCCTCCCAACCACCTAGCGCTTGAACAGCTTGCCGAACCCCGAGGAGGCCTTCTTCTCCGCCTCCTCCTTCTTGCGCTGCAGCGCGCGCATGGCGCGCGTGGCCCCTTGGTGGTTGGCGTCGACCTCGAGCACCTTCTTGAACGAGGCGGCGGCCTTGTTGACCTCGCCGATCTCGAGCCAGATGCGGCCCTGCAGCTCCTTGAGGATGAGGGCGCCGGGCTGCTTCTTGAAGTGCTCCTCGAGCTGACGCGCCACGTCCGGCGCCGCGGCCGCGCTCTTGGTAGTCCACCAGGTGCAGTACTTCTGCAAGCCGACGGCTTCGTCGTTGTTGGGCATGACGGCCACGACGTTGGCCAGCAGCTTGGCGGCGTTCTGCAGCTCGCCCCGGTCCACCAGGAGCTGGGCTTTGTGCAGCTCGGCCTCGGCCTGCAGGATCGCTGCGACGTCGGTGGACGCGCCCGCCGCCTCGAACGAGCGCTTGGCGTCGTACTCGGCGCGCTTGCGCTCGTCGGCGATGGTGGAGTGGGCGAGCTGGATCACCTGGAACACGTGGTCGAGCATGGGCTGGGCGGTCCCGAGGTTCATGCCGGCGAACGCGTCGGTGTGGAAGTCGCGCGCCAGCCCGAGGTAGGCCTTCTTGGCGTCGGCCGGCGTGACGTCGGGCTTGACGCCGAGGATGGCGTAGTAGTCCTGGCCATCGAGCCCGTCGAACTTCGCGCGGATCTTGTCGCGCGCCGCGGTCTCGGCAGGGTTGAACCTGACGCCGGCGTCGGCGCGCGTGTCGATGACGGGCTTGGTGAGCATGCTTCCCCCTGCGCTCGAAGCGGCGGCCGAGCCGCCGATGGACGGACCAGCCGGTGACGGCGCGGGATCGGCCCCGGGCATCACCGTCGGCGGCCGGATGCGCTGCGATTGGCTCGCGGCGGGCGTGGGCGCCGGGGCCGGCGCGGGCGTCGAGGCGCGCGGCGGCGC
>CAZONM010000390.1:0-5441 GCA_964580865.1 uncultured Myxococcales bacterium | reverse complement strand
GCCGCCTGGCCGCGTCGTTCGTGGCGGCGCGCGCCACGCGCGCGGCCAGCGAGGGCGGCCTGCGCGCAGGCGAGGTGGAGGTGTCGCAGTGACGCGCCCGGTGGTGCTGGTGCCGCCCGACCTCGAGACCAAAGCGACGCGCCGCGGCCCGGTGCCCACGCTGGAGCTGCAGCGCCCCTACGCCGACGCCGTCTGGGACGCGGGCGGGCTGCCGCTGGTGCCGCCCCCCATCACCGACGTCGCCGCGCTCGATCAGCTGATCGCGCTCGCCGACGCCGTGGTGCTGCCGGGCGGCGCCTTCGACATCGACCCCGCGCTCTACGGCGAGGAGAAGCACGAGCGCTGCGGCGAGCTCAAGCCCGAGCGCACGGCCCTCGAGCGCGCGCTGTTCGTGCGCGCCGAGGCCCGCGCTCTGCCCGTGCTCGGCGTGTGCGGCGGCATGCAGCTCATCAACGTGGTGCGCGGCGGCGCCCTCTGGCAAGACCTGGGCGCGCAGGCCCCCTCCACCGTCGCGCACCAACAGGCGGCGCCCAAGGATCAGCCGGCCCACGAGGTCGACGTCGTCGCTGGCACCGCGCTGGCCCGCGTGGTCGGCGTGCCCCGCCTCCCCGTCAACAGCACGCACCACCAGGCGGTCAAGCGCGTGGGCGCGGGCCTGGTGGTGTGCGCCCGCGCCACCGACGGCCTGGTGGAGGGCATCGAGGACCCGAGCAAGCCGTTCTTGGTGGGCGTGCAGTGGCACCCCGAGGCCATGCGCGAGGCGGCCCAGCGCGCCATCTACCGCGCGCTCGTCGAGGCCGCCGCCGCGCGCCGCGCGACCTGAGCTTCTTGAGGGCAGTCACAGCGCCCCCCTGGTCGGACGTTCTACCGACGGTACGAGGGCGCCATACAGGATGGAATCCGCGTGGGCGGGCGATCGGCCGTGAGCGGCGAGCGCGCCGGCGGCACAGGAAGGCAGGGCACATGCGTACGCTGTACACGGCTCTCGGAGCGCTCCTCGCGCTCGGCCTCGCGGCCTGCCCCACCGAGGTGGGGCAGCTGGGCGGTGAGTGCACCATCGAGGAGGGCTGCGCGGGCGGGCGTGTGTGCCAAGACGGCGCATGCGTGGAGCCCTGCACCGAGGGCGGCTGCGACGAGGGCGTGTGCGACCTCGACAGCGGGCGCTGCGTCGAGTGCCTCGACGAGTCCGACTGCCCCGACGGCTTCGTCTGCAACGGCTTCACCGACCGCTGCACCGTGGCGGGCACGGGCTGCACCAGCGACGACGAGTGCGCCGGGCTGCGCTGCGACACCATCAAGGGCTCATGCGTGCAGTGCCTGTCCGACGGCGACTGCGGCCTGAGCGCGCTGTGCGATCTGCTCACGGGCAGCTGCACGGTAGAGCAGACGTGCGTCAACGACGGCGACTGCTCGTTCGGCGTGTGCCACCCCGACAAGCGCACGTGCGTCGAGTGCTTCAACCCCGCGCACTGCCCGTCGGGCGTGTGCGAAGACCTGTCGTCGACGTGCGTGGCCGGCTGCACCGACGACGACGCCACCGAGCCGAACCACGGCGGCGACGCGGTGGCCCTGGCCGACGGCGGCGCGCACGAGGGCGCCATCTGCCCCGGCGACCGCGACGAGTTCGTGGTGCGCGCGTCGGGCACGCTGACGGCCACCCTGGCCGCCGACAGCGGCGCCACCCTCGCCTTGCGCATCGAGAGCGCCGCCGGCTCCGCCCTCGGCAGCGGCGCGCCCGTGGGCGGCAACCTGGTGGCGCGCGCCGACGGCCTGGCCGAGGCCGACTACCGCGTGGTGGTGCTGGGCAACGGCGCGGACGGCGCCGGCGCGTACCTGCTGAGCATCGACGTCACGGCGGCCGAGGGCTGCACCGAGCTCGACGCCGAGCCGAACGACGCCACCGGCCAGGCGACGGCGGTGCCCACGACCGGCGCGCTCACCGCCGGCGCCATCTGCGGCGCCAACACCGATCACTTCAGCTTCACCGCCGCCGCCGGCGACAGCGTGGAGGTGGCGGCCGTGGCCGGCGACGGCGACGGCACGCCGCAGGTGGCCATCCTCTCGTCGGCCGGCGCCGTGCTCGCGAGCGGCAACCCGGCCACGCTCGCGAGCGCGCCCGGCGGCACGCTGTACGCGCGCGTCTCGGCCACGGGCGGCGACGTCAGCTACTCGTTGCGCGTCACCGTGACGTCGGGGCCGCCGCCCTGCACCCAGAGCGACGCCGAGCCCAACGACGGCGACGCGCAGGCCATCTCGATGACGCCCGGCGTGTCGCATGCGGGCACCATCTGCCCGGGCGACGTCGATCAGCTGCGCTTCGCCGCCGCCGCGCTCGACGACGTCGCCGTCACGGTCACGGGCACCGGCGTCACCGCGCGCCTGGTGCGCGCCGCCGACGGCGCCACGGTGGCGAGCGGCCTGTCGATCAGCGCCGCCAACGTGGACGCCGGCGGCTACCGCGTGGTGGTGCAGGGGACCACGACGTCCAGCCAGGGGAGCTACACGGTGATCGTGCGCGTGACCCCCGAGCCCGTGCCCGACCCGTGCGAGGAGGCGGGGCTCGAGCCCGATGACGCCGCGGCGCGCCCGCTGGCGCTCGACGGCACGCCGAGCGCGGGCCGCATCTGCGCGTCCGACACCGACTACTTCACCTTCACGCTCGCCTTCGCCACCACGGTCACCATCACGGCGCGCTTCGTCGACGCCACCGGCGACCTCGACCTGCGCCTGGTGGACGCCGCCGGCGCCACCATCGACTCGGCGGCGTCGGTCACCGACGACGAGACCATCGTGGAGGCGCTGGCGGCCGGCAGCTACGGCGTGCGCATCTACGGGTGGTCGGGCGCCACCAACACGTACACCATGGAGGCCACGCTGCAGGGCTGCACGCCCGACGACGCCTTCGAAGACAACAACTCGTGGACGCGCGCCACGCCCATCGGCACCGCGCCCGTGACCGGCGCCCGCTGCCCCGCCGACGACGACTACTACGCCGTGCGCCTGCAGAGCGGCGACGCGCTCGACGCCACGCTCACGGGCAGCGGCGCCACGCTCTCGTTGGTGTCGTCGACCACGGGCGCGCTGTTGGTGAGCGACGCGGCCTCGGGCGGTAACCGCCGCCTGCAGGCGAGCGGGCTCGCACCCGGGCGCTACGCGCTGCGCGTCACGGGCACGGGCAGCGCACGCGTGGCCTACACGCTCACGGCCGGCATCACGTCGTCGGCCACCTGCATCGACGACGGCGCCGCGCCCAACGACTCGGCGGCCACGGCGTTCGTGCTCGACGACACCGGCCTCCTCGACGGCAGCTACCAGGTGGGCTCGCTGGTGACGTGCAGCGTGGCCGACGCCGACTGGTTCCGCGTTTCTCTGCCCGGCGCCAAGCAGGTGACGGTGCAGCTCGCCTTCGATCCGTCCGACGACGTCGACATCGAGGTGCTCGAGCCGCGCGGCACCGGCGGGCTCACGCGCTCGCTGGCGCGCTCGTACGCCACCAACACGCAAGATCGCGTGCGCGGCATGATGAACGTGGGCGGCGACGTGTTCCTGCGCGCGGTGGGCTTCCAGAGCGACCAGACCGCCTACGCCATCGGCGTGGAGCTGGCGTCGCCGCCGAGCTCGTCGTGCGTCGACGATCGCTTCGACACCTGGACCGCCACGTCGTCGTCGGGCACGGACACCACCTTCACCAACGACACCGCGTCGACGGCCGTGGCGCTGTCGAGCGGCGAGGTGCTGCCGCTCCTGCAGATCTGCACGGGCAACAAGGACTTCTTCAAGGTCGCGGCGACCACCGGGCAGACCTTGCGCGTGCACCTGGCCTACGCGCACGGCTCGAACCAAGACGTCGACCTGCGCTTGTACGGGCCGTCGAGCCAGGCGAGCCCGCTCACCACCTGCACCACGGCGTCGAACAACACGGGCACCGGGCTCACCTGCAGCTCCGCCGGCGTCGACGGCACCGAGGACCTCGTGCTGCCCGTGGCCGCCGCCGACGCGGGCGACCACTACATCGAGGTGCTCGAGTTCCAAGACAACGGCGCGGCCGGGTACGAGCTCAGCGTGACGGTCGAGTAGCCGAGCGCCTCGTGGGCTCGCCCGCCGTCGCGGGAGCGGTTTGACGACGACACGCTCGGCTCCGGTGCGCACCGTTCCCGAGCACCGGTGCGGCCCTACTGCGGCCGCCCCTGGGCCACCCAGCTCTCCACGAGCTGCAGCGCCTCGGGGCTCACCGCGGGCAGCCCGAGCGGCATGCCCACCACGCCCGGCACGGTCTCGCCCGCCTCCTCGAGCTGCCGGGCCCGCAGCTGCGCCACCAGCAGCGGCACGCCCTTCATGGGCCCCTCCTCCACGGGCCGAAAGACGCTCGTGTGCTCGCCGCGCCTCCGTCCGCGCGGCGCCAGGGGCTCGCCGAACACGTCGCTGAGCGGGCCCTCCACCGTGGGCGCGCGTTGGCTGCCCGCCTGCACGCGCGCGTAGCTCGTGAGCACCAGGCCCGTGCCGGCGTAGCCGAAGCCGCCCGACGACCCCGGCCCGCCCACGCCGAGGTTGCGCGAGTCGTCGGCGTGGCAGTGGATGCACGTCTGGTCGAGCACCGCGCGCTGCACCTCGGCGAAGCGCACCTTGCGCGAAAGCGGCGGCAAGCGCGGCGGCGGCTCGCGGGCCGGGGGCAGGGGCAGCGGCGCGCCGAAGATGGCGGCCACAACGTCGGCGCGCTCGGCGTCGGTGAGCGCGATGAGGGGCATGGCGGCGTCGAGCTTGGCGGCGCGCGGGTCGCGCACCAGCACGTCCACCACGGCGGCGGTGGTGCGATCGCGCGTCCAGCGCAGGTCGGGCGCGAGCTTGACGCCGCGCGCGAGCACGGCGCCGTCGACGCCGGGGGGCGGCTTGGCGGCGAGCGGCCGCACGCCGGTGAAGGCGTGGCACATGGCGCAGCCCTTGTGCTCGAGCAGGGCGAGCCCGCGCTGGACGTCGCCCTTCGCCACCGGTGTGTCGAGCGGCGCCCTGCCCTCGGTGAGGGTGCGCGCGATGCGCAGCGCGTCGTCGGCGCCGATGGCCAGGCGCGGCATCGACTCGCCGAGGCCGCGGCGCAGGTCGTGGGGCCGCTGCACGAACGCCGCGATCCACTCGGGGCGCAGGCGCCCGGCCACGCCCACCAGGCTCGGGACGTCGAGGAGGTGGCGCAGGTTGCCCTGCCAGCGCGCCAGCACGACGGGCGGCGCGTTCAGCTCGCCGCGCAGGATGGCGCGGTGGCACTCCACGCAGCTCTTGTCACGCTCCACGCCGTGCCCATCGACAACGTGGCAGCGCGCGCACTGGTAGCGCTCGATCAGGAGGTGCCCGAGCCCGTCGTCGGGCGCCGGCACGGCCGCCGGCGCCGCCGCCTCGGCCTGCGGCTCGCCGCCCGGCTGGCCGGCGAGCGCGGCATGCGAGGCGAGCAC
>CAZONM010000389.1:0-5478 GCA_964580865.1 uncultured Myxococcales bacterium | reverse complement strand
GCGACCACCGAGATCTACACTCTTTCCCTACACGACGCTCTTCCGATCTCGCGCCTGGCGGCGGCCATGGCGTTGGCGCGCCTGCAAGCGCCCGAGGCCGCGCTGCCCCTCCTCGACGCCGCGCTGGCCGCCGCCCACGCCCCCGCCGACGACGAGGCGGCGCTCGCGGTGGCGGCCGTGTCGCTCAAGGCGCTCGCCAACAGCCTCGCGGGCGCCGAGGAGGGCGTGGCGCAACCGCTGCTGCCGCTCGTCAAGCACCCCGATCCGTTCGTGCGCGCCGGCGCGCTCTTGTGCCTAGGGCGCCTGTCCGACCGCGTCGGCGCGCGCGCCGCCGTGGTGGCGCTCACCGACGCGCACGACCACGTCAAGGAGGCCGCCGCGGTGGCGCTCTCCGAGGGTGTGCGCGAGGAGGACGCGGAGCTGGTGGTGCCGTTGCTCGCGGTGCTTGGCGGCCTGCCGTCGCCGTCGCCGGCGACGCGCGAGGCCATCCTGCTGGCGCTCTCGCGCATCCACGTCGCCGATGCGCCCACGCTGGTGCGCGTTCGCCACCGCGCGCGCACCAGTGTGCTTGGGGCCACCGCCAGCGTGCGGCGTACGGCGCTGGCGCTGCTCGAGCGCTGCTACACGGCCGACGATCCGCCTCCCGTGGGCGTCATCGACGACGTGCTGTCGCGCCTGGCCGACGACCACCCCGAGGTGCGCCTGCTCGCCGCCAGCTTCCTGGCACAGCACCTCGAGCCCGGCATGACCGACGCCGTGGCTCGGCTCGAGGACGCGCTCGATCGCCAGGAGCCGCCGGTGTCGCTGTTGGTCTTGGAGGCGCTGCGCCGCCACGACACCGACACCGCGCGCCAGGCGCTCGAGGTCGTCGCCACCGACGTCGACGAGACCTTGGCGGCGCGCGCGCGCGCGCTGCTCGAGGGGTATTCGCCGCGCACGGCCGAGTGGGCGCGCGGCGCCGAGTCGCCTGCAGCGACGGGGGCCCCCGCGCCTGCCCCCGCGGGCCCCGCGTCGTCGCGGCGGCGCCGCGGCACCGGCGAGGTGGTCGAGGCGAAGGACGCGCCATCGACCGACGGCGCCGAGCACAAGAGCAAGCCCTGACCCGACGCGGGGCCGGAGGGAGTCGTGAGCGGACGCTTCGTGGTCCTGAAATTCGGTGGCACCAGCGTGGCCACGCCGGAGCGGTGGCGCACCATCCTCGAGCAGGCGCAGCAGCGCGTGGCCGCCGGCCTGCGGCCCGTCATCGTGTGCTCGGCGCTCACCAAGGTCACCGATCTGTTGCACAGGCTCGTCGACGAGGCGCTGACCGGGCGCCACCAGGCCGTGCTCGACGACGTGCGCCAGCGCCACCTGCAGCTGGCCGCCGCCCTCGGCGTGGACGCGGGCGCCGCGGTGGGCGCCGAGCTCGAGGAGATCGAGCGGCTGGCCATGGGCATCGCGCTCGTGAAGGAGCACAGCCCGCGCCTGGTGGCGCGCGTGCTCGCCATGGGCGAGCTGATGTCGACGCGTCTAGGCGCCGCGTACCTGTCGGCCGCCGGGCTGCCCACCGAGTGGGTCGACGCGCGCACGTGCCTGCGATCGATGGGCGACGAGCTGCGCCCCGAGTCGCAGCGCGTGCTCAACGCCGCCGTCGACGACGACAAGGACGCCGCGCTCCAGCAGCGCTTCGACGACATCTTCGCCGCCAAGCAGGCCGTGATCACGCAGGGCTTCATCGCGCGCGACGGCGAGGGGGCCACCGTGCTGCTCGGGCGCGGCGGCTCCGACACCTCGGCGTCGATCTTCGCGGCGCGCCTGCAGGCGGCGCGCTGCGAGATCTGGACCGACGTGCCCGGCATCTTCACCGCCGATCCGCGCGTGTTGCCGTCGGCCATCCTGGTGAAGATGGCCAGCTTCGGCGAGGCGCAGGAGATCGCGTCCATGGGCGCGAAGGTGCTGCACCCGCGCTCCATCGCCCCCTGTCGACGTCACCGTATCCCCATCGAGCTGCGCTGGACCGACCGCCCCGCCATGGAGGGCACGAGCATCGTGGGCGGCGAGCGCTCGGGCGAGGGCCAGGTCAAGGCCGTGTGCCACAAGCGCGGCCTGACGCTCATCTCCATGGACACGCCGGGCATGTGGCAGGTGGTGGGCTTCCTCGCCGACGTGTTCGGCTGCTTCAAGCAGCGCGGCCTGTCGGTGGACCTGGTGTCGACGAGCGAGATGAACGTCACCGTGTCGCTCGACGGCAGCGCCAACACGCTCGACGCGCGCACGATCGATGGCTTGCTTCAAGATCTGTCGAAGTATTGCCGTGCCCGCGTCATTCCGGGCTGTGCGGCCGTGAGCCTGGTGGGGCGGCGCATCCGCGCGCTGTTGCACCAGCTCGGCCCCGTGCTGTCGGTGTTCGAGGAGCAGAAGATCCACCTGGTGTCGCAGGCCGCCAGCGATCTCAACCTCACCTTCGTCGTCGACGAGGATCAGGCCGAGCGGCTGGTGCGCGCGCTGCACGCGCTCTTGTTCACGCACCGCAAGCTGCCGGAGCAGACCTTTGGGCCGTCGTGGCGCGAGCTGTTCGAGGACGGGGGCGCGGGGGCGCCGCGCACCGCGCACGTGCCCGCGTGGTGGCGGGCGCGCAAGGACGAGCTGCTCGCCATGGCCAAGGCGGGCACCCCGGCGTACGTGTACGACCCGGCCACCATCGACGAGGCCGTGGCCCAGCTCCGCGGGCTCGGCGGCGTCGAGCGCGTGCTCTACGCCATCAAGGCCAACCCGAACCCGGAGGTGCTGCGTCGCGTGGCGGCTCACGGCCTCGGCTTCGAGTGCGTGTCGCGGGGCGAGATCGAGGCGGTGCGCGCCGCCTGCCCCGAGCTTGCCGCCGAGCGCGTGCTCTACACGCCCAACTTCGCGCCGCGCGCCGAGGTGGCCTGGGCCTTGGCGGAGGGCGTGCGTGTCACCGTCGACAACCTGATGATGCTCGATCGCTGGGACGAGCTGTTCCAAGGACGCGCGATCTTCCTGCGCGTCGATCCGGGCTTGGGCCGCGGCCACCACGACTACGTCAAGACCGGGGGCCAACAGTCGAAGTTTGGCATCGCCCTCGCCGACCTCGAGCGCGCCAAGGCGTTGGCCGACAAGGCGGGCGCCCGCGTGGTGGGCCTGCACGCGCACGCCGGCTCGGGCATCCTCGAGCACGACAGCTGGGCGGAGGTGGCGCTCACGCTGGCGCACGCCGCCGAGCGCTTCCCCGACGTCGAGGTGCTCGACGTGGGCGGCGGCCTGGGCGTGCCCGAGCGGCCAGGGCAGGGGCCCTTGGACCTCGACGAGCTCGGTTCGTCACTCGCAAAAGTGAGGAATGCGTACCCAAAGCTGCGCCTGTGGCTCGAGCCCGGGCGCTTCGTGGTGGCGCGTGCGGGCGCGCTCCTCTTGCGCGTCACGCAGACCAAGAGCAAGGGCGGCATCACCTTCGTGGGCGTCGACGGCGGCATGAACGTGCTGTTGCGCCCCGCGCTCTACGGCGCGTACCACGAGATCGTGAACCTGAGCCGCCTCGACGAGAGGCCGAGCCAGACCGCCACCATCGTGGGGCCGATCTGCGAGAGCGGCGACGTGCTGGGTCACGCGCGGCGCATCGCGAGCGCGCGCGAGGGGGACGTGCTCTTGGTGGGCACGGCGGGCGCGTACGGGGCCATCATGGCCTCGCGCTACAACCTGCGGGGCCTGCCAGCGGAGCGCATGCTCGGGTGAGCTGCTACCGAAGGCCG
Source organism: uncultured Myxococcales bacterium (assembly GCA_964580865.1). GTDB lineage: Bacteria > Myxococcota > UBA727 > UBA727 > VGSZ01 > JACOUT01. The sequence continues at coordinate 1,735 of CAZONM010000389.1, read as the reverse complement.
CGCCGTCGCCACCACACGGCGACGAGCGCGGCGCTCTCCTCGGGGCGCTCGAGCATGGGCGCGTGGCCCACCTTGTTCATCAGCACTACGTCGCCGCGCGGGAGGTGCGCCCGCCAGCTGGTGGCGACGGCGGGATCGATGATGCGGTCCTCGGATCCCCACACCACCAACGCGGGCGTCGCCAGCGCGCCGAGGCGCTCCTCGAGCCGGCCAGGCGTGGCGTTGAGCTCGTCGAGCACGCGCTGCTCGAAGTCGGCGTTGGCCTGCGCGCGCTCGGCGAAGTAGCCCTTGAGCGCGTCGGGGATGGCAGGGGGCGTGACGAAGGCGTTCGCGAGGAACGCGTCGAAGTCGGCGGCGCTGCGCACGATGACCACGTGGTTCGCGCGCGCGCCCGGCGGAGGCGTGACGCCGGCGGGGTCGAAGAGCACGAGCGACGCGACGTCGCCGGGGAACGCGAGCGCGTACTCGGCGGCGATGCGGCCCCCCATGGAGTTGCCCATGAGGTGGACGCCATGCAGCGCGTGCGCGTCGACGAAGCGCTTGAGGCGCGCCACCTGCGCGGCCACGGCGTAGGTGGCAGTGGGGTCGCGGGGGCTCTCGCCGAAGCCCGGGAGGTCGAGGGCGACCAGGTGCAGGTCCTGTGGCAGGCGCGCCGCCAGCCGCGTCCAATGATCCTTGCTGCCGCCGAAGCCGTGCACCATCAGCACCGTGCCGGTCGGTGCCCGCACCAAGCGCTCGAGGTAGACGATGCCGTCGTCGTCCTTCTGCCAGCGCAGGTCGGCGCGCCCGCGCTCGCCGCCCAGGCCGAGCTCCACGAGGACACCGGCGCAGCCTGCAGTGATGGCGACGGCGAGCGTGAGGGTGAGCAGACGCAGAAGCGGCATGGCGCGACTCTACCCTGAGGTCGAGCGGGATGATCGCGCCCTACGGCGCGCCGCGCACCCCACTGAGCGGCGTCGCCGCGAAGCGCTCGAGGTGGCGTCGCAGCTGCAGCTTGCGCCGCGTGTTGTCACTCGACAGGTAGCGCACCACGCCGAAGATCGGGCGCCGCGGTCCCCAAGGCCGATCGTAGCGACCAAAGCACCACTGGATCCCCGCGAGGGAGTTGGCGTCGCGCCCGTCGAGCGCGTAGCGGTTGTTCAGCTCCACCAACCTCGCGTAGGCGTCCTCCGGCGCGCGTGACCACTCGATGACCTTCTTGCCCCACAGCATGCGCAGATAGGTGTGCAGCACGCCGGTGCTCGACAGCTGGCGCTGCGCGGCGTTCCACACCTCGTCGTGGGTGCGGGCGGCCGCCAGCTGCTCGAGCGTGTAGAGGGTCGGCCGCGGGTCGTCCGCGTGCGCCGCCAGCGACGCGCGCGCCCACGCGGGGATGCTGTCGTAGTGCTCGACGCGAGCGTCGTGCGCCGCGTTGTGCAGCGCCAGCTCGCGCCAGGTGACGAGCTGGTCGAGGAACGCCTCGGCGCCGGGGCCGACGCCCCACCAGCCGACGCGCGCGCCGTTCGCGGTGCGCGCCGCGCGCGTCGGTGAGAAGCCGGCGCGCGCGGCCACGGCAAGGAAGACCTGGTACGCCGACAGGTGGCCGAAGTGCAGGTAGGGGGACAGGCCACTGGCGCCGTCGAGGTCCGGGTGGTTCTTGTCGTCGGCGTAGCGGTCGAGCGCGGCTGCGACGAAGCGCTCGAGGCGCGCGGCGCCAGCGGCGCCGCCACCGCGCAGGGGCGCGCGCGCAACCGCG
>CAZONM010000388.1:0-5480 GCA_964580865.1 uncultured Myxococcales bacterium | reverse complement strand
CGCTGGTGGTGACGCGCTCGAAGGCGCCGCGGCGCACGTTCTCGATGCACGCGTGATCGCCCGCGATGGCCACGAGGCGCGCGTCGTCGCCGAGGGCGTCGCCGGTCGCGAACACCTCGGCCGCGGCGCCCGCGCGCTCGTCGCGCACGATGGACGCCAGGCTGCGCGCCGGATCGTGGAACACGGCCGCGCCCACCAAGCGCAGCGGCAGCGCGGTGGGCGGCGCCTCGTCGCACGAGCGCGCGCCCGCGTCGGGCTCGTCGGTGCCTCGGGCCGCCACGTCGAAGAGCGCGGCGGAGAGCGCCGGGTCGAAGTCACGCTCGTCGCCATGAGCGGGCGCGACGCTCGCCGTGGTCGCGTCGACGGTGTGCGCGGCCAGGGCGGCGCCGCCGAGCGCGAGGCCGCACAGCGCGCTCACCAAGCGCGCGGCCGCCAGCGCGGCGGCGGTGAGCAGCGTGAGCGGGATGATGGCCGGGTGGCGGCGCAGGAGGGTGGCGGCGAGCAGCATGCGACGCCAACGCGCGGTGGTCCGCGCGCATTCACGCGGGCCGCCGACGACGGGCGTCAGGGGCGCGTGCGCGCCGCCTGCTCCGCCAGGAGCTTCTTTTGCACCTTGCCCATGGCGTTCTTCGGCAGCGCGTCGACGATGCACAGGCCGCGCGGCTTCTTCGCCTCGTGCAGCCGCACGTGCGCCTGCAGGTCCGCCAGCGCGGGCGGCGCCGCGGCATCGCGCGGCACCACGCACGCCACCACGCGCTGGCCCCACTCGCGATCGGGCACGCCCACCACCGCCACCTCGCGCACCGACGGGTGCGTGGCGAGCTGCTCCTCGATCTCGCGCGTCGAGAGCTTGTAGCCGCCCACCTTGAGGATGTCGGTCGACGTGCGGCCCAGGATGGTGACGTAGCCGTCGTCGTCGACGCTGACGGTGTCGCCGGTCTTGAGGAAGCCGTCGGCGGTGACGGCGGCCGCGCTGGCGGTCGGATCGCGCCAGTAGCCCTGCATCACGCCCGGCCCTCGCACCTGCAGCTCGTCGTCGACGACGCGCATGGTCACGCCGGGGACGGGCCGCCCCACGGTGCCGGCCTTGCGCGGGCCGCGCACGGGGTTGCTCAGGGTGATGAGCGTCTCGCTCATGCCGTAGCGCTCGACGATGCGGTGGCCGGTGTGGCGCTCGAAGGCCACCAGGTCGTCGGCGGGCAGCGCCGCCGAGCCGGCGCAGAACAGGCGCGCGCGCGCGAGCACGCGGCCGTCGCTCGGGTGCTGGTCGAGGTGATCGAGCAGGCGCCGGTACATGGTGGGCACGCCCATGAACACGGTGCCGCCGGCGGCCACGGCGTCGACGACGGCGGCGGGCGAGAACTTGTCGAGCAGGCGCGTGCGCGCCCCGCGCAGCAGCGCGCCGTGCAGCGCCACGCACAGGCCGTGCACGTGAAAGAGCGGCAGCGCGTGCACGACCTCGTCGTCGGGGCCGAGCTCCCACAGCGCGCTGAGCGCGCCCACCGCCGCCACCACGTTGCCGAAGCTCAACATGCAGCCCTTGGGGCGCCCCGTGGTCCCCGAGGTGGTGATGAGCAGCGCGAGCGCGCCGTCGTCGACGTGATGGGCGACCGGGCGCCCGCGCGTGCACCATGACGACAGCGGGTGCGCGCGCGCGCCGGCGCGCGCGCGCCGCGGCTCGTCGCACAGCACCACCGCGGGGTCGCACAGCTCGAGCACGTGGCCGAGCTCGACGTCGTGGTAGCCGGGGTTGATGGGCACCCACGCGGCGCCCAGCGCGTGCGTGGCCACGAGGGCGCTCACGACGTCGAGCTGCGTGTCGGCGTAGCAGGCCACGCGATCACCCGCGCGCACGCCGAGCGCGTGCAGGCGCGCGGTGGCCGCGTCGAGGCGATCGTCGAGCTCGGCCCACGATACCGACCGATCGCTCACGATCAGCGCCGGCCCGCGACCGCGGGCGCGGATCGACTCGAGCAGCCGGGGTTGCGCGTGCGCCGTCGGCATGGGTGTCCGACACGTCCTAGTGCCGCGCCAGCGAAGTTCGAAGGGGGTGACGGGATCGTCCGCGCTCGAGCACGGCGCCGTGCGCACCGAGGCGTTTCTTCCGGTGCGATCTCCGCCCGGTACCATTCGACGCGGCGCGCCGTGCCTTTTCCGTTCCGCTTGCTAGAACGGCCGTCCCTTGAAGCCCGTGGAGCTCCACCGGTACCCGCGCACGCCGCACCTGGAAGGCTCCGCCGCCTTCGACGACGACGATTACCAGTGTTCGTTCGACCAGCTCAGCGGCCGCTACATCGTGGTGAGCGAGAAGATCGACGGCGTCAACGGCGCGCTCAGCTTCACGCACCAGGGCCGGCTGCTGCTGCAGAGCCGCAGCCGCTTCCTCGATCCCGAGCTGCCGCAGCACCAGGGCGGCTACGCCGGCTTCGTCGACTGGGCCGCGCACAACGAAGACCTGCTGTGGCCCATCCTCGGCACGCGCTACGTGTTGTTCGGTGAGTGGCTCGCGGCCAAGCACGTGGTGTTCTACGACGCGCTGCCCTCGGCCTTCGTCGAGCTCGACGTCTTCGACACCGCCACCGAGACGTACCTGTCCACCGAGCGCCGCCGCCAGATGTTGCGCAACCTGCCGCTGGTGAGCGCGCCCGTGCTCGGCGCCGGCTCGTTCTCGTCGATGACCGAGCTGTTGCCGCTGCTCGGCCCGTCGCGCTTCAAGACGCCGGGGTGGCGCGACGAGCTGCTCTACGCCATCGCCGAGGCCGAGGTGAGCGACGCCGAGCGCTTCGTGCGCGAGACCGATCCCTCGGACGACATGGAGGGCCTCTACCTCAAGGTGGAGGAGGGCGGCGTCGTCACGGCGCGCGCCAAGTACGTGCGCCCGGGGTATCGCCCCGGCTTCTCCACGTCGAACGCCGTGTGGCAACGCTCGCGCATGGTGAAGAACCGCGTGCTCGCGCAGGCGTGATCACCCGCCCGCGCGCTCGATGACGCGATAGCCGCGCGCCTCGAGCAAGGCCGGCAGCCCGCGCTCGGTCAAGAGGTGCATGAAGCCCACGGCAATAACGGCGTCGCCGGCCTGCACCTCGGCCTCCACCTGCTCGAGCCAGCCCTCGTGGCGATAGACGATCTGCTCGTAGTACGCGGGCCGCGCGGCCAGGGCGGCGTCGTCGAAGGCCAGCGCCGTCATGCGCTCGAGGTCGCCGGCGACGTAGGCATCGGCCCACGTGAGGTGCGCGGCGGCGGCCGCGGGCGGATCGCGCGCAGTCTCGAGCAGCACGGCGAGGCCGTCGTCGAGGCCCAAGGCGTTGAGCGCGCTCACCTGCGCCTGCCAGGTCTCGACGAACGCGAGCGGGGTGCCCTTGGCTTGCGCGCGCGCCACCAGGCCCTCGTCGATGGGCTCGATGTCGTCGGGCAGCTCGTGCACCACGATCTGCCCTTCCACGAACCAGGGTTGCGTGCGCGCCGCGACGTTCAGATCCATGAACGCCATGGCCTGCACCAGCACGGCCCAGTCCTCGGCGCTCACGAGATCCTGCAGCGTCGCGTCGTCGGGCAGCGTGATGGCGGTGAGGAACTCGGCGGCGTCCACGGCGCTCGCGCGCACGTCGGCCTCGGTGACCAGCACGCGCGCCCGCGCCAGCTCGTCGAACACCTCGGGCGCGAGCACGCCCACGTCGGCCTCGGCGTGCATGGTGCCCACCAGCGTGCTGCGCTTGCCCTCGTGCTCCACCACCCAGGAGGCGGGCGCCGGCCGGCATGCGCCGATCACGAGCACCGCTAGCACCGGCAACGTCAACGCGACCGCACGCGCGCTCATTCGATGACCTGGCCGCCAATGACCGAGTCGGTGACCGTGATGGGCGTGTCGTCGTGGTTGCTGATCTGATCGTAGGTCGGGTACCAGCTGCCGCCCTCGTTGTCGGCGATGTGACTGCGATCGATGCGGACGCTGCCGCTGTGGTCGTTCGACACGAAGAAGATGGCGCTGCCGTGCTGCACCACCTGGTTGTGCTCGATGCGCGTGCCGCACAGGTCGAGCGTCATGGTGTTGCCGTCGTTGTAGATGGCCCCACCGCTGCCGCCGCCGGGCGTGCCGGCCTGGGCCGGGTTGCCGCCGTTGCCCACGGCGCGGTTGAACGAGAACAAGCTGTTGATGATGGTCCACGACACGCCGATGCTGCTGATGCCGCCGCCGTTCGAGCACGCGCCGCCAAAGCCGTCGTCGCCGCCGAAGGTAGTGTTGACGACGAAGACGGGCTGATCGCCGGACTGATCGAAGACGCGCACCGCGGCGCCGCCGAGGTCGGGGCCGGTGTCGGCGCAGCGGTTCGTGAAGAAACGCGTGTTGACGAGCCTGAGCCGACCGCCGCGCGCCCACACCGCGCCCCCGCCGTCGTTCTCACCCTCGCTCGACGAGTCGCCGTCGACGAACGTCAGGTTCTGCAGGGTCAGCCGCGGGTGATCTTGATCGTCGCAGTGGCTGGTGGTCCACACCAGGTCGGGGTCGCACGTGTTCATGTAGAGGATGCGCCGCGCGCCGCCGCCGCTCAGCGTGATCAACCCGGCGCCGTCGATGACGATGTCGGGGCCGCTATCGTTGAAGACGCGCGCCGTCTCCTCGAGCACGATGGTGACGGGGTCGGCGCCACACGAGAACGTGATGACGCCGCCGTGCGCCACCGCGTCGACGACGGCGGCGGAGGTGCAGCTGGCGGCGGTGCCGTCGCCCACCACCGTGGTCGGTGACGAGACATCGGCGAGCGCGGCGGCCGCGGGGATGGCGCAGGTGGCCTCGGCATGCTGGTTGCCCGCGGGCGGGCCGTCGGCCGGGTCGGCGAGGGGGTTGTCCACCTCGACGCCGGGATCGGGGCAGGCGGCGAACACGGGGGTCACGAGCGCGAGGACCACGACGAGACGCGTCATGGTCGCAGCGTAGCAGCGTTGCCCGTGCGCGGGCGGGACAGCTGCGCGCCGGCGGCAGCGCGGGGCCTAAAGGTGTGGCTCCAAACGGTCGAAGACAAAGGTGCTGGCCATCGGTGGCGGCATGCGGCGCGGTCGGGGGTGCGCGCGGAGCACCTCTTTGGCGTCATGCGTGACCCCCACGGACGGCGGGAGAGCTCACCGGTACGAGGAGGCTTCGTCCATGATTGCACGAACCGCCATGCTGACGATGCTCATCACGATGCTCGGCTGCCGTGCCAACGACGAGCACGGACCAGGCGACCATGGAGGAGGCGAGGGCGAGGGAGAAGGAGAGGGAGAAGGCGAAGGCGAGGGAGAAGGCGAAGGCGAGGGAGAAGGAGAAGGCGAGGGAGAAGGAGAAGGAGAAGGAGAAGGAGAAGGAGAAGGAGAGGGAGAGGGAGAGGGAGAGGGAGAGGGAGAAGGAGAAGGAGAAGGAGAAGGAGAAGGAGAAGGAGAAGGAGAAGGAGAAGGAGAGGGAGAAGGAGAGGGAGAAGGAGAGGGAGAAGGAGAGGGAGAAG
>CAZONM010000387.1:0-5521 GCA_964580865.1 uncultured Myxococcales bacterium | reverse complement strand
GCTCCGAGGTGCCGAGGTCGAGCCCGCGGCCGCCACGCCTGCGCCCGCGCCGGTGCCCGCGCCGGCGGAGCCTGACGCACGCGTCGACGGGGAGATCGCGCTGCGCCTGGGCGACATCATCGGCTGCGGACGCCACAGCGCGTCGTCGGGCGCGCTCGACGCGAGCTGGACCGTCACGGCGGCGGGCGCGGTGCGCGACGTGCGCGTGCGCGGCAGCGATGCCACGCTGGTCTCGTGCCTCACGGGCGCCATCGCGTCCTGGCACTTCTCTCCGCGCGCCGATGGGGTCGACGTGGCCGTCGAGCGTCGCTTCGACTTTGGCGCCGGCGCCACGGTGAAGCTGTCGGCGAGCGCGGGCCGGAAGATCACCATCGACCTGCAAGACGCCGATCTCCGCAACGTCATCAGCCTCATCGGGGACATCGCCGAGCGCGACGTGGTCTTCGGCGACGACGTGCAGGGCAAGGTCACGACCAAGTTCATCGACACGCCGTGGGAGCGCGCGCTCGATCAGATCCTGCGCACCCACGACCTGGTGGTGGAGGACGGCGACGGCGCGCTGCGCGTCAAGAAGCAGCGCTGACGAGGCGCGGGGTGCGGCTCACCCCTGGGGCCGCGGGTCGGACGGCGCGGGCGCGCGTGCGCCCGCGCTCGGCGCGCCGACGTGCGTCGCGTCGTTGGCGATGAGCCGCGCGCCGCGGTTGCGCGTGAGGTAGTGGTTGGCCCACTGCACGAGCACGAGGAGCTTGTTCTCGAAGCCCACCAGGAACAGCAGGTGGATCAACAGCCACGCGAGCCACGCCACGAAGCCCGTGACCGTCCACGTGCCCGAGCCCAAGCGCGCCACCGCCTCGCTGCGCCCGATGACGGCCATGGCGCCCTTGTCGACGTACCGAAACGAAGGGACGGGCGCGCCGCGCAGGCGGGCATCGATGGCGCGCGCGGTGAAGCGGCCCATCTGCATGGCGACCGGACACAGGCCCGGCAGCGGCGTGCTCGCGCCTGGGGGTGAACAGCTCGCCATGTCGCCGAGCACGAAGATCTCGGGGTGGCCCTCGATGGTGAGGTCGGCGTGCACCAAGACGCGACCGGCGCGATCGAGCGTGGCCCCCGCCTTCGTGGCCAGCACGCGCGCGAGCGGCGACGCCTCCACGCCCGCGGCCCAGAGCACGGTGCGCGCGGCGATGCGCTGGCGCGCGCCCTGCTGCTCGACGTCGACCCCGCCGGCGTCGACCCCGACCACCTTGGCGTTGGTCAGCACCTCCACCCCGTGCGGCTTGAGCGCCTCCACGGCGTAGCGAGAGAGCTCCTCGCGGTACATGCCGAGGATGCGCGGCGCGCCCTCCACGAGGAGGATGCGCGCCTGGTCGCTGGCGATGGCACGGAACTCGCCACGCATGGTGAAGCGCGACAGCTCGCCGAGCGCGCCGGCGAGCTCCACGCCGGTGGGCCCGCCGCCGACCACCACGAAGGTCAAGAGCGCGCGCCGCGTGGCCTCGTCGGGCTCGAGCTCGGCGGCCTCGAACGCCGACAGGATGCGCGCGCGCATCTCGGTGGCGTCCTCGACCGTCTTGAGGCCCGGCGCGAACGGCGCCCAACTGTCGTTCCCGAAGTAGCTGTGGCGCACGCCGGTGCACAGCACCAGGGTGTCGTACGGGAGCGCCATCGCGCCCGCCCGCACCACGCGCGCCGCGACGTCGATGTCGTCGACCTCGGCCTGCACCACGCGCACGTTCGGGCAGCGCTTGACGATGGTGCGCAGGGGCGCGGCGATGTCGCCGGGCGACAGCCCGCCCGTGGCCACCTGGTAGAGCAGCGGTTGGAAGGTGTGGAAGTTGCGCCGGTCGACCAACGTGACGTCGCACGCGCGCCCGCCGAGGGCCTTGGCGCACTCGATGCCGGCGAAGCCGCCGCCGACGATGACCACGCGATGGCGGGTCACCGGTGCGCTCGACTCGCCGTCGGGGGACGAGCGCGCGCGCCGCGTCCCGCGGGAAGCGACGCGGTCCTCGACGGTGTGGGATCTGCGGTGGAGCGGGAGACGGGGCTCGAACCCGCGACCTCAAGCTTGGGAAGCTCGTGCTCTACCAACTGAGCTACTCCCGCACCGATGCCGAGAATGGGCGCGGTCCGGCCCGCTGTCAACCGCCACGTCGGCGTCAGACCGGGACGAAGGTGCACGCGCGGATCAGGACCCGGCCGAGCCCGTGCAGCATCGCCACCGCGTCGGCCGAGAGCGGCGCCGCGAAGGCCTCGTGCTGCGCGCGCAGGATGTCCTCGAGCGGCTGCGCTACCCCCCGGCGGCCGTTGCGCTCGACCTCGTCGAGCACGCGCAAGAGCGGCGCGCGCACCGTGGGCAGCTCGCCCACGGCGTCGCGCATGGTGACGCCGCTCTTCACCACGGGCCGGCTGCCGAGGTGCGCCAGCACGTAGAGGAAGGGGAGGTGCGCCTCCCACAGCGACACCGTGGTGCGCGGTGTGCGCGTGGCGCCGCGCAGGTGCTCGGCCACGCCCACGAGCACGGCCAGCGCCACCAAGACCGCCGGCACCTCGCGCCGCGGCAACGAGCTCGCCTGCATGCGCAGCACGCCCGTGAGGGCCACGACGTCGCGCACGGCCTCGCGCGTGGGCTTGTCAGCTCCGCCAATGAACCTGCGCACGCTCTCGTCGACCTTGACCATGGCGCCGGACTTGCCATCGATGCCGAGGGACGCCAGCGCCAAGAGGTGCTGCAGCTCGGCGTAGGGGACGTAGCTCTCCTCGAACAAGTGGCGCTCGGCCTCTTCCACCACGCGCCGCTCGAGGGGCATGGTGTCGACCCACGGCAGGTCGCGCGGCACCGGCAGCTCTTTGTGCCCCGAGCGCCCCACCTGCGCCTGGTGCACCTCGAGCGCGAGCGCGTCGTGCGACGCGGGCCCCACGCCGGTCGGCGCGCCGATGGTGAGGGGGCACAGGAAGTCGGGCAGCACCACTACGGTCTCACCGGCGGTGCGGAAGCGCACGAAGGGGAAGATGCGACAGCCCGCGGGCTTGGCAAGGTGCCCGAGCACGCGCTCGAGGCGGCACCGGTGCTTCTTGTCGAGGAACCAGCAGTGCTCGGCGGGGGTCTGCAGCGCCAGGCGCTGCGACTGATGAAACGTCGGGACCGCGAACAGCGGCGCCTTGGGCTGCGCCTGCTGGATCGTCACCAGCTCGCGCGAGGAGCCAATGCCGAGCGCCACGCCCTTGCAGCACGGGGCATCGCAGGCGGCGCAGTCGTAGCGCAGGGCGCCCGAGAAGAACGGGAACATCAGCGGCCGCCCGCCGAGCAGGTACGACTTCATCCCCGCTCGTCTCCGCCGGTCTCTTCGAGGAGCGAGAGCATCGCCTGCAGCGTCTTCACCTTGCGCACGGCCTTCATGTAGAGCTTGGCGCTCACCACGGCGCTGGCGGCGTGCCCGCCGAGCAGCGAGAAGAGCTCGACGTCGTTGCGCAAGAAGCGCTCTTTCTGCGACAGCAGGCTGTACACCAGGATCGCGCCCACGCACGTCTTGCCCATGGCCAACGGCACCGCCGCGAGGATGCCCTCACGCGCCGAGCGCGACGACGTGTGCACGTAGGCGGTGAGCGAGCCGAGCGTCTCGGCCAGCACGCCGCGCGGCCGGATGCCCGCGCTCGGCAGGCGCCCGTCGAGCCCCTGCGATGCGGCGATGCGGAAGGTCTCGCCGTCGTCGTCTTGCAGCAGCAGCGCGTAGCTGCGCGCGCCGATGAAGTTGACCAGGATCTCCTCGATGACGCGCAGCACCTCGGCGAGGTCGAGCGTGGCATGCAGCTGAAACGATGACACGTACATGCTCATCATGGAGCTGTTGAGCTCCTCGAGCTCGAGCAGCCGGCTCTCGAGGTCGGTCTGCACCTCGAGCAGGTCCTTGACCTGTTGCTGATAGACCTGCGCCTTGTCCTGCGCCGCCTTCAACGTGGCCAGGCCTTCCGCGCCGCCCACCTTGCCTTGCTGCGCCAGCACCAGCGCCTTCGACAGCCGCACGTTGTCGGCGCGCATGCGCTGGCTCTCCACCACCACGGCGGCGATGTCCTCGCGCAATTGCTCGACGCCGCGCAGGTGATCCACCAGCGCGTCGAGCGACGCGAGCGCGCGCTCGATCCGTTCGGTGCCGTCGGGCTCCGCCACCCCGGCGAGATAGCACAGGTGCGCACGTCGACGCTGCCGCGGGGCCGCGGCCTGCTCCTTCGTGCGCCGGCGCTACCGGCGCGCCACGGCCGGGGGCGCGGCGAGCGGCAGGCTGCCGAACGCGACGAAGAGCTCGGCCGTGGTCTTGGCCGGGTGCGCACCCGTCGCGCTGCGCAGGAAGTGATTGAGCGGCGCGCCGCGCTCATCGTGGCGGTCGTGGGGGTGCGCCAGGTTCATGCGCGCGCGCACCACGCGGTCGCCCACGCGGTGCACGAGGATTACGGTGCCGTCGTCGTCGACCTTCTCGACCACGGCCACGTGCGACAGCGGGTCGTCGAACGCGCCGTTGCCGTCGGCGTCCCACGTGAAATCGAAGAAGGCGAGATCGCCGGGCAGGGGATGGCTCCGGCGCAGCGAGCCCTGCGCCCGCGCCAGCGCGAACAGCCCGCGCGTGTCGCCCACGGGGCCGAGCGGGAAGCCGGCGCGCGCGTAGATGGCGTGGGCCACGCCCGAGCAGTCCATGCGGTAGCGCTGCCCGGCCACCACCAGGGGGCCCTTGCCCACCGAGCGCGCCGCGGCGTCGGCCACGCGCACCCGCGCGGCCGCGGCTGATGCGTCGTCGTTCGGCTTGGCGTCGTCGAAGACGGGGCCGCGCAGGCCGCTCGGGGCTCCGAGCAGGCCGGCCCCCTGCGGGTCGCCGAGCAGCGGGTGGCTCGGGCGCAGCGAGGCCGACTGGGGCGCGCACGCCACCGCCAGGAGGGCGAGCGCGGCCGCGGCGCCGTGGCGTAGGTGCCGCGCGCTCATCCGTTCCCCACGTCGAGCCACAGCACGCCGTCGCTCTGACCGATGCGCACCGGGGCTTGTTCGCGCAGCTCGATGGTCAGCTCCACGCGGTAGCGGACGTCCTCCTCCACCGACGGCAGCACCCGCACCACCGAGGACTCGAGCGCGCGCGCGTCGAGCACGCGGCGCACGTTGAGGTTGTCGGCGCGGGTGTCGAACAGCGTCAGCACGAGCTGGCTCTTACCCTTGCGGCGCAGGTCGTAGCGCGCGCCGCCGTCGACCACGACGCCGACGCGGCTGCCCTCGACGGTGCGCTGCACGGTCACGCGCGACAGCACGCTGGCGCCCTCGGTCTCGTCGAGCTCGTCGTCGCCGCCGCCAAACTCGCCCTCGTCGCCCGGCTGGTAGCGCTGGTAGCGCACGACGGGCCCGATATCGATGCTCTTGCCGCCAAAGCCGTAGCCCACGGCCTTGGGGGTCACGGTGGCGCTGCTCGAGGAGACCATTGCGACCGGGGCAGCGGCCGCGCTCGGGCGCGCGCGCTCCTCCGCTGCGCGCCGCGCCTGTGCT
>CAZONM010000386.1:0-5527 GCA_964580865.1 uncultured Myxococcales bacterium | reverse complement strand
CCGCAGCACCGGCGGCGGCGCCTCGGCCGGCACGATGGTGTCGCGCTCGGCGTCGTGCGGCGCGCCAGCGGGCGCATCTGCGGCCGCGTCTGTGGGCACGAGGGTGTCGCGCACCTCGTCGCCTCCGGCGGGGGCGCCGCTCATGCGCGTGCTCCATCGGCGTCGCGGGCGGCCTCGCTCGGGTCGTCGACCAGGTTGGCGGCGGCGCCGTCGTCGACGCGCACCAGCCGGCGCACCATGCACAGGCGGTACACGAGCCGACACGCGTCGAACGCGCGTAGGCTGGCGGCGCTCAGCACCTCGCGCACGCTGAGCGGCACGCCGTCCTTGAACACCGACAGCACCTCGAGCTCGTCGGGCGCCAGGTCGGCGACGTCGGCGGACACGAGCATGAAGCGCGCGTCGAGGCTCGGCACCTGGGTCTCGATGACCGCCCACTCGTCGATGCGCCGCAGCGCCTCGAACAGCAGACCATCCACGGAGAACCCCGGCGCGATCACCGGCGGCTCGATGAGGTCGTCGCCGCGACGGAGCCCGAACACGCCGTGCCGCGCGCGCAACAGCTCGGTCATCAGGTCTTGTGCTTGCGCGCCTACGCAGCGGCGCAGCTGCTCGGTGGTGACCAGCCCCGCCTCGACGAGCCGCTGGCCGATGGGCGCGCTGCTCGGCTTGTGGAGCACGGCGTCGAGCTGGGCGCGCGACACCAGGCCGCCCGCGAGGAAGTAGTTGCCGAGCAAGAGGTCGCTGCGCACGTCGCGCGCGCGCACGCCCACGATCATGCCGTGGCGCACGGCGATCTCGAAGCGCGGCGGGTTCGCCTCGTTGGTGAGCGCCACCATCAGCACCCCGGTCTGCCCCTGGAACTTCAGGAGCTGGAGCACCTCGGGCAGCGGCACCGCCGCCAGATCGCCGGCCAGGCTGGGCCGGGGCAGGTGCACGGCCTCGTGCAGCGGCAGCGCCGGCAGGCCGGCGCGCAGGTCGGCGCAGATCGACGTGGCGACGGCGTCGGCGTCGCGCACGCCGCGTGCGCTCAGCGCATCGACCAGCAAGCGCGCGACCGTGCGCAGCGCGTCGTCGGCGCGGCCCGGCGCGCCGGCGCCCGGCTCGCCACCCGGCTCGGCGACGTGGTCGGCGTGCGCTAACGACGTCACCCGCGTGGTCTCGGCGCGCGGCTGCCCGCCGTGCTTCTCGAGACAGTGGGCGACCACGGCCAGGATGGCGTCGGGTGAGAACGGCTTGGTGATGGCGTCGACCACGCCGAGCGCGCGCAGCGCCCCCTCGGGCACCTGATCGCTGCGGGTCGTCATGAGCACGATGGGCGCGTCGCTCACCTCGTCGGCGTCGAGGCGCTTGACGAACTGGTAGCCGTTCATGCCCGGCATGACGAAGTCGAGCAGGATGAGATCGGGCTTGACCGCGCGCGCCTCGAGGATGCCCGCGTCGGCGTCGTCGGCGGTGGACACGTCGTAGCCGGCTTGGCGCAACACCTGCGAGACCACCCGCCGGATGGTCGGCGAGTCGTCGACGACGAGGATGCGGCGCAGGGCGGCCATGGCCTCGCTCTAGCTCCGCCACCGCCGTCGAACAATCCGGTTTGCTCGGCCTCGTGCGCGCCCGGCAACCCTCACAAGACGCGCACGCTCAGGTCGCGCGCCACCAGGAGCGCCGCGCTGTCGGGCAGCACCTGCAGGGTGGCCTTGTCGGGCACCTGGGCGCCGGCCTTGAGCGGCGCGTCGAGCCCGCCGAGCGTGACCACACCGCGGAAGCGCCGTAGCCGCTCCCGCCCCATGGACGAGTCTGCCAGCGTGGGGTCCACGCGGGTCGCCATGGCCTCAGAGAGCGCGCCCAAGGACACCACTGCCGAGGGCATCCCCATGGCGACGTGGACGAGCTCGACGCCGTTGGTCAGCGTCACGTGGCGCGGCGCACCGCTGGCCTTGGCCACCACGTCGCGGGCCGCTTGCGCCAGCCTGGCCGCGTTGTCGTGCGGCGACTCGAGCCCGCCGAGCTCGTGGAGCCGCGCGAGGATGGCGATGAACAGCGCCTCGCCCTCGGCGTGGCCACCGACGAAGCGGCGCAGGAAGTCGGGTACGCCCGCGAGCAGGCGCTCGCGGCTGGCCGACGCGCCGTCCGCGTCTTGCGGCCCGCCGATGACCGCCGCCGCGTAGCTACGCGCGCGAAACGGTCCCTGGCTGGCGGCGCCCGACGGTCCCGTGGGCCGGAGCTCGTCGCGCACACGCACCTGCACCACCGCACACCGGCCCTGAATCGGGCCCACCGTCTGCGCCAGGCTCAATTCTGTCGCTACCGTCGGCGATCGCGACAGCAGCGCCGCACCGTCGACGATGCAGGCGGTGCCGATGGCGTCGGCGTCGGCGGGCAGCGCCGCGAGGGCGCTCAGCTCGTGCAGCGCAACCACGCCCCGTTGGGGGTCGTTGCACATCAAGCCCAGCGCTCGCACTCCGACCATTGCCGCCCTCCGCGCTCCTAAGCCTAGCAAGAAGCAAGCCCCGGTGCCGGTTCTCCGGTGCCGTGTCACGGGCTTGAACGCGCCGGCCCCCCAATTCGTTCTCCCTTTCGTTCTCTGCACGGTTGACAGCGGTGCGTCACCCTTTCGATGCTGCGCACGCCCAGGAGGGTGCGCCATGGCCGGCAGACAGATCGCGATGGGCATCGACCTCGGCACCAGCAACAGCTGCGTGGCCATCGTTGAGGACGGCGTGCCCAAAGTGATCGCCAATGAGTGGGGTGAGCGCACCCACGCGTCGGTGGTCACCTTCTTGGACGACGGCGCCATCGTTGTCGGCAACGACGCCAAGAAGCACATCATCACCAGCCCGAAGACCGCGATCTCGTCGTCGAAGCGCCTCATCGGCCGCTACTTCTTCTCGGAGGAGGTGAAGAAGGCGCTGACGGTGTGCAGCTACGACATCGTCGAGGGGCCCAACAACTCCGTGCGCGTCAAGGTGCGCGACAAGGTGTACTCGCTGCCCGAGATCGCAGCGATGATCCTGAAGGAGATGCGCGCCATCGTCGAGGCGCACGTGGGCCACTCGGTGACGCAGGCGGTGATCACGGTCCCCGCCAACTTCAATGACAACCAGCGCCAGGAGACCAAGAACGCCGGGCGCATCGCCGGGCTCGAGGTCTTGCGCATCCTCAACGAGCCCACCGCGGCGGCGCTGGCCTATGGCTTCGGCCAGAACCTCAACCAGAAGGTCGCCGTCTATGACCTGGGCGGCGGCACCTTCGATATCTCGATCCTGCAGATCGGCGAGGACGTCTTCGAGGTGCTGTCGACGCAGGGCGACACCTATCTCGGCGGCGACGACTTCGACCAGCGCATCATGCAGTGGATGCTGCAGCAGTTTCAGCAGCAGACTGGCATCGACGCCGCGCGCGACCGCCTGGCGCTCTCGAAGATCAAGGACGCGGCCGAGCGCGCCAAGATCGAGCTGTCGGAGCGCGATCGCGTGGCCATCCACATCCCGCACCTGATCAACGACAAGCAGGGCAACGCCTACGAGCTCGACCTGCAGCTCACGCGCTCGCAGTTCAACCAGATGGTGATGGATCTGGTGCAGCGCACCTTCAAGGTGTGCGACGAGGCGCTGCAGTCGGCGCGCCTCACGGCCGCCGAGGTCGACGGCGTCATCTTGGTGGGCGGCCCCACGCGCCTGCCCATCATCACCAACTCCGTGCGCCACTACTTCCAGCGCGAGCCCAACACCGACGTCGACCCCGACTTGGTGGTGGCGCTGGGCGCCGCCATCCAGGCCGACGCGCTCCTCGATCAAGACACCAACACGTTCCTGCTCGACGTCACGCCGCAGACGCTGCGCCTGGGCACCGTGGGCGACTACACCGAGCCGATCATCGATCGGAACACGTCGATCCCCATCGACCGCACGCGCACCTTCGTCACCGCCGCCGACAACCAGGAGAAGGTGAAGATCCGCATCTATCAAGGCGAGAGCCGGAAGGCCTCGGAGTGCCAGCTCCTCGGCGAATTCGAGTTCGGCGGGCTGCGGCCGGCGCCGCGCGGCATGGTCAAGGTCGAGGTCACCTTCGAGATCGACACCGACGGCTTGGTGAACGTGTCGGCGCGCGACGTCGAGACCGGCCAGAAGGCGTCCACCACCATTACGCTGTCGGGCGGCATGAGCGAGACCGACATCGCCGCCGCACAACAGCGCAACGCGGAGACCGAGATCGCGCGCGGCGCGCTGCATCAGGAGTAGCCGATGGACTACACGCAGCCGCAGTTCTGGCCGCAACTGCAGCAGCTCGCCGCCACCATCGACGGGCTCGACTACTTCCAGGTGCTCAACCTGCCCACCAGCGCCGCGGGCAACCAGATCCGCGACAGCTACTACGGGCTGTCGCGCGCGCTGCATCCCGACAAGTTCTTCCACATCGCTGACGAGGCCACGAAAGCGGCAGTGCACAAGATCTACAAGCGCGTCACCGAGGCGTACACGATCCTCAAGGACGAGAAGAAGCGCATCAAATACCTCGCCGACATCAGCGGTCCCGATCGCGCGCGGAAGCTGCGCTTCACCGAGGAGAGCGAGGCCGAGCAGAAGGAGCAGGCGAAGCTGGCGACGAAGGTCGCCAAGACACCCAAGGGTGAGCAGCTCTACCAGGCGGCGTTGCTCGAGATGAAGAAGGCCCAATGGGACAAGGCCTTCAAGAACATCCAGACGGCGGCCATGCTCGAGCCTGCCAACGGGGAGCTGAAGGCCTTGCTCGCCGACCTCGACAAGAAGCGGAAGGGTGGCTGAGCGGATGGTCGACCTACCGTTGGCCAAGCGCCTCGCCCTCGCCCTCGACACGCCCGACCTCGACAGCGCGCTCGACCTGGTGCGCCGCACGCGCGACGCCGTGGGCACCTACAAGGTGGGGCTCGAGCTCTACACCGCGGTGGGCCCCGCGATCCTCACGGCGCTGGCCAAGGAAGACGTCGACGTCTTCTTGGACCTCAAGCTCCACGACATCCCCAACACGGTGATGGGCGCGGTGCAGGCGGCCGCGCGCCACGAGGTCGCGTTGCTCACGGTGCACGCCTCGGGCGGGCCCACCATGCTCAAGGCCGCGCAGTCGGCGCTGGCGGGCAAGACCATGATCCCGGGCGCGTCGACCACGCGGCTGTTGGCGGTCACCGCGCTCACGCACCTCACGGGCAACGAGCTGGCCGCCGTGGGCTTCTCCGGCGGCCCCGACGACGTCGTGGTGCGCCTGGCGCGCCTGGCGCACAGCGCCGGCCTGTTCGGCGTCGTGTGCTCGCCCGAGGAGGCCGCCTTGGTGCGCGCCGCCTGCGGGCCCGAGCTCGCCATCGTGTGCCCGGGCATCCGCAGCAAGGACGCGGGGCCCGCGCGCGACGATCAGGCGCGCACGGCCAGCGCCTTCGATGCGGTGAAGGCCGGCGCCGACATCGTGGTGGTGGGGCGGCCCATCCGCTCGGCTCGCGCGCCCGCGGAGGGCGCCGCCCGCCTGCTCGAGGAGTTCGCGCACGGTCTGCAGGCGG
>CAZONM010000385.1:0-5528 GCA_964580865.1 uncultured Myxococcales bacterium | reverse complement strand
GCCACGCCCAAGGCGCGCGCCACGCCGGACGACGCAGTCAGCTCGCGCACCAGCGCGGCGCGCTCGTCGCCGTGCCAGCGCGGCCGCGCCCACGCGCGCAGCAGGCGATCGCGCACGCGCCCGTCGGCGTGCGCCGCGCACAGCACCGCCAGGTTGGGGTTCCTCTCGTCGAGGTCGGAGCCGTCGGCCAGGTCGGCGACGTCGTCGGCCGCCTGGAACGCGACGCCCAGGGCGCGCGCCGCGCTGGTGAACGGCGCCACATGGGCGGCGCTCCCGGCCAAGAGGGCTGCCAGCGCGCCGCACAGGCCGAAGAGCGCGCCGGTCTTGTCGCCGGCGATGGCCGCCCAGTCATCGACGCCGAGGTCGACGTCGCCGTTGACCTCGATCTCCCGCAGCGCGCCGCGCGTCATGGCGGCCACCGCCGTGATGCAGGGCGCCACCAGCGCGCCGCCGGCCACGTCGCCCACGGCGGTGAGCGCGCGGCACAACAGCTCGTCGCCCACGAGCACCGCGGCGGCGTTGCCGAGCTCGGCGTTGACGCTGGGCAGGCCGCGGCGGCGCTCGGCCATGTCGATGACGTCGTCGTGGATGAGGCTGGCCGTGTGGATCAGCTCCACGGCCACGGCGGCGCGCACGAGCGCATGGGTGCCGGCGTCGACGCCAAGGGCGGTGCCGAGCTCGAAGAGCAGCCGCGGCCGCACGCGCTTGGCGTCGGGCGCCAGCGCCAGCGCCGCCGCGCGCCGGTCGGCCCCTGCGAGCACGCGCGCCAGCTCGTCGGCCAGCGCCGCCATGAACGCCGCCTGAGGCTCGCCGTCGGCCAGGGCCGAGAGCGCGCGGCGCCGACTGTCCGGGGACGTGTGCAGCGCGAGGCTGGTCATAAGGTCTACATAGTTTAAGACCACGTGAACCGCAATCGCGGGATCCGCGCGTGTTTGCGCCCACGCTGGGCGTGGCCTATGGCCTCGGCATGGCCCTTCGCGCTCCACCCTCGTTCGTGCTGCGGCTCGCGCTGGTCGTCGCCGCCCCGCTCCTCGTCGCCGTGGCCTGTCGCCCGCCAGCGGAAGAGACCCCGCCCAAGGACAAGAAGGGGAAGAAGGACAAGGCCGACGACGAAGACGACCCCAAGGTCAAGCCGCCGCCGGCCCGCCCCATCGAGACCGATCGCGTGGTGCGCGCCCTCGAGGCCGAGGTGGCGGCGCTCAAGCGCCAGATCGCCGAGGGCAAGGCCAGCGAGCGCACGGGGCTCATCAACGCGCACGAGCACATGTACGAGCTCCGGCACCTCGAGCGCTACCTGCCGGCGGCGCGCCAGGCGGGGATCGCGGCCACCGTGTTCGTGGCCTCGCCGCAGTTCACCCTCGCGGGCAGCGGCGCCAAGGGCGAGCCCATGATGAGCGACAACTTCGCCACCATCCTCGAGGCGAAGAAGCTCTACCCGAACGAGGTCATCCCGTTTTGCACCATCGACCCGCACGACGACGACAAGCTCGATCGTCTCAAGCGCCACGTGGCGGCGGGCTGCATGGGCCTCAAGCTCTACTCGGGCCACTCGAACTTCTACGGCGACCACGGCCCCTTCGACGCGCCCGGCATGGACGCCGTGTACCGCTACCTCGAGGAGACGCAGCTGCCGGTCAACTGGCACGTCAACCTCGCGAAGTACATGAGCGAGTTCACGACGGTCTTCGAGAAGTACCCGAAGATGAACGTCATGGTGCCGCACTACGGCGTGGTGTTTTGGAACCCCAAGGGCCCGGCGCTCGAGCAGCTCAAGGCGCTGATGCGCAAGCACAAGAACCTGCTGGTCGACACCAGCCTGGGCACGCGCGAGATCTTGCTGAACGGCATGGCCACCATGGAGCCGGCCTTGGCCGACTTCCGCGCCTTCTTCGTCGAGTTCCAAGATCAGATCGTGTGGGGCACCGACTCGGTGGTGACGGGCAACGCGGAGAAGACGCCCGGGTGGTACGCCAAGGTCATCTGGGCGACGCGCGATCAGCTCGAGAAGGACGTGTTCTCGACGGAGCTCGCCGCGGGCTACTCGAAGTACTTCCAGAAGGGCCGCGACGGCGAGGGCCGCTACCAGGGCCTCGCGCTGCCGCCGGAGATCTTGCAGAAGGTCGAGATCGACAACGCGCGGCGCTGGCTGCGGCTCAAGTAGCCCGCATCACGCGAGCAGGGCGCGCAGGCGGTCGAGGTGCTCCTTGGGCGCGCGCACCAGCAGGCGCGCGCCGTCCTCGTCCCAGTCTTCCTTGACCACGCGCGCGTGCTCGCGCACCGAGCCGAGCACGCCCTGGCGCGAGAACGGCACCAGCAGCGTGGCCTCCTCCATGTCGTGCTCGAAGTGCTCGACGATGAGCTCGCGCAGGCGCTTGACGTCGGGCGGCGCCAGCGCCGAGAGCTGCACGGCCCGCGGGAAGTCACGCGCCAAGCGCCGACGCTCGAGCGGGCTCACGCGATCGATCTTGTTCAGTACCAGGAGCGACGGGATGCGGTCGGCCTCGATCTCGCCGAGCACCGTGGTCGTCACCTCGAGCTGCGAGCGAAAGGCGGGGTCCGACGCGTCGACGACGTAGAGCAGGAGCGACGCCTCGTGGGCCTCCTCCAGCGTGGTGCGGAAGCTCGCCACCAGGCCGTGGGGCAAGTTCTTGATGAAGCCCACCGTGTCGCTCATCAGGATGCGCGGCCGGGTCTCGGGGTGCAGCGCGCGCACCGTGGTGCCGAGGGTGGCGAACAGCTTGTCGGCCACCAGCACCTCGCTGCCGGTGAGCGCGCGCATGAGCGACGACTTGCCCGCGTTGGTGTAGCCCACCAGCGCCACGCGCGTGGCGTCTTTGCGGCGCGCGCGTCGCGTCGCGTCGTCGCTCTTGTGGTGCGACAGCTCGCGCTTGAGCTCGGCGATGCGGTCGCGCACGCGGCGCCGATCGACCTCGAGCTCGTCGTCGCCCTTGCCGCCCACGCCGCCGCCGCGCTGGCGATCGCCGCTGTGCTCCTTCTCGCGCAGGCGCGGCGCCTCGTACTGCAGGCGCGCGATCTCCACCTGCAGCTGCGCCTCCTTGGTGCGCGCGTGGCGCCAGAAGATCTCGATGATGACGCCGGCGCGGTCGAGCACCTCGACGCCGGTGGCCTTCTCGAGGTTGCGCAGCTGGCTCGGCGACAGCTCGTTGTCGACCACCACCACGTTGGCGCGCACCGCGGCGGCGGCGGCGGCCACGTCGCCGTCGAGCTGGTCGTCGAGCTCGTCGTCGGGCTCGTCGTGGTCGATGGGCTCTGCGGCGGGCTTGTGCAGCTCTTTCTTCTGCACCTTCTTCTTCGCGCCCGACTCGATGACGCCGCTGCCGCCGGTCATGCGCGCCAGCTCCGCCAGCTTGCCGCCGCCGAGCCCCGCGGCCGGCGCCAGCGACGTGCGCTTCTGCGACAGGCGCGCCACCACGTGGAAGCCCAGCGTGTCGACGAGGCGCGCCAGCTCGGCCATGCTGGCCTCGTGCTCGGCGGCGGTGACGTCGGGGAGGTGCACGCCCACCAGCACCGCGCGCGGCGGCGCGCCGGCGGCGTCGATGGGGCCCTTGTTGCGTGCGCGCTCGGTCACGCCGCTGGCATAGCGGGCGCGCGCGGCGCTGGCTACGGCGGAGCGCACCGCGGGCCGCGCGCCCGCCGCGGCGGTCCACGACGCTCCTCTGCGCCCGGGGGTCCCGACGTCACCGGCGCCGGCGCAAGAGGAGCGGCAGCGCCAGCACGGCCAGCGCCTCGAGGGGCGAGCGGCGCGAGGTGGTCGTGTGGTTGCAGCCGTAGTTCGACGCGCCGTACGCGCACACGTAGTTGTCCGTGGGCGAGAAGTGGCAGCTCCAGTCGCGCTCGCAGAAGTCCTCGTCCTCGTCCTTGCACGACTCGGGGATGCACAAGCCGCCCGGTACCCGGTCCTCGTCGCACTCGTAGCCGTCGCGGCAGTCGCCGTCGTCGACGTCGCAGGTCTCGGTGCACACGCCGCTCTCGCACAGGCCCGTGGCGCAGTCGCCGTCGCGCCGGCACAGGGCGCCCACGTTGTCGCCGTCGTCCTCGCCCTCCTCGCAGGCGCCGTCGACGCAGCCGAAGCCCGACGGGCAGTCCATGTTGCCGCGCGCCTCGTCGCAGGCGCCGCCGCCGCCGCCACCCCCGCCACCCCCGCCGCCGCCGCCGCCGTCGGGGACGCAGCCGCCCGCGGTGCACACCTGATCGGCGCCGCAGTCACCGTCGCCGTCACAGGCGACGCGGCACAGCTCGTCGACGCAGGTCTGGCCGGGGCTGCACAGGCCGCCCACGCAGGCGTCGCCCGGGTCCGTCGCCACGCCGCCGGTGACGTCGGCCACCAGCAGATCGGCGCGCAGCACGGGCTTGCCCGAGCAGCCGTTGCACGAGCCCGCGTCGACGGCGCCGAAGGCTGCCAGCACCTCGGCGCGCCCGATGTCCTCGTTGATGGCTTGCATGAGCGACACCACGCCGGTCACGTGCGGCGCCGCCATGGAGGTGCCCTGGTAGAACACGTAGGGGGGATCGACGACGGTGGCGTAGAGCGACAGCACGCCGTCTTCCTGGCTGCCGCTGTCCTGATCGCCGCCCGGCCCCACGATGTCGATCTCGTTGCCGAAGCTCGAGTAGCTCGCCAGGTCGCCCGAGGGTCCGTAGGCGGCCACGGCCACGGCGCTCGGGCAGTTGGCCGGGCTGTTGACCGGCCCGCCGTCGTTGCCGGCGGCGATGACGGGCACGATGCCGCGCCCCACGACGAACGCGAGCACGTCCTCGTCGAACTGGCTGCACCCCGACGAGCTGCCGAGGCTCAGGTTGACCACCGACGGGCGATCGGCCAGCGGCAGCGCGGGCACGCCGCTGATGGGCTCGCCGCCGAGCCACGCCAGGCCCTCCATGATGTCGATGTCGTTGCCGCCGCACTGTCCGAGCGCGCGCACCGTGATCAGGCGCGCGCTCCAGTTGATGCCGGCGATGCCGCTGCCGTTGTTGGTGTTGGCCAAGATGGTGCCCGCCACGTGCGAGCCGTGGAACGAGTCGGGCTCGCCGCTGCCTTGGCAGTTGCCGTCGCCGGGATCGTCGTAGTCGTCGTCGCGCCCGTCGCCGTCGTTGCTGTAGCCGGCGTCGCTGACGAAGTCGTAGCCGCCGGCGTCCTTGCCGGCGAGCTCGGGGTGCGCCAGGAAGGTGCCCGAGTCGATGACGGCCACGCGCTGCCCGGTCGCGCCCTGCGTGAGGTCCCACGCCCCCTTGGCGCCCACGGTGTCGACGTCCCACTGGTACGCCAGGTACTCGTCGTTGGGCGTGCGCAGCGCGCGACGCCACGCGTTCGGCGCCGCCGCCAGCACGCCCTTGTGCAGCAGGGCGCGCGCCACCAGCGCCTCGGTGCCCTCCTCGTCGAGCCCCGGGGCCCGCACCAGCGCCCACCCGCGCGGCAGCGCGCGCTGGTACTCGAGGGTGCTGTGGGTGGCGTCGGCCAGCGCGGCTACCACGCGCAGCACGCGGGCGCGCGCGCGCGCGTCGCCGGC
>CAZONM010000384.1:0-5564 GCA_964580865.1 uncultured Myxococcales bacterium | reverse complement strand
GAGCGGGAGCGGGAGCGGGAGCGGGAGCGGGAGCGGGAGCGGGAGCGGGAGCGGGCGACGGCTCGGCGCCGGCCGCCGCCGCCTGGTCGATGAGCACGAACTCGACGCGCCGGTTCTTCTCGCGGCCGGCCGCGGTCTCGTTCGACGAGATGGGCCGGGCCTCGCCGTAGCCAACCGCCTCCAGGCGCTCCGCGGGCACGCCCCGCTTGACCAGGTACGTGCGCACGCTGTTGACGCGCTCCTGCGACAGCCACTGGTTGTAGCTGTCGCTGCCGACGCTGTCGGTGTGACCTTCGACGCGCACGCGCCCGATCTCGGGATTCTCAAGGAGGGTCTTCGCGATCTCGTTGACCAAGTCGAAGCTGTCACGGCGGATGTCGGCCTTGCCGAACTCGAAGTAGATCTTCTCGAGCGCGAACACCTTCTTCTTGGTGACGACGATGCGCGCGTTGTCGGGGCAGCCGTCTTCGTCCTTGTCGCCGTCTTTGTCCTCGGGCTCGTTCGGGCACTCGTCCTCGCCGTCCTTGATCTCGTCGCCGTCGTTGTCGTCGTCGGGGCAGCCGTCCATGTCCTCGAAGTCGTCCTTGTCCTCGGGGTCGTACGGGCACTTGTCGTCCTTGTCGAGGATGCCGTCGTCGTCGTTGTCGAGGTCGGGGCAGCCGTCCTCGTCCTCCCACTCGTCGTCGTCCTCGGGCACCTCGGGGCACTTGTCCTTGTCGTTGGCGATGCCGTCGCCGTCGGCGTCGGGTGGGCACCCTTGCTGCTCGGCCACGCCCGGGATGTTCGGGCAGCGATCGTCGACGTCGAGGACGCCGTCGCCGTCGTTGTCGGGATCGGGGCAGCCGTCGGTGTCTTCGAAGCCGTCCTTGTCCTCGGGCTCGTCGGGGCACTTGTCGACGTCGTCGAGGATGCCGTCGTCGTCGCGGTCGCGATCGCGCGGCGCCCAACGGAACGCGGCGAACAAGCGCAGGTCGGGCGTGCCGAAGCCCGCGACGACGCCCACGCCGGCGCCCGCGGTGACGCGCACCAGGTCCTTGACCACGTCCCACGAGCCACCGAGGAGGAGCTCGATGGGGCTCTCACTGGCGCTGTCGAACGGGTGCAACAGCGATGTGCCGCCCGACAGCGAGGCGTCGAGCTCGAGCGGCAGACCCGCCGTGTCAGTGAGGTCGTAGCCCGCGCCGACGCGCCAGGTGAGCTCGTGGCCCACCTGCAACCCCCAGGTGACGGTCTCGGGGCGCAGGCGGGCCGCGAGGTTGCCGGCCACGCGCACGCCGAACAGCTCGCGCGACGCGGCCACCTCGGGGACCAGGGTGAAGAAGCCCTCGCCCGCGTACGCGTCGCGCGGAAACCCCGTGGGGAAGGTGATGGCTGGGATGATCGCCAGATCGAGGCCCTGCAAGTCGCGGTGCAGCACCTGGAGCTTGGGCGCCAGCCGCGCGTCGCCCACCGCGACGGCGGGAAGTGGCCCGAGCGCGACGCCGGGCACGCCGTCGCCGCGGCTCTGGAAGAGCACGAGCGGCAGCTCGCCGCCGAGCTCGAGCCACTCGAGCAGCGTCATCGACACGACGGCGCTGGCACCCACGCGGTGTGCCACCAGCGAGCCCACGCGCGCCGTAGTGCCGTCGAACTCGCGGCGGTTGAGCACCAGCGGGTTGAGCGCGTAGCCGAGCCAGAGCGCAGCGTCCCAGCTCCCCTCGGTGTCGACGTCGGCCCACTCCACGTCGAAGATGCCGTCGCGGTCGAGCGCGGGGCGCAGCCGCTCCACCGGGAACGTGGCGCCGGCGTCCTGCGCGCGCGCACCGCCGCTCAGCGTGGCGCCGAGCACCAGCGCGATCAGCGCGCGACGGAGCGTGGGTCGGCTCATGCCGTGGGCACCCGCCGACGGCGCGCGCGCCCACGCAGCAGGAGCACGAGCGTCACCGAGGCGCCCGGCGCGGTCCCCGAGGCGCAGTTGACGCCGCCGCCCGACGCCTCGAAGCGCGGCGCGTTGCAGCTATCCACCTCGTCGACGCCGTCGCTGTCGCCGCGCGCGCGCACCGAGATGGAGTCGCCGGGACCGGGACGCGCGGCGCCGCACAGCACGATGCGGTCCTCGCCCTCGAGGTACCAGCCCGTGGCCGTGGCGCACTCTTCCGGGCCCGACAGGCGCGCCAACAGCTCCGTCTCGTCGGAGCCCGCGCGGGTCAGCTCCACCAACACCGCGCCCGGGCTGTCGGGCGGCTCCGCCAAGCGCACGGAGTCGACGGCGGCAAGGAACGCCGCGATGTTGATCATCGAGCTGCGGAACGACTGGTTGCAGATGGAGTCGGTGCGGGCGGCACCGACGGCGTCGGCCAGCGCGTAGTAGCGGCCGCCGGCGTCGGCGACGCAGCAGGGCAAGCCCCCGCGCGCAGCGGCCGTGTCGGGCGCGCACACCTCGCCCAGCCCCACCGCGTTCGACGACCCCCCCGACGAGAAACAGACATCGGAGCCGCCCGTGGGCAGCCCGTCGGTGCCCACCAGGCAACCCGCGGGCGTGATCAGTCCGGCAAAGCCGATGCCGCCCGCCACCACCGCGACCTTCACGTCGGGGTCCGATGCCAGGAGGGCGTCGGCGTAGAGGTCGACCGCGGAGAGCGCCTCGGGCGCCTCGTAACAGCGCGACGACGCCACCGTGATGAAGTGGTTGGGGAACTCGCCACACACCTCGCCGTCGTTCTCGTTGCCGAACACCTCGAGCATGCCGCCCAGGCCGTGCGAGCAGTCCTCCTCGTCGGTGAGGAAGATGACCACCAGCGCGGCGTCGTCGCGGCGGAACAGCTCGAGGTCACCGGCGCACGACGGGTTCCGATCGGAGGCTGGGTCGAGAAACAGGTTGACGGCGTCGAGGCCGCGCTCGAAGGGCGAGCCGAACGTCCCGATGTTCGAGAGCGTCGCCGAGAACCGCGCTGCCAGATCGTCGTTGCCGGTGTCCGCGTCGGCCAGGTCCGCGCGCGCCAGCACCTTGCGCATGGTGCCGCCGGGGGCGCTGTCGGGCTGCAGGCAGCCACGCTGCGGCCGAAAGCCCCACGCGTCGCCGCCCTGGGCGTCGGGCACGCGGTTGTCGCACAGGCCCACGTCGGTGGTGATGACACCGACGCGGAAGTCGTTCTCGAACGCCGCCACGAGCTGGATGAAGCCGCACTGCGCCAGCGGCCCGTCACCCTGGTACAGCCGCGGCGCCGGGTTCTTGTACTCGTCGGGGATGTTCTGCAGATCCTGCAGCGGGCACGCGGCGGGATCCTGGTTCAGGAAGTTGTCGGCGAGGTTCTGCTGCTCCTCCGCCATGGAGCCGGAGTTATCGACGACGATGAGGATGTCGGCGGCGCGCTCGGTGGGCACCTCGATGTCCGACATGATGGTCTTGACGCAGTAGTCCTGCGCCTCCGGGATCGCCGGCGGACCCTCGGTACAACCGAGGAGGCAGGCCAAGGACACGACGCCGATGCCGCGCATGCATGCTCCGGTCGATCGTTGTAGCGCGAAGCGCGCCTGGCGCGCTCGTTTCTGGCTCGCCGGGTGGCGCTACCGGGGATCGGCGCAGCAGCGGAAGCCCAGAGACTGCGACGCGGTGCGCGGGCCGAGGGCCCGACGTGCAGAGCAGCGCGAGGCAAAGTCCGGCCGGTCGGCAGCGCCGCCTTTGGCCACGCGCTGGCCGCCAGCGGCGTCGGCGACCCACTCCTCGGCGTTGCCTGCCATCATGAACACCTTGAACCCGCTGCGGCACTTCTTGAATGCGCTCGCCGGCGCCAAGGGGCGCGCCTTGCCGTCGGCGTCCTCGGTGTTGCACACCTCGGCGTCGTACAGGTCGCCGTAGGGGAACCGCGCCGACCCGGGCCCCTTGCATGCGCGCTCCCATTCACGCTCGCTGCACAGGCGACGACCCACCTGTTCGCACGCGTTCTTGGCCGCTTGCCACGAGACGCCGGTGGTGGGGAGCGCGTCCTTGCCGTTGGGCTGCTCGTAGTAATCGACGCAGTAGGGCCCGAGCTCCACGGCGCCGGCGTCGAGCTCGCCGTAGTTCCGCATGGGATCGGACGCCGACGATCCGAACGTGAACTTGCCGCCGGGGATGAGCGCCATGCCGCGCGGGCACGTGAGGTCGGCCAGCGCCACGACGGCGTCGGGCGGCTTGACCGCCTCGGGCTTGACGACGTCGGGCGGCACCTCGGGCTTGACCACCTCGGGCTTGACCACCTCGGGCTTGACCACCTCGGGCTTGACCACCTCGGGCTTCACCACCTCGGGCGTGGGCGGCACCAGCGGCGGCACCGCGGGCACCGCGGCGAGCGCGCCGCTCCCCGCGTCTGGCGCCGCGACCACGCCGGCGTCGGCGGGAGCGGCGACCGGGATCGCTGGCTCGTCGTCGGGCTTGCCGGGCACCACCAGCGCGCGGTCGTCGCCGTCCTTGGACCGTTGCGTCACTATCCTGCCGATGACGACGACACCGATGACCAGGCCCGCGATGCCGAGCGCAGCCACGAGGGGGCTCGGGCCGGTGCGCGAGCGGACCGGCGGCAGCACTGGGCGCAGCACCGGCGGCGGCGCTACCACGGGCGGCGCCAAGGGCTCGCTGGCGTGCAGGCTCGGCGAGCTGCGCTCGCGCGCGGCGCGCAGCACGTCGGCCGACAGCGTGTCTTTCAGGCTGTCGTCGTCTTGGATGGGCGGCGGCTCCGGCTGCGGCGACGAGGAGGCGCCTGCCACCGCGGGGCGCGGCCGGCTCGCCGAGGCCTCCTGCGAGCGCGCACGCTCGGCCGCCAGGGCGGCGCGCGGCCCGTCGTCCATCAGCTCCTCGGGGTGCGACTTGAGCGCGGTGACGGCGTCGTGGATCTCACTGTCGGGGGTGGGCGCGGGCCGGCTGCGGTCGCCGCTGGTCGACGACGGCAGCGCCGCGGGGGCCGACAGCGCGCGGCGCTCGGCGGTGTCCTCGTCGCTGTCCTCGTCGTCACCGGAGAGCACCACGCGCTTGTCGAGGGTGCGGTCGGCCTCGTGCACGTCGGGCAAGGGCGGCGGGATCAGCGCGGCGTCGCGCTCGTCGGAGTAGAGCGCCTCCACCAGGGCCTCGGGCCGCCGGGGCCTGCCCTGCCCATCCACCACGGCGCCGTCGGCCGACAAGGCCGCCGGGCCCACGACAATCTCCTTGGGCACGGGCGCGCCGCGCGGCGCGGTGTCGAGGTCGGAGGTGCCCGGCGCCTCGTCGAGCGTGTCCTCGGGGTTGCTGCTCGACACCGCCATCAGGCGCTTGGCGGCCTCGGCGAGCTCGCCGGAGGTGGGGTTGGTGGGCGGCGCCGGCGGTGGCTGCGTCGACGAGCCGTCGAGCAGCACCACCTGGCTCTGCCCGATCTCGACGATGTCGGAGGGCTCGCGCGGCGGCTCAGAGCTCTCGCCCGACGACATCTCGGGCGGCACGGGGTACGCGCCGAAGGACGGTCCGGTCTCGGGCGGCGGCGGCGGCGGCTTGCCCGTGGTGGGCGGCACGGGGAAGGCCGGCACGGCGGCGGGCGCCGGCGCGCTCGGCGCGGCCCCGGGGCGCGCGGGTGGCG
>CAZONM010000383.1:0-5603 GCA_964580865.1 uncultured Myxococcales bacterium | reverse complement strand
CGCGCGTCGGCGCCGTCGAGGACGCGGCCGTGCGGCAGCGCGGCGGTGGCGATGGCCACCAACAGCTCGCGATCGTGCGCGGTGGGCGTCACGACGCGGCCTCCGTCAGCGCGCGGCGGCGCGCGGCGGTGCGCGCGGCGTCGACCAGGGCGCGCGGCCGCCGCGACAGGGGCGAGAACGTGGCGAGGAAGGACAGGAGGTCCTTGAGATCGAACGTGAACACGCCGCGCGCCTTCACGGCGCCGCCCTCGTCGAGAAGCTCGAGGGGCAGCGTGGTCATGGTGGTGAGCACGCGCACGAGCGAGACGCGCTTCGTGCCCTCGAGGCGCAGCGCACGCCCGTCGGCGCCGCGGGCGCGCAAGAGGTAGCCGAGCGTGATGGGTAGGCGCGTGATGATGAGCTCGCCCTCGCACGGCACCTCGGGGGCCCACGGCGCGGCCTTCAGCACGCCGCGCACCGTGCAGCGCCCGTCCACGAGGAAGGCGCGCGTGGACGGCGCCTCCACGTGGATGGTGAACGCCGCGGGGTGCGACGCGCCGTCGTCACCGGTCAGCGATCCGCTCATGGTCTCGACGAACGACACGCGCATGGTTGCTCCTGCTGGTGACGGTCAGACGACCTCGAGGCCGCGCTCGGGCTCGCGCCGCACGAACTCGAGCGCGCCGCCGTGCTCGGAGCTGAGCGTGAAGGGTGCGCCGTGGCGCGGCTCCACCGTGAGCTTGGTGCGCGCGAGCTTGGTGTTGACGCAGTAGCCGAGCGCGCCCGCGGGGTCTTTGTAGCCGAGGCACACCACCGGCCGCCCGGTGCCGTCGAGCTCGAGCACGGCGCGGCCGTCGTCGCCGTGCAGCTCGAGCGTGAAGCGGCGATCCTCGATGACGGCGCGCTGGTTCCACGGATCGAAGATGCGATCGAAGCGGAACGACTGCTCGCCGCGCTGCACGATCATGGTGGAGAGGAGCGGCGACGCGATGGGCCCGGCCAGCTTGACGCTGGCGGTGATGCCCTCCACCCAGGCGGCGGGGCCGTCGTCGGTGGCCGGGAAGTAACACTGGCCCCACGCGTGGCGGCGCGGGTGCTCGCGCCCCCAATTGTGCCCGAGCGCGCCGCTCCACCCGCGCAGCTCGACGCGCTCGCCGAAGACCTCGAGCGCGCCGTCGACGGTCATGGCCGGCAGCGGCGTGACGCCCTTGGCGCGCGGGAACGAGCCCGTGAGCAGGTTCGGCGGAATAAAGGAGCGCGCCTCGCCCACGGCGCCGGGCAGCCGCTCGAACGTGAGGTCCCAGGTGCCGCCGTCGACGACGCCGCGGCACAGCCCGCGCGGCGCGATGGTCCACGCGGCGCCGCACACGGCCAAGCGTTGCTCGCCGTCGCGCTCCTGCGCGAACGCCGGGTCGAGCCGCTCGGAGCGCTTGGCCGCGAAGCTGCGGTTCTTCTCGCCGTCGAAGTACGCGAGCCAGCTCTCTTGCAGCGCCTCGCCGTGCTGTGACGTCAGCACCGTGGCCTTGGTCCAGACGGCGAGCGGTCGCGTGGGGTGGTTGGCCCGAAAGAAGTAGCTCTCGTACATGCTCTGCGTGGCGCCGGGTGCGCGCGGGGTGGCGTAGTCCGACAGGGCGCTTGCGGCGTTCATCGCTTGCCTCGGGGGCTCGGGGGAAAGAGCGTGACCACGGCCGCCTCGCCATATGCGCGCATGGCCGCAGCAGCGCCGGCGGCGTCGCGCTTGCGCACGGCCTCCACGGCGCGTGCGAGGTGCTTGGGCTCGAAGGCCTCGCCCTCGTAGACGGCCTTGAACTTGGCCGGGTCGCGCGTGTGCACCTCGCGCACCACGTTGGTGAGGAGCGCGAGCACCCGGTTCTGCGTGACGGCCACGAGCGCGGCGAAGAAGTCCCAGTCGAGCGTCATCAGCGCCTTGGTGCCGCCGCGCCGCTGACCGGCGTGCACCTCGCAGAGCTCATGCGCGATGGCCTCGAGGCGCTCCACGTCGTCGGCGCCGGCGCGGCGCGCGGCCTGCTCGCCGCACCACGAGAGGAACATGACGCGCACCTCGAGGAGGTCGCGCAGCCACGCCGGATCGAGGCGACCGCCGCGCGCCACCAGGAACGGCAACAGGTGCAGGCCCGCCGACACCAGCACGTCGCGCACGCGGGTGGCGCCGCCGTGCTTCATCTCGATGAGGCCGATGGCCTCCAAGCGGTGCAGCGCCTCGCGCACGCTCGAGCGGTTGACGTCGAAGCGGGCGGCCAGCTCGCGCTCCGAGGGCAGGGCGTCGCCGGCGCCGATGCGGCCCTCGACGATCAGCTCCTTGAGCGACGACGCGAGATCCTCCGCCACGCGCCCGCGCCCTGCGGCCTTGCCGTCTCCGTCCGACATCGCGCCTCCGACCGGTCGGCACTGGCCCGACCAGCAACTGGTCCGACCAGTACCACGGGCCCGTGCCGATCACAAGCCAGATCACCGAGGAGCGCGCCCGGGGTTGACAGGCGATGACCGTCGGCCGAGCGTGCAGTGGTCCGACCAGGCGAGGCGCCGATCGCGCGCAGGAGTCCGTATGGCCCAGCTCTCCGTGCTCTCCCAGGAGTCCCCGCCCGCGCCGGAGCCGGCCCCCCCGGCAGACGTGGCGCGCGCCTTCCAGCGGCTCACGCAGGGCTTCGTGAGCGACCGCGACCCGTCGCTCTCGGCGCGCCTCGATCGGCTCAAGCGCCTCGAGGGCATGGTGCAGCGCGGCACCGACGAGCTTTTACAGTGCATGGACGATGACTTTCGCGGCCGGTCGCGCGTGGAGTCGCTCATCACCGACGTGACCGTGCCCGTGATGGCCCTGCGCCACGCGCGGCGCCACCTGCGCGCGTGGATGAAGCCCGAGCCGGTCACGCCCAGCTGGTACCTGCGCCCGTCGCGCGCGCGCATCGAGCGGCAGCCCAAGGGCGTCGTCGGCGTCATCGCGCCGTGGAACTACCCGGTGCTGCTCAGCGTGGGGCCGATGATCGACGCGCTCGCCGCCGGCAACCGCGTGCTCGTGAAGCCGTCGGAGCTCACGCCGCGCACCTCGGCGCTGTTGGCGTCGCTCTTGCGCGAGACCTTCGCCGCCGACGAGGTGGCCGTGGTCACGGGCGGGCCCGAGGTGGCGCGCGCGGTGTCGGCCTTGCCGCTCGATCACCTGGTGTTCACCGGCTCCACGCGCGTTGGGCGCGAGGTGGCGCTGGCGGCGGCCGCCAACCTCACGCCGGTGACGCTGGAGCTCGGCGGCAAGTCGCCGGCCGTGGTGCACGAGAGCTACCCCGTGGAGCGCGCGGCGGTGCGCATCGCGGTGGCGCGGCTGTTCAACGCCGGGCAGACGTGCATCGCCGCCGACTACGCCATCGTGCACCCCGATCGCGCGCGCGCCTTCGAAGACGCCTACCTGCGCTTCGTCGAGAAGGGCTTCGGTGATCTGTCGACGTCGCGCGACTACACGGCCATCCTCTCGGAGCGGCACCGCGACCGGCTCGAGGCCATGCTCGTGGACGCGGAGCAGAAGGGCGCGCGCGTGGTGCGCGCCGATCCGCAGGGCACGCTGGCGCGCCGCCACCCGCGCATGGCGCCGGCGCTGGTGCTCGACGCCAAGCCCGGCATGCAGGTGATGGAGGAGGAGATCTTCGGCCCCATCCTGCCGGTGATGACCGCCCACACCGTGGACGAGGCCATCGACCACATCAACGCGCGCCCGCGGCCCCTGGCCGCCTATTACTTCGACGACGACAAGGCGCGCTCTCAAGCCTTCGTGCGCCGCACCTGCTCGGGCGGCGTGACGCTGAACGACGCGGCGCTGCACTTCTTCAACGACGACCTCCCCTTCGGCGGCGTGGGCCCAAGCGGCGTGGGCGCCTACCACGGCTACGCGGGCTTTAAGACCTTCTCGCACGAGAAGAGCGTGTTCGAGCCCGGGCCCGCCGCGCAGCTGTTGCGGCAGCCCTTTCCCGCCGTGGTGGAGCGCGGGCTGCGCGCGCTCATCAACGGGGCGCGGCGGCCGAAGCGCTGACCGGCGCCGTGGGCGCGGCCGTGAGCCGCGCCCACGAGGACGCCGTGGGGATGGCCGGGCCGCCGGGGCAGCAACAGCCGGCGGCGCCGGCGAGCGCCAGGACTACGATCAGGACCGCGGCGCCGCGCGCGAGCGGTCGCGCTTTCGCGCGAGGTGCGTCGGTGACGTCGTGGGCGATCATTGGCTCAGCTCCTCGCCGTTGACGGTCATGGTAGCCCGTCCACGGCAACGACGCCGTCAACCCCCGCGGCGCTACGCAGCCGTGGACGGGCTACGAAGAAGAAGGAGGAGATGGAGAAGCAGAAGGGCGCGTTCGTCTCCGGCTGCGCCAACAACGACATCTCCGCGCAAAAGGCGAGCGACATCTTCGACACCATCGAGAGGTTCGCCGGCTACGGCTTCAACAAGAGCCACTCGGCGGCGTACGCGCTCATCACCTACCAGACCGCGTGCCTGAAGTGCTTCTACCCCATCGAGTTCATGGCGGCGCTGCTCACCACCGAGTTGTCGTCGACCGACAACGTGGTGAAGTACATCCACGAGGCGCGCGCCCACGGCATCGAGGTGCTGCCGCCCGACTTCGGCGAGCTCCTGCTCCTGCATCAAGAGGGCGTCGTACACCTCCGGCAGACCGCGTGGAGCCTCCACGAGGTGGAGTCGGCATGCGACCCCCCGTGGTGCGTTTGACGTGGAGGAACGCCGCCAGCAGAGAGCTGTGGCCCGTCTATGTTCGGTACGACGGCGTTACCCACTGGGGGAGTACGGACGGGCCGTCCATGGCGGCGCCATCGGCCACGGTCGATGACCTCGTCGCTGGCTGGGGCTTCCTGTTCCGCGCCAAGGTGACCCACCTCTTCGAGGTGCGCAGCGCGGATGGCCGCTCGCACGTGAGAGACCCCGCCGAGTGACCGCAGCGCTGCGGCGCACCAGTGTCACCCATGTCTTGACCGTGCCTCCCCGCGCGTGGCGGTATGGTGTCGCCACCGGAGGTGCCATGCGGCTCGACAACCAGCGGCGCTCGACGAACTTCGAGGATCGCGGACGCGGGTCAGCCTCCGGCGGCGGCGGGGGTGCCCTCGGCGTCCGGCTGCTCTTCACGCTGGTGCGCGTGCTCGGCGTCAAGGGCACGCTCGTCGTGGGCGGCATCGTCGGCGTCCTCGCCATCATCAATCCGTTCGGTATTCGCACCGCCGTCGCCCGCGCGTTTCTTGGCGACACTGCGACCGACGTGCCGAGGGGCGGACGCGTCTGCGACACGTACGGGCCGGCGTGTGACTTCTCGGCGCGCGTGCTCGGCGCCACGGAGGAGGTGTGGGCCGAGGAGTTCCGGCTCGGCAAGCTGCCGCCCACCGGCGCGGCGCTGCCGCGCACGTACCAGGAGCCGACGCTCGTGGTCTTCTCCGGCAGCGTGCAGAGCGGCTGCGGGCGCGCCTCGTCGTCGATGGGGCCGTTCTATTGCCAGCTCGATCGCAAGCTCTACATCGACCCGAGCTTCTATGACGTGATGGCCAAGAAGCTCCGCGCCCCCGGCGACTTCGCGCAGGCGTACGTGATCGCGCACGAGGTGGGGCACCACGTGCAGAACCTC
>CAZONM010000382.1:0-5628 GCA_964580865.1 uncultured Myxococcales bacterium | reverse complement strand
GAGTACCCGGGCGGCGGTGGCGGCGGCGGCGCCGCGGGCGATCTCGCGCTCGTGGCGGCGCGCCGCATCGTGCGCGGGCCACAGGGCGTCATCGATGGTGCGGGTGGGGCGGGCGGGCACGCGGGCCTCGTCCACGACAGCGGCAACGGCAAGGACCTGCGCTTCCGCGCTGGTGACGGCAAGCCGGGCGCCGCCCACGCCCGACAGTCCGACGGCCGCGGCGCGAGCGATGCGTTCGTCTTCGTGCCCGCGCTCCTCGACACGCAGGTCACCAACCGGGCCGTCTTCACCGACGTGCGCGTGCAGGGCAACACCTTCGCCGCGGGGAGCGTCACGGTGACGGTGCGCGGCGAGGACGCAGGCCAGGTGCGCACCACCGAGGCTGCGGCGACCGAGGACGGCGACTTCAGGTTCAACGCGGTGCTGTTCCCCGGCTTCAACACGGTGAGCGCGCTCGCGGACACCGACCCGCTCAAGCCGATCCTCGACAAGACCGTGCTCGTGATCTTCGGTGACGACGACGGCGACGGGCTGACGGAGGCGGACGAGGCGTTCTATGGGACGGATCCCGACCTGTTCGACACCGACGGGGACGGGATCTCCGACGGCCTCGAAGTGGCCACCAGCTCGCCGCCCACCGAGGTCCTGCGCGAGGTGCGCCTCGGCGACCTCGGGTTCCCGCCGCAGTACCCGAACCAGAGCTCGCCCGCCCAGCTCCCGTGCGTCGGCAAGTGCACCATCAACGACCGCGACCAGATCATCGCCAGCGGTTTCGACCAGAGCGCCAGCTCTCTCCATCCGCTCCTGTGGGATCCTGCGAACCCGGTCGGGCGCGACGCGTTCCCAGCGCCGACGGTGCTGGGCGGCATCGACGCCAACGGCGATCCCACGCACGTCGACAGCGGCGGCCGCGCGCTCTCG
Source organism: uncultured Myxococcales bacterium (assembly GCA_964580865.1). GTDB lineage: Bacteria > Myxococcota > UBA727 > UBA727 > VGSZ01 > JACOUT01. The sequence continues at coordinate 4,707 of CAZONM010000382.1, read as the reverse complement.
ATCAACGCGAACGGCGTGGTGGTCGGCGAGGCGTTCGACCCGTCCGTCGGCCGTTCACGCGCGGTGCGCTGGAACCCGTCCAGCTCCCTGGCGCCGACGATCCTCGGCGACCTGGACTCCACCGTATCCGCGCACGACATCAACACTGCAGGGCAGATCGTCGGCACGGTGTTCGATCCAGCAGGCTTCCTCGGCTACGCGTGCCTGTGGGACGCCGACGATCCGACGTCACCGCCCACGCTGCTGCCGAGCGCGGGCGGCGCCATCGCGCACGGCATCAACGACAACGGCACCATCGTCGGCCTGCTGGTCGAGCAGGCCACCGGCACGCCGCGCTTCGCGGTCTGGGACGCTGCGAGCCCCGGCGCGGATCCGGTGATCCTCGGCGAGCTCGGCGCGGGATCGGTGGTCGGGCGTCTGTACGATCTCAACGACGACGGTGTCATCCTCGGCGACGTCTTCGACCCGGCCATCAGCGAGTACGTCGGCGCGGTGTGGGATCCGGCGAGCCCGTCCTACCCCAACGTCATCCTGCTGGGCGGCATCCCTCCGTCACCCTCGTTCCCCAGCCCGCCGCGGCAGATCTTCCCGGGCGGGATGAACAGGTCGGGCACTGTGGTCGGCCAGGCCAACGCAGCGGTCGACGTCAACCCCGGGCCGAAGCCGGTCATCTGGGCCGCAGCGACGCGCACCGCCCCACCCGCTGAGCTCGCGCAGTTCCTCTTCTCGTTCGCGTGGGGCATCAACGACGCCTTCATCATCGTGGGCGTGGGGCGCGACGAGGCCAGCGGCACGGACGCGGCGCTCGCCTGGGCGAGCCCCGGCGAGCCGCAGGTCACGCTGCGCCCCAACGCGACGGCTTTGGGCCTCGGCGAGTCCGGCGCTGCATACGGGCACGGGTACGTCGACGAGGATGGGAGCACGCGCGGCTTCCTGTGGACCATCACGCGGCCCGCGCCCACGCTGACACAGCTCAGCACAAGCGCGGTGGACAAGGGGGCCACCGACGTGACGATCACAGTCACCGGCAGCGGCTTCGTCTACGCCTCGCGGGTGCGCGTCGACGGCCACAGCCGACGGACGACGTTCGTGAACGCGCGGCAGCTCACCGTGGACCTCACCGCCGACGCCGGGGCGCCGGGCACGCTCGAGATCACGGTCTTCACGCCGGGACCGGGCGGCGGCACCACCCCGCCGCTCACGTTCACGGTCAACGACGTCCCCTGACGGGACAGGGCGGGACGCGCGCGGCCTGCCCGCTCGGCTGGGCTCGATCCCCTGGCGCCCGGGATCCGCCTCCCGCTGCTCGCGGTCGCGATCCTGGTCGCGGCGAGCGGCGGCTCGTTCGGCGCCGCGCTGCCCGACGACGCGAAGCTGCTGTGCCCGGACGAGACGGGCTGTTCCGACGACGGCATGTGTGTCACGTCGCTCGGAATCTGCAGGGAGACCACCGACCCGTGCATCTCGATCCGGGAGGGCGGCGCTGCACCCGTGCCGGAGGGCAATCGCTGCGCGGCCGGCATCTGAGTCGCCGCGTGTGTGGCGCCGCGCTGCGGCGATGCGATCATCACGGCGCCCGAGGAGTGTGACGACGGCAACCTGCTCGATGACGACGCCTGCGTCTCCAGTACGTGCCTCGAGAACGTCTGCGGCGACGGCCATTGGAACCCGCTCGTGGAGGGCTGTGACGACAGCAACGATGTCGAGGGCGATGGCTGCCGCACCTCTTGCGCGCTGCCGGGCTGTGGCGACGCCGTCGCATCGGACGGGGAGGAGTGCGACGACGGCAACGCCGAGATCTGGGGATAGCCCGAAGCACCGCGCTCTCGGCGCTCGCGCCCCGACGCGCACCCCTCCGCGCCCGAACGCGGCGAAACCGCGCCGCCTGCCTCGCAAAGCCCCTGCCTCGGTTGGCTCGCGCGATCCGCCCATGACGATCCGGCGAGGTCGCGAAGCGACCGGCCTCGCCGCTGCGAGCACCACGAGCCTGCCGTCGCAGCGGGCGCACCTGAGCACGTCGGGCCCGCAGACCCGCTCGAGGGCGGCGGCCCAATCGAGGCGATAGGGCGACGGCGACGGGCGCACCCGCGTCTCCTCTACCGGCGGGCCCTCCTCGACCGCCGGCACGGGCGGCTTGGGCACCACCAGCGACCGCAACTTCGAATTCGGGGCGAACACGCCGTGCAACCGCAGCAGGTGGAGGCGCGGCGGCGGGATCCGCGGGGCCTGCTTCTTGAGTAGCTCCACTCCCGTAGGCACCAGGTGGGTGCGCCCCTCGGGCAGCGGGCGCTCAGCCGCCGAGGCCGCGAGCTTCGCTCGCTCGCCCAGGGCGGCCGGGCAGCGCATCATGTGGTACGCCACGCGCCCAGCGGGCAGCGCCAAGAGGCGCGAGAGGGCGATGGCGCCACGCGCGCCGTGGCGGCACAGCTGCTCGAGGCCACGACGACCGTTCGCATGCAGGTGCACGTCGGCGTGCAACGAGAGGCCCTCGAGGAACGCGGTGAGCCGCTTCTGCTTCGGGCCGTCCCCGTTCGCGGGGGGCCGCGCCGCGAGCGACGCTGCCTCGAGTGCGGCGAGGGCGTCGGCCTCTGGCTCGCCGTCGCGTACCTCGCGCCGCAACAAGCGCAGCACGCGCACGGCGCAGCGGCCGAGCAGCGCCTCGACGTCCTCGTCATCAGGGGCCGGCAGACGCTGGAGGGAGACGCCGCCGTCGTCGGCGCGCACAAACACGCCGTCGGGCATGACGACGTGATCGTGAATCGAGAGCCGCATCGCGGAGCCGAAGCGCTGGACGAAGGTCCCGGACCCGGTCGCTCCGCTTGCACCCACGAGCCGGCCCCGCTGCCGCTGCCACGTCGACAGCGCGCGTGCGCGGCATGGCCGCCATTGGGGTAGCGAGCGAAGCTCGCGCCCACGGCGGCTGGAGGAACACGGGGAGCACCCGCCCCACCAGCGCCGGCCGGCGCGCCAGCACCCGGCGCACCTTGATGGGCAACGACCGTACCCACTGGCGCATCGGCGTAGCCCGCGCTGCTACGGCAGTCCTCGGAGAGCCTCGCCGGGCGAATATCCCTATGGGCGCTCACCTCGATGCTGCTGCCGGAGGTCGTCCCGGGTCGACACGCCAGCCTCGAGCAGCTCGGATCGGGGGGTCAGCGGCGATGACGATGTGCGTCGCCGCCGCGGTTCGCGCACGCGCTCGTCAGCGGGCCGCCGCCACTCGCGTCGCGCGCGCCGTTGCGCCACCCTCGCGCCCTCGCAGGAGGGCGCGGCCCCATGGACCCCGGTGAACGACTCGCGATCGCATGCTGTTGCCTGTTCTTTCTCGTGGGCCTGCTCGGCGGCGTGTGGAAGCTCCTGGTCACGCTCTCGTCTCCCGAAGGGCACAGCCGCCGCTACGTCGACGTGTTGCACCGCGCGGCGCTGATGTACTCGTTCGCGTGCCTGGTGACGGCGCGCCTGTGCGCGCTGAGCCCGCTCGACGCCACCGTGGAGACGGTGGCCGTGGGTGCGCTGACGGGGTTCTTCGCGCTGGCGCAGCTCACCTACGCGCTGCACGGCGCGCTCGGCGACACCGAGAATCAGCTGCGCCGACCCTTCCGCCTAGGGACACGGACGCTGCCGCGGAGCGTGGTGGTGGGCTTCATGACGTGCCTCATCGCAGGTGAGCTCGGCGGCTTCTCGGTGCTGGCGTACGGCGCGCTGCGCGGCATCGGCGTGTGGTGAGCGAGACGCGCCCGCCCGCTCGTGTGCATGCGATCACGACGCGCCCGTTACGCCGTCACCTGCGCCGTGGGCGCCCGCGCGCGCGCCTGGTACGGTCTGGCGTGCGCGCGCTCGCGCTCTTTTGCACGTGCCTGGCCGCGGCGTGCGTCACCGCGGACCCGGCGCCGTCGACGTGGCCCACGTCCCACGACGACCGGCTCGACGACGGCGGGAGCGCGCGACCGCACGCGCCAGCGGCGCCGCCACGTGACGCCGCCACCAGCGCGCCGCCGCCGCGGGAGCCCTTCGCCGTCCACGAGGCATGCGGCGCGCGCGTGACGCTGACGCGCGCCACGCCGCTGGCGTTCGAGGGCCGGCTCGTGCGGGTGCTCTACGAGGTGGAGGTGGAGACACGCGGCCCGCCGGGCCTGGTCGTGACGCTCGGCACCACGGGCGAGGGCGCGCCCGCGTTCACCGACGTCGCGTTACCGCCGCTCGTGGCCTTGAAGGTCCCCGCCGGCCCCGCCGACGATACGCCGCAGGGGTTCTCGGGCGCGCTCTTCGACCTCGGCGGGCTCGCGGTGGCGGGCTTCGTCAACCTCGCGCTCTTCCCGGTGACCGTGCCGCTCGGCGTCTTGGCCGGCCGCCCCGACGCGTTCTTGATGGACGCGCCGTCGTTCACCGACGGCATGTTCGACGACGTGGTGCTCGACGCCGCCACCTGGCAGGCGGAGGTGGCGCGCCGCGCCGCGCCCCACACCGCCGCGCTGGCGCGCGAGGCCGAGCGGCAGCAGCGCTTTGGCGCATGGCTGGCGTCGCTCCTGTTGGACCAGCAGGTGCGCAGATGCACGCTCGACGAGGGCGGCGTGTGTGCGCTGCGCGTGTGGTGGCCGTCGCGCAGCCTGTCGGCGAGCTTCGCGGGCCTCGCCTGTGCCGCGCCGCCGCCTGCGCCGCCGCCTGCGCCGCGGCCGAGCACCGACGTGGCGCAACGATCGAGCGCAC
>CAZONM010000381.1:0-5656 GCA_964580865.1 uncultured Myxococcales bacterium | reverse complement strand
GCAGCGCGGCCGCGTCCAACCGCGCGAGCCGTTCGCCCACAACGCCGCCGTGCCACAGCGACGCGAGGGCCGCGCCCACGAACGCGTCGCCCGCCCCCGTGGCATCGACGACGCGGACCGTGGGCGCGGCCACGTGTACGGCAGCGCCCGCGGTCGCGATGAGCGCGCCCTCGGCGTCGGCCGTGATCATCACCAGGCGCGGGCCGCGCGCCAGCATGCGGTGCGCCAGCTCCTCGTCGGGCGCACGCGGAGCACCGAGCAGCACGCGCGCCTCGTCGCGCGTGGCCTTGACGATGTCGGCGCGACGAACGGCGCTGCGCGCCAGGCGCACGAGCATGGTGCGCGACGGGAACATGCCCCAGCGCAAGTTGACGTCGAGGCTCACGGGCACGCGCGCGCGGCGCGCGGCGGCGATCAGACCCACGGTGGCCGCGCGCGAGGACGGCATGCGCAAGCTCACGGTGCCGGTGTGCACGAACCGCGCGCCGCGCAGCACGCGGTGCTCGACGTCAGCGGGCCCGAGCGACAGGTCGGCGCTGCGCTCGCGAAACGGCGTGAAGCGGCGCTCACCGTCCTTCGCGAGCTCCACCAGCGTGACCCCGGTGCGGCGATCGGCGCGCATGCGAACGCTTCGCACGTCGACGTCCTCGTCGCGCAAGACGCGCAGGGCGCGCGCGCCGAACGCGTCCTGGCCCACGGCTGACACCAGGCGCACGGGCACGCCGAGGCGCGCCAGCTGCACAGCCACGTTGGCGGGCGCGCCGCCGAGCATGGGCGTGAGCGCGGCGGCGTCGGCGAGGGGAACGCCGGGCGCGGGCGGGAACAGATCGATGAGCGCCTCGCCGAGCACCACCACGTGGCCGCGGCGTCGGCGCGCGCGCGTCACCCGCGCCCTCCGATGGGCGCGATGGCCACGGCCGTCACTTTGTACTCCGGGGTGTGTGCGGAGGTGTCGCGCACGTCGCTGGTGAGATCGTTCACGCGCGCGCGCACATCGTGGAAGGTGGTGAAGAGCTCGCCGGGCGTCACGTTGGTGGTGAGCCGCGCGGGCAGCTCCACCTCGCCGCGCGCGCTGGTGACGCGCACGCGCGCGCCGTCGTCGATGCCCAAGCGCCCGGCGTCGACGGGGTGGATGTCGAGCGTGTCGGTGGGCCGCAGCTCGAGGTTCTTGGTGCGCGCGGTCATGGTGCCGGCGTTGAACGCGTGCAGCGTGCGTCCGGTGACGAGGAGGAACGGGAACTGCGCGCTCACGCGCTCGGGCGTCTCCTCGAAGCGCGCGAAGGCGAGGCGCGTGGTCACGCCCATGGGAAAGCTCGCGCCGTGCAGGTGCGTACTACCGGGGTGCCGCTCGTCCGGGCACGGCCACTGCAGGCCGTGCTGCTCGAGGCGGCGGTAGGCCATGCCCTGCCCCGCGGGCCAGGCGGCGCGGATCTCGTCCCACACCTGCTCGACGTCGCGCCACGCGAAGCGCTCACCGTGCCCGAGCGCGCGCGCCACCTCGGCGAGCGGCACCCAGTCGGGCTTGCACTCGGGCGTGGGCGGCGCCACGGCCGCGCGCACGCGCGAGACCCGGCGCTCGGCGTTCATGAAGGTGCCGTCCTTCTCGAACGACGCCGCCGCCGGGATGACGACGTGCGCAGCCTCGGCCGCGGTCTCGTTGACGAACAGGTCTTGCACGACCAAGAGCTCGAGCTTCTTCAGCGCCGCGATGGTCGCCTGGCGGTGCGGGTTGGTCTGCGCCACGTCGTATCCCATGCACCACAAGGCGCGCAGGGTGCCCTGTGCGGCTGCGTCCATCATCTGCATGAGGTCGAGGCCCGCGCCCTCGGGCACCGGTACGCCCCAGAGCTGCTCGTGCGCGGACTTGCCCTTGGCGAGGGGCACGTAGCCCGTGAGCTTGCTCGGCTCGCAGCCCATGTGCGCCGAGCCCTGCACGTTGTTCTGTCCGCGCAAAGGGTTCACCCCCGAACCGGCCGCACCGAGGTTGCCCGTGAGCAGCGCGAGGTCGGACAGCGCCGCCACGCCGTCGCTGCCCTGGCGATGCTCGGTGGCGCCGAGCCCGTGCACGATGAGGCCGGGCTTGGTGCGCGCGTACAGGTGCGCGGCGCGCACGATGAGCTCGGCGGGCACGTGACAGAGCGCCGATACGCGCTCAGGGGTCGCCTCGGCCAGCGCGGCGCGGAAGGTGTCGACGTCGACCACGCGAGCGCGCAGGAACGCCTCGTCGGCCAAACCGTCCCGAAGGATCACGTGCGCCAGGCCCTGCAACAGCGCCACGTTGGTGCCCGGCCGCAGCGCCAGGTGGATGGTGGCCTCGTGGGCGAGCTCGATGCGGCGCGGATCGATGACGATGAGCGCGGCGCCGCGCCTGGTCGCCTGGCGGATGCGCGCCCCGATGACCGGGTGGTTCTCGGTGGCGTTGGCGCCGCACACGACGATGGCGCGCGCGGCCTCGATGTCGTCGTAGGAGCTGGTGGCAGCACCCGTGCCGAACACCGACGCCATGGCGAAGGCGGTGGGCGCGTGGCACACGCGCGCGCAGCAGTCGACGTTGTTGGTGCCGAGCACCACGCGCGCGAACTTCTGCGCGACGTAGTTCTCCTCGTTGGTGGAGCGCGACGAGCCGAGCACGCCCAGGGCGCCGGGCCCGTGCGCTGTGAGGATCTCGCGCAGGCGCGATGCCACGAACGAGATCGCCTCGTCCCACGCGACAGGGACGAGCGCGCCGCCCTTGCGCACCAACGGCCGCGTCACGCGGTCGGGCGCGTCGAGGAAGCCCCACGCATACCGGCCCTTCACGCACGTGTGGCCCTTGTTCACGGGCGAGTCCATGGCGGGCACGATCTGCGTGATGCGCCCGCCGCGCACGCCCACGTCGAGCTCGCAGCCGACGCCGCAGTACGGACACGTGGTGCGCGTGAAGCGCTCGGGCACGCCTAGGCGCAAGACGGTCTTGTCGTCGATGGCGCCGCTCGGACACGTCGACGCGCACGCGCCGCACGACACGCACGGGCTGTCTCTCAGGCTGGTGCCGCCCGGCGTCGCGAGCACCGTCGTGGCGCCGCGGCCCGTGGCCGTCCAGACGTTCTGGCCCTGCACCTCGTCGCAGATGCGCTCGCAGCGGTAGCAGGTGACGCACTGGCTCATGTCGACGTGCAGGTAGGGGTGGCTGTCGTCGACCGGCTGCGAGCGCGCGCCCGTTGCGCTCACGCCATGGGTCGCGAGCATCTGATGAAAGGGCTTGTCGGGGCGCGCGGCGGGCGCGTCGGCCGGGTAGTCGGCGGCCAGCATCTCGAGGAGCGCTCGACGCTCGGCCACGAGCGCGGGCGTGGCGGTCTGCACCACGGCGCCATCCTTGGCGGGCGTGGCGCACGAGGCCACGGGCACCGGCGAGCCGGCGACCTCCACCAGGCACATGCGGCACGCGCCGATGGGCTTGAGGCGATCGTCGTGGCACAGCGTGGGCACGTCCTTGCCCGCGCGCCGGATCGCCTGCAAGAGCGTCGCGCCGTCGTGCACCTCCACCGCGATCCCGTCGACGCTGAGCTTGGGCATCACGTCCTCCGCAGGTAGATGGTCCAATAGGTCGCGCCCACCAGCAAGCCGCCTCCGACCATGTTGCCGAGCGTGACGGGCACCAGGTTCATCACCATGCGCCCCACCGTGAGCCACTCGGGCACGCCATCGAGCCCGGCCGCTTGCAGCACCACCGGCTCGTGCGCGGCGAACAGCGCCACCGGCAAGAGGTAGAGGTTCGCGACGTTGTGCTCGAAGCCGGTGGTGACGAAGGCCGCGATGGGCGGCACCACGGCCACCACGCGGTCGACGGTGGTACGGGCCGAGAACGACATCCACACGGCCAGGCACACGAGCACGTTGCACAAGACCCCGAGCACGAAGGCCTCGACCAGGCTCTCGTGCAGCTTGAGCTTGGCGATGGCGATGGCCTGCGCGCCCACGGCGCCGCCCATGAGCTTGTGCTGCCCCGACAGGACGATGAGGCCCGCCATGCCGAAGGCGCCGATGGTGTTGCCGACGAAGACGACGGCCCAGTTGCGCGCCAGCTTGGCGGTGCTGATGCGACGGCTGGCCCACGCCATGGTGAGCAGGTTGTTGCCCGTGAACAGCTCGGCGCCGCCCACGACGACGAGCACGAGGCCGAGCGAGAACACCACGCCGCCACACATGCGCACCACGCCGGGTGGCCACGAGCTCTGCGCGGCGCCCGCCGTCACCGTGGTCATGAACACTGCGCCGAGCGCGATGAACGCGCCCGCGAGCACGCCGAGCGCCAGCGTGCGCCCCGCGTCGAGCGAGGCCTTCTTGACGCCGACGTCCTCGGCCTTCTTGGCCATCTCCATCGGGACGAGCGCGTCGATGCCTTCCATCGTGGGCGCAGCCTACCGTCACTCGGCGCTTCTCGCCGCCGAGAATCGTGCCGACAGCGCTGTGCGCATTCGAACAGCCGCCGCGCTACAGGCAGTTGTTGCCGACCTCGTCGTCCTGCCAGCCGCAGGTCGCGCACTGGGCGGTGCGCACCTGGTCGTCGCCGCACCAGATGAGCGTGTCGCCCTCGCAACGCCCAAGCCAGGTCTCGCCGCCGCACGGATCGTCGGCCGGCGCTTCCAGGCAGTTGTTGCCCACCTGGTCGTCTTGCCAGCCACACACGTCGCCGCTGGTGGCGCAGTCGTAGCGGTGCAGCGCGTCGGCGTCGCACCACACGAGCGTGGTGCCCTGGCACTCGCCGGCGTAGTCGACGCCCTGGCATGGATCGTCGGGCGTGGGCTCGGGGTCGGGATCCTCCTGCGCCGGCGGCTCCTGCACCGGCGGCTCCTGCACCGGGTCGTCCGGCGCCGCGCCGTCGAGGCAGTTGTTGCCGATGGTGTCGTCTTGCCAACCGCACGTCTGGCCCGAGGCGCCGCAGTCCGCGCTCCTCACGTCGCCGTTCTCGCACCAGCGCAACTGCGTCCCGTCGCAGGAGCCGAAGTAGTCGAGGCCGTCGCAGGTGTCGGCCGGCGGCTGCGGTGTCGACGGCGGCGGCGGGGGCTGCGCGCCGTCGACGGGCCCCTGCACCAGCGACATGAAGTAGTCCCAATCCCAGTGGCGCCCGGGATCGGTGTGGTCGTTGCCGGGCACCTCGACGTGCCCCACGATGTGCTGCCGATCGATGGGGATGCCCCAGCGATCGCAGATGTCCCGCACCAGGCGCGCCGACGAGCGGTACATCTCGTCGGTGAACCAGGCCGGGTTCGACGAGATGGCCTCGTGCTCGATGCCCACGGCGCGCGAGTTCCAGTCGCGCGCGTGATACGCGGTGTCGGCCTCGCGCACCATCTGCGTGATCTCGCCGTCGCTCGAGCGGATCACGTAGTGGGCGCTGGTCTGGTACGGGTTGTCGGCCGAGCGGAACCACGAGATGGCGCCGTCGTAGCTGCCCTCGGTGGTGTGGATGACCACGCGATCGACCGCGCGCGAGCGCCCGCTGCGCCAGTGACCGCCGCGCGCTGGCAGCCAGCGCGCCACGAGCTCGCTATCGGCGCCAGCCACCAGCGCCTGCGCCTTGGCCGTGCCGCGCTTGCCGCGCCCCTCGATGACCAGGAGCTCACCCGACGACGCGGGCGCGCGCACGCCGTCGTGCGCGGCGGCCAACACCGCG
>CAZONM010000380.1:0-5681 GCA_964580865.1 uncultured Myxococcales bacterium | reverse complement strand
CCGCCGCAGCCGCCGCCTCCTCCTCCTTGTCGCCGCGCGGCATGCGCAACGACACGATGGGGGTCTCGAGCGAGTCGAGCAGCGTGACGCCCTTCGGCATGGTCAGCGCCTTGGCGCGCAAGACGCCGAAGCCCTGGCCGGTGACATCGAGGACGAGCTTCTCGGGCACCTCGGTGGGCACGACGCTGACGTTGACCGTGCGCACGACGAGCTGGAGCTTGGCGCCCTCTTGCACGGCCATCGACTTGCCGGTGGCCTCGAGCGGCACCTTCATGGCCATGGGCTTGCTCGGGTCGATCTCGAGGAAGTCAGCGTGCGTGGGCACGCGGCGCACCGGGTGCACCTGCAGCTCGCGCAAGAGCGCGAAGCGCGAGCCCTGGGCCTTGCCGGCGGCGTCCTTGAGGTCGAGCTTGACGACGGCGTTCCTGCGCAGCGGCCCCTTGACCGCCTTGGCAAGGTCGCGCGGGTCGAAGGTGACCGCCATGGGCTCCTTCTTCATGCCGTAGATGACGCCGGGGACCACGCCCGTGAGGCGGGCCTGGCGCGAGGCGCCCTTGCCGACCTTGGCGCGAACGGTGGCGGGAATGGCGACGGGACCGGTGGTGCCGGACATGGCTCAGCTCCTCTCCCCTCGATGACGCGGCGCCGGCGACATGCCGCACCGCCTCGCGGGGCGCGGGACCAGACCGCGCCAGGCGGCCGGACCCTTGATGGATGGCGCCTTCTCCCCGGCCGCGCCCGGGGCGTCAACGGGGAGCCCGGTGCTCGAGCTCGAGGGTCGCCGACGAGGCGCGGTGGTCGGGGCCGCCGACGGGGCCATGGCAGACTCCTTGGGCCGAGCACCTGATCCAGCGATCGCCGCAGGGGCCGAGCCCGGCGCTGCCGAGCCCGGCGCTGCCGAGCCCGCGCCACCGCCCCCGGCCCTGCCGCGGCCATCCCCGCCACCGGGGCGCGGACGTCCGTGGTCGTCGTGTGGCGCAGCTGGCCGGAGAGGTGCCACACGTGAGCACATCGCCCCCGGGCAGGCGCGCACCCGCGTGGACCTCCTACGGTGCGCGCTGGGAGACTACCCGCTCGGGGCTGGAGCTCGGCGCGCGGTGACGCGCGACGGTGGTGCCCGGATCGAGCGAGACACTTTGGCGGCGCCACCAAGGACACTGGTAATCCGACGGGGTGCGCCTCGGTTCCGTCCTCGCGCTCGGCCTGTGCGTCGGCGGCCTCGCCAGCTGTGGCACCGAGCCACTCGTCCTCGACGACGTCGACCACGTCAGAGAGCCGATAGCCGACGCCGCCTCCATCGGCGAGCTCTCCCGCCGGCCGCACACGGCGCCGACCAGCCGGCTGGTCAGCACCGCCCGCGGCGAACGTCCCGCGCGCTCGTCGGGCGCCACCGAGACCGTCGACACCGAGCTCGAGTCCGTCGACGACGACGGGAGCGTTGGGCCCGGAGAGCCCGCCCAGGAGGCGGGCACGCCCCCGACCACCGAGATCGGTCCGGCCGATCCCGAGCCGCCACCGCCCGAGCCCGTTCGCGAGGAGTTCGCGATTGCGCCGCTGCCCCAGGAGCCTGCGGTCGTCGCCGGATGCGACGACATCGACGTGCACGACTCCGGCTTCGTCCTCACGCTGGTCCGCTCGCCGCTCTGCCCACCGCTCGCGCCCGACGTCGCTGCGGAGGTCGTGCTCTCGACCGACGGCCTGACCACGTGGCGAACGACGGCGCAGCTCGGCGTGCTCACGGCCGAGCATGACATCCGCGGCCTCGGGGTTCGCGTCATCGAGGTGGTGGACAAGGGGCAGTGGCGCTCGTACCCCAACGACGACACGTGGGCGGGGCGCGACGGCGCGGGGCTGCTGGTGCTTCGTGGCGAGCTCTACCTGCTCGGCGGCTGGACCTACGGGCCAGTCAACAGCGAGGTCTGGCGCTCGAAGGACGGCCTCCACTGGGAGCTGCTCGGACACGCGCCCTGGCCGCCGCGGCACTGCGCCGGCTGGCTCGTGCACGACGACCGGCTGTGGGTCGTCGGGGGCGACCTTTACGACGACGTGTGGTCGTCGCCCGACGGCGTCGAGTGGCACCAAGAGGCCGAGCACGCGCCGTTCGGACGTCGCTACGCTCCTTCGGTCGCGTCGGTCAATGGCGCGATGCTCGTGTTCGCCGGCAACGACTGGCCCGCGCACATCGCGCGCGGCTTCCCCGACGTGTGGCGCAGCGTCGACGGCCGCGACTGGACGCTCGCGACCGAGAGCGTGCCATGGCAACCGCGCGGCCTCATTCACGGGAGCGCGGTGTGGAACGGCGAGGCGTACCTCATCGGCGGCGGCCTCAAGCAGACCACGCCGGGCGAGCGCTTGGCCGACACGGTCCTCGAGCTCACCGACATCTGGACGACCACGGACGGCGCCACCTGGACGAAGCGCGCAGACGCCTCGGCGTTCGCGCCGCGGACGCACTTCTCGGTCGCGTCCTCGCCCATGGGCTGCTTCGTGTCGGACGGCTCACAGGAGCACCAGACCAACCTCACGCGCGACCTGTACCTCGCGCGAGATTGCGTCAACTACGAGCCCATCGATGTCCCCATCGAGGTGGAGGTGCGCCACGCCAGCTCGTTCGCGTGGTGGAACGGGCGCGTCATCGTGACCGGTGGTCCGCCGGGCTCGGGCACCACCATCTGGCACTACTTCCCGTAGCGCACGCGCGGCCCCGGCGCGGGGGCTCTGGCGCGAGGCACGGGGGCGAGCGGGCTCTCCTGCAGCGACACGACGTCCGTTCGGTGGTGTGGCGTCACGACAGCGGAGGTCAGCTGCGTTGATCAAGCCCGGCGCAGGGACTTGCCGCGAGACCAAGGAGCACCGCGGGCGCGTACCTCGTGGCGCGCGTCGAGGACGCGACGCAGGGAACGTGGCAGGGACCAAGCCCGGCGACCATCACCGCAAGGGATCTCCGCCGTCGTCACGGGCCCACGCGTCCGTGGCAGCGTCGCGGGACCCGCTCGGCCACGTGCCGCGGGGGGACGAACGCCACGCCGCGCACGCGCGCCCGGCCGCCGAGGACCGGCGTCGGTCGGCCCATCCGTGCCTACCTGCGCGGCTCACGTCTTCGGCGTCAGGTCGAGAGCGTGTCCCGGAGCTTGGAACGGCCCCCTTCGAGTCTGAGCGTGACGTCGCCAAACCGCGCTCCCGAGATCAGGGGAGCCCCTGTGGTGCCCATTGGGGCCTCCCCCGATTCGGCGGAGGCGCGCCGTAACCCCGTGGCTTCACTAGGAGGGGGGGCAGTGGTGGTGGCTCGGGGCAAGGCACCGGGGCCGCGGCGACGGGCGTCGGCGCCTTCGCGGGCGCCTCGCTCCCGCCGTGCAGGAGCAGCACCGCCACCGCGCCCGCGAGCGCGGCGTTCACCACGAGGCTCGCCTCGAGCGCCTTCACGCCACCGCGCCTACAGCTCCGACAGCGACCGGCTGCCGGCGAGCTTGCTCGGAGGCCGCGGTGGCCCCTGCTGCAGCTCGTCCTTGATGATGCCGTAGCGCTCGGCCGGGTAGAGGCCCGTGTCCTTGAGCTTCAACAGGTCGGCGCGCAGGTCGGCCATCTTCAAGGAGCCGTTGCCGAGCGCCTTGGTGGTGTAGTCGTTCACCGCCTTGAAGGGGAAGGTCGACTCGTCCATGAACATGCGCAGCGCCACCGTCTCGGGCGCGTTCGGCTCCAGCGCCACCATCGCCTCGTAGATGCGCGTGGCACGCAACAGCTTTTCGATGGCCACGCCGCTCTCGACCGGCGTGAGGAAGTTCGACTTCTCCACCTGCGCGAACGTGGCGCCCTCGAGGCTCGGCACCACCACGAACTCGAAGGAGCGCGCCTCGAGGTTGAGCTGCTGGCTGGTGTTCGATCCCGAGGTTTGGCTCACCGAGTACGACTCGGTGGCGTTGAGCTTGAGCCCGAACGCCGGGTCGCGGTTGAAGCTCTCGCCGGCAGATCCGCTCGTCGACTTGTGCGTGCCCTTGAGCGTCTCGCGCTTGATCTCGCTGGCGTTCGCCATGCCCTGCACCTCTTGCAGGAGCGAGGTCACCTCCTGGTGCATCTCGGCGACGGACAGCTCCTTGTTCATGAGCTGCCCCTTGGCGGCCTTGATCTCGTCGGCGCTGGGGAACGCCTTGTCCTTGAGCGCGTCGCGCAACTGGATGACGTCTTTCAGGACCTGCGGGTAGCCGGGGATCATGGTGCGCAGCTCGCTGAGCTTCGGCATGTGCGTGCCGTAGCCGAGCTGGTCGACGCGCCCGGTACCGGGGCCACGGCCGTACTCGTCGCGCAGCAAGAGCTGCGGCGGCACCGGGCCGAAGGTCCACGCCTTGGTGATGTTCTCGTTGATGTAGTGGATGTCCCTGATGTCGCGCTGCAGGTCGCTCTGCGACACCGCGCGGCCCGGCCGCCCGCAATTGCGCTCGTGGATGTCCTCGACGCGCACCTGCGCGAGCGGCGTGCCCGCCATCAGCTGCGCGATGGCGCCCTTCATCTCGTGGACGGGGTTGCAGTCGGTGGAGTACCGCGACGAGAACACCGAGGCGCCGATGACCGCACCGGCGGTCTGGCTCACGTTGCGCGCGGCGCCCTCGAGCTGCAGGAGCTGCTCGAGCTTGGCGCGGTAGCTCGCGTACACGCCCTTGCCGGGCACGAGCGGCAGCGCGCTCTGCGTGCCCGCGAGCGCGTCGAGCGCGGCCCTGGGGAGCGCGTTCCTCAGCTCGCGCACGGCCTCGGGGCCGATCATGGTGTTCACCTGCTCGAGCAGGCGCGCGAGCTCCTTGGCCTCGCCGGCGAGGGCCTGCTGCTGCTCGAAGGTGTCTTGCGGGCCCTTGGGGCCGGCCGTCTGCCCCGCCTGCGCGGTGGCGGGTGTGCCCTCGACCTTCTGCGCGATGCTCTCGCCGATGCGCAGG
Source organism: uncultured Myxococcales bacterium (assembly GCA_964580865.1). Classification (GTDB taxonomy): domain Bacteria; phylum Myxococcota; class UBA727; order UBA727; family VGSZ01; genus JACOUT01. The sequence continues at coordinate 759 of CAZONM010000380.1, read as the reverse complement.
GCCTGCTGTCCGATGCGGGTGTCGGTGATCTTCACTTGGACAACCTCGCTCCCAAGACCGACATGGTGGCAGGGCCGCCCTTGAGCGCCGCGAACGCGCGCGCCACGAGGCCGCGGTCGCCCGTGACCGTGAGCTTGTCGGTGGTGGCGCCGCCGCCGAGCATGGCGCGCACCACGCTCTCGGGCGCCTCGATCCACGCCGCGCTGCCCATGGCCAGGCCGTTCTCCGACGTGGCCTCGGCGGCGCCCAGGGCGAGCGTGAAGTACGAGCGCCCACCGTCGTTGGCCACCACCTCGAACTGCAGCGTGCCCTCGGGCCGCGCCGGGTCAAGCATGCGCCACAGATCGCACAAGAAGCCGCGCCAGACCTCCCACACGGGGACGTTGAGGCGCTCGGCGGCATCGAGGGGTGTCAATGATCCTCCCGCTGGCGGATGACCGGCTGGGGAGCACAGCCCTGGGCGCCCCCCTTTGGCGCTCGGCACGCCCGGTCGCCCGATCGCCCGACGGACGAGGCGCCTATGCGCGCGGCGAAATGTGACGCCGACACACTCCTCGTACCCGGAGGTCGTCATGAGCAGGATGGGCGTTGGCGGAGTGGACGTCGAGGAGCTGATGAGCCGCGTGGGCGCGCACATGGACCGCGAGGCGCGGGCGCGGGCGGCTGCCGTGAAGCAGGCGGAGGCCGCGCAGGCGGAGCAGGGCTGCGGGTGCAAGGGCAGCGGCGGCGCCGCGCCAAGCGGCGAGCCGCAGGCGAACG
>CAZONM010000379.1:0-5715 GCA_964580865.1 uncultured Myxococcales bacterium | reverse complement strand
CGCCGCGGCGCACGACGCCGTGGACCCCGACGCAGGCTCCTTGCCCACGTGCGGCGCGCGCGGCACCGAGCTGGCTCGCTTCGACGTGCTGCGCCTGGCGCATGCGCGCGTGTCGGCCAAGGAGCGGGCCGGGGCGCTGGCGCAGCTCCTCACGTCGGGCGACCTCAAGGTGCGCATGGCCGCGGCGGCGGCGCTGGTGGGCGAGGGTGGCGACGAGGCGCTCGCCGCTGCCGGGGCGGCGCTCACCCGCGAGACCGACGTCGGCGTCATCAGCACGCTGCTCGAGCCCTTCGCCGATCCCGCCGCCGCCGGCGCCATCGCAGACGCCACGCTGTTCGCGCTGGTGGACCGCCTGCGGTCGGCCACCACCTTCGAGGGCGCCGAGCCGCTCGTGACGCTCGCCAAGATCGCGCGCGCGCGCGCCACGCCCACGGGCGCCGCGCTGGTCGAGGAGCTCAAGGGCCACGCGGAGCCGCGCGTGCGCGACGCCGCGGCCGGCGTGGCCTCTGGCGACCGCGCGCCGGGGCCGCGCGCCTCGGTGGTGGCGCCGCCGGCGCCCGCGGACCTGCCCGACAGCGCTCGGCTGGTCACGAGCCGAGGCACCATCACGGTTACTTTTTCGCGCGAGCTGGCGCCGGCCACGGTGGCCAACTTCGTGGCGCTGGCGCGCGCCAAGGTCTATGACGGCACGCCCTTTCACCGCGTCATCGCCGACTTCGTCGCGCAGGGCGGCGACCAGGCGCGCGGCGACGGCGCCGGTGGCCCCGGCTACACCGTGCCGTGCGAGAACACGGACGCGCCCTACCAGCGCGGCGCGGTGGGCATGGCGCACGCCGGCAAAGACACGGGCGGCTCGCAGTTCTTCCTGACGCACTCCTGGCAGCCGCACCTCGACGGGCGCTACACGCTCTTTGGCCAGGTCAGCGCCGGCCTCGACGTCATGGACGCGCTCCAGCCCGACGACCTGCTCGAGCGCGTGGTCATCCCGTGAGCGGCCCGGCGCTCGCGCCACCGCGCGCGGCCGGCGACGATGGGTGCGTCGCACGGCCCGCCGACCCGTCCCCGCGCCCGGCGCCAACGACCGCAACCACGGCGCACCCCCAGCGTCTCGCCGGCGCTTGATCGGAGATCACCGTGCAACACCTGCGCACCACCTTCGACATCGCCGATCGCGCCGCGCTCGAGCGGCTCCTCGTGCGCGCCCAGCTCCTCAAGCGCCGCCGCGCCGAGCGCCGCCTGGCGCCCACGCTGTCGGGCCGCGTCGTGGGCATGCTGTTCGAGAAGGCGTCCACCCGCACGCGGCCGAGCATCGAGGCCGGCGTGGCGCTGCTCGGCGGCGCCACCGTGGTGCTGCACGCGCGCGACGCCCACGCGCTCGGCGAGGAGCACGAGCCCCTGCGCGACGCCGCGCGCGTCCTCGGCAGCTACGTCGACGCGCTGGTGGCCCGCATGCGAAGCCACGGGGACTTGGAGGAGCTCGCGCGCCACGCGCGCGTGCCGGTCATCAACGGCCAAAGCGAGGTCGACCACCCCTGCCAGGTGATCACCGATTTGTTCACCGTCTTCGAGCGCAAGGAGCGCCCGTTCGACGTGCGCTGGGCCTACGTGGGCGAGCCGCGCGGCACGGCCAACGGCCTGCTCGCGGTGGCCGCCCTCACGAACATCGAGCTCTCCTTGGCGCTGCCCGAGGGCGCGGCCCTCGACCCCCAGGCGCTGGCACGTGCCAAGAGCGCTGGTGCGCGGGTGACCGTGGGGCACGACCCCGTGGCCGCCGTGCGCGGCGCGGGCGTCGTCTCCACCGACGCGTGGTCGAGCCCGGGCGCCCTCGAGCAGTCGGCGCGCCCGGCGCGCCTGGCCGCGCTGGCGCCCTATCAGGTCAACGACGCGCTCTTGGCCCACGCCGCTGACGACGCCGTGGTGCTGCACCCGCTGCCCGCGCGGCGCGGCCAGGAGATCACCGACGACGCGTTGGAGGGCATGCGGTCGGTGGCCTTCCAGCAGGCCGGCAACCGCTTGTGCGTGCAGCAGGCGCTGCTCGAGTGGCTGGTCGGCGTCTCGCCCGACCCGGCCTGACGCGCCGCCGGCGGTGTGCGCGGGCAGCTTACCAGGGGCCCGCGTTTTGCCCCGTCGACGGCCGGCGTGCTAACCCCAAGAGCGTGAGGGCGCGAAGCCAGTGCGAGGGCTGGTTGCTGTGCGGCGTGCTGCTCGCGAGCAACGCCGCATGGGCTCAGCGCGAATTCGTCGAGGAGGTCGAGCCTGGCAAGGGCGTCGACCTCGACGCCGTGGACCTGGACGCCCCCGACGTAGGCGCCCGCCCCAAGGACCCGGCGCGGCCCAAGGATCCGGCGCGGCCCAAGGATCCGGCGAAGCCCGGCGGCACCGACAAGCCGTCGCCCGCCGACCCGAAGCCCGCCGACCCGAAGCCCGCTGACCCGAAGCCCGCTGACCCGAAGCCCGCCGACCCGCCGCCCGGTCCTCCAGCGCCGCCGCCCGGCGCCGACCTCGGGCAGGTGCGCGTGCTCGAGACGTCGTACGCGGCGTTCCTCGAGAAGTGGGACGTGCGCGCCACCAGCGCGCGCAAGGGCGAGGCCGCGCGCGCGCGCGCCCAGCTCGCCGAGGTGCGCGAGGCGCTCAAGGACTTCGGCGTCCAAGGAATCCCCGGCGCGTTCCACGCCACCGGGCCCACCGCGGCCCTGGTGCGCGAGAGCGCGCGGGCGCTGGCCGACGGCAGCCTCGACGACGCCGTGGCGCTGGTGGAGGCGGCCGAGGCCGCCGGCGCCGACGTGCCGCAGGTGCCCGCCATGAGCGCGCGCATCGCGTGGAGCACGGGCGACATCGGCGCCGCGGTGAACGCACTCATCCACGCGGCGAAGCTCCAGCGGCACGATCCGCTCGCGCTCTCGCAGCTGGCGGCGCGCGCGCTGGCCGTGGTCTGGTTCGCGGCCTTCGTGGCGCTGGCGCTCCTCGCGCTGGTGTGTGGGCTGCCGGCGCTGCGCTACGCCAGCTTCGACGTCGTGCGTGTCCTGCCGAAGGGCGCCGCCGAGGGGCAGATCTGGCTGTTGCTCGCCATGGTGGGCCTGGCACCCCTGGTCATCGGCGGCGGCCCGCTCATCGGGGCGCTGTGGCTCGTGACGCTCGCGTGGCTCCACCTCCCCGCGCGCGCGCGCGGCGCCGCCTTCGCGCTTGGTGTGCTGCTCGCCGCCACGCCCGTGGCGCTCGACGCCGCCGCGCGCTTGTACGTCTTCGCCGGGTCGCGCGCCGAGGCCGCGCACCGCGCGCTCTACGACGCCAGCGCCGAGCCCGAGCGCGTCCGCTTGCGCGCGATGTCGCCGGGCACGCTCGAGCCATGGGAGCAGGCCGCGCTCGCCTACCAGGCCAAGCGCGAGGGCAGGATCGACGAGGCGGCCGAGCGCCTGACGGCGCTGCTCGACAAGCACCCCAGCGCGGCGTTCGCGCGCGGCGAGCTTGGGGTGGTGCGGGCGCTGCAGGGCAAGCCCGAGGACGCCGTCACCGAGCTCGCGAAGGCCGTGAGCGCCGATCCGCGCCTGGTGGCCGCCACCTTCGACATCTCGGTGCTGCAGTTCCGCCTGGGCAACACCGACAAGGCCGAGGCGGCCGTGCGATCGCTGCCCGAGCAGGCGCGCCCGCTGGTGGAGGCGTTCCGCGTGGCGACGTTCCGCGCGCCCGACGCGGTGGTGGGGCAGAACCGCGCGCTCGTCGACATCTACCCGCCGCCGCTCGACGTGCTGCGCGAAGCGCTCACGGACCGGGAGCCCGCGCGTGCCCTCCACGCTGCGCTGGCGCGCGCGCTCATCGCGGGCCAGAGCGGCGAGCGCGCCTTGGTCTTGTGCGCCGCGTTCCCGCTCCTGTGGCTGGTCTTGTGGGCGGCGCGCAAGCGCGTGGCGCCCGCGCAGCCGTGCGCGCGCTGCGGCTCGCCGGCGAGCGCGCGCGTGAATGACAAGGACGTCCCGGCCGACACGTGCGGCCAGTGCTTCCACGCCTTCGTGTCGACGCGCTCGCGCATCGACGCCGCGGTCAAGCTGCGCAAGGAGCGCCAGATCCTGCTGCGCGGCCGACGCCTGGCGCGCACCGTGCGGCTCCTGTCGCTGGTGCTCCCGGGCGCCGGGCACCTGGCGGTGGGCGCCGCGGCGCGCGGCAGTGTGCTCGCCTTCCTGTGGGCGGTGTGCGCGGGCACCATGGTGTTCGTGAGCGGGCTCGTGCCCATGCCGCGCCTGATGAGCCCGTGGGGCAACACGTTGGGCGTCGCCGCCGTGGGCGTGGTGGCCGCGCTCGTCTGGCTCGTCGCGCAGTGGTCGGCCTGGGGCTTGGCCGCCGACCAGGCCGCGCGCGGGCGGGGGAGGTAGCCGTGGCGCTGCGCGGGACCCTCGCCGACTTCGGGCTGCCCGACATCTTCCAGCTGGTGGGCCACCAGCAGAAGACCGGCGTCTTGCTCCTGAAGGACCGCGAGATCGAGGTGCGCATCTCGTTCGTCGAGGGCAACGTCGTGAAGGCCGAGCAGTCGTCGCGCGATCGCTCGGAGCTGCTCGGCAGCCTGTTGGTGCGCGGCGGCGTCATCACGGGCGCGCAGCTCGACGCGGCGCTGGCCACGCAGCAGCGCACGCTGCGGCGCCTGGGCGACATCCTCATCGAGATGAGCGTGGCCGATCGCCCGACCATCAAGGAGTTCGCGCGCCTCCAGACCACCGAGACGATCTACCGGCTCTTCATGTGGCGGAAGGGCACCTACGAGTTCACCGCTGCGCCCGTCGACTACGACGAGCAGAGCTACGAGCCGATCCGCGCGGAGAACCTCCTCATGGAGGGGTTCCGCATGGTCGACGAGTGGCCGTCGGTGCGCAAGGTCGTGCCGTCGACGCGCTGCTCGTTCGTGGTCTTGAAAGACCTGCCGGCAGAGCGCGGCACCGACGGCGATCACGACGACCTCCTCGCCGGCATGCACGAGGCCTTCGCCGAGGAGTCTGCCGAGGCCCCCGCGCCGCCCCCGCGCGACGTGGGGCCCGCCGAGCGGCGCGTGTTCCCGCTCGTGACGCCGGCGCGCACGGTGCAAGACATCATCGATCTCTCGCGCCTTGGCGAATTCGAGACGTCGAAGGCGCTCGCCGCCCTGGTGCGCTTGGGTTACCTGCGCGTGATCCTGCCGCAGGTCGAAGAGGCCAAGCCCGACGAGGAGCCGCTGTCGTTGCGCCGCGCCTGGGGCGGAGTTGCGCCCATCCTGATCCGCGTGGCCGTGTACGCCTTGGTGGCCGCGGCCATCGGCGGGCTCGTGCACCTGTCGTCGCGCATGGAGGGCGGCCTGTTGGCCGCCGGCGACGTGGTGGTGCGGCGCGCGGCCCTGCAAGACGAGACCGGCGACCTTGCGCGCGCGCGGCTCGAGCGCGCGCTCGAGGTCTTCCGCCTCACCGAGGGGCGCTGGCCCACGCGGCTCGACGAGCTCGTCGAGCGTGGGCTGGTGCGCGAGCGCGACCTGCGCTTCCCCTATGAGCAGCCCTTCGCCTATCGCGCGGCGCCGGGCGCCGACGGTGGGGCGCCCGCGCTCGCGCTGCCGCTATGGTGAGCCTCCCCGCCCGAGGCACGGCGTGAACGAGCGCACGCGCCTTCGTGCGCTGTCGCCCCCCCGCGACGACGACGACGAGCGCAGCCTGCCGCCCACGGCGACCGGCGAGGTGAGCCGCCGGCGTCGCGCGCGGCCGCCCG
>CAZONM010000378.1:0-5724 GCA_964580865.1 uncultured Myxococcales bacterium | reverse complement strand
GCCTGCCCGCGGCCCTTGGGCTCACGGAGCGCGATCTGCGCGTGGTCGCGCTGGTCGCGCGCGGCGCGTTCGGCGACAGCCCGCGCATCGATGAGCAGCGCGTCACGGCGCTCGGTGTGCGCGACGCGCGTCTGGCCGTGGCGCTCGGCGCGGTGCTGCGCTTGGCCGTGGAGCGCGCCGGGATCGCGCGTCAGGCGCCGCCGGAGAACAGCGCGCGCGCGTTGCCCGCACACAAGAGCTCGAGGTCGCGCGCGGGCAAGCGCGCAGCCGCCAGCGCGCGCGCCTCCCGATCCCACGCATAGGGGAGGTTGGGGAAGTCGCTGCCGTACAGCACGCGGTCGGGGCGCGCGCGCAACACGGGCCACGGGTCCGCGGTGCGGAAGTACCCGGCCAGCATCATGGTGCTGTCGAGCCACAGGTTGTCGTGGCGCACGACGAGATCTCGGTAGGCGTCGAACTCGTCGGCGCCCAGGTGCGGCACGCACAGCTGGAGCGCCGGATGCGCGCGCAGCACGCGCGCCGTGCGCTCGGCCGCGCAGATGGCGTAGGGGTCCGCCGGCAGCGACGCCAGGCCCGCGCCCGCGGGCCGCGGCTCGCGCCCGGCGTGGATGACCACCGGCTTGCCGCGCGCGGCGCACAGCTCCCACACCGGTGTCAGGCGCGCGTCGTCGATGGGCACTCCTTGGACGTGGCAGTGCAGCTTCACGCCGACCAGGCCTCGGGCGAACGCGTCGACGAGGATCTCCTCCTGCTCGGGCTCGCCGGGGAACACGGTGGCCACGCCCGCCGCGCCGTGGCGCGCGGCCAAGTCGGCGACGAAGTCGTTCATGGCGCGCGCGATGCCCGGCTTGTGCGCGTAGTGCAGCAGCACCAAGTCGCCCACGCCGCGCGCGCGCAGGTGCCGCACCACGTCGTCGGCGTAGAGCTTGTAGCGGATGGGCCAGCCGTAGTCGTCGAACCAGCGCCACACGGCCTCGAACAAACGATCGGGGAAGACGTGCACGTGCGCGTCGCACACGGGGGGCAGGTCGTCGGGGAGCCGCGCGCCCTCCTCGTCGTGGAGAGCGCCGCCGAGCGCGGCGCCAAGGCCGGGCGCGGCGCGCGGCAGGCAGCAGGGGCGGAGCTCGGCCACGCGCACGTCGCTGCCGTGCTCGACGGCGTGCACGGTCATCAGTCGGCGCCCACGGGGGCGTCCGTGAGCGCGCACCAGAGCGCGCGGTGATCGCAGCCCGCGCCCGCGCCTTGATCGAGCCGCGTGGTGTCGGGCGCCTCGCCCAGCGTCTGGCACGTACCCTCGAGCGCCGTGCTGGCCACGTGGTCGAGCACCGAGGCGATGCCGGCGACGACGTTGGTGGCGTAGGGCGGCTGCCGCTCGGCCACGCCCGAGTGGTAGTGAAAGCGCGTGGCGTCGTCGGGGCCCACGTGCTGCACCCAGGTGTCGACGCTCGGGTCGTCGCCGGCGCGGTACGGATCGAGGTTCCAGTCGCCGCTCAACAGCGTCGCGCCCTGCGCGAGCCCGCCGTCGGCGAACACCTGCTGCAGTTGCTTGTTGCGGCACACGCCGATGAACGCGCTCTGCGGGTGGCCGTTCACCAGCGTGAAGCCCGCGGCGCCCGGCAGCGTGACGTGCACGGCGCCGACGGAGAAGTTCGGGTCGCACGCCTCGTCGGCGTCGCTGTCGACGGGCGGCGCCGCCTGATAGGCGCCATCGAGCACACCGGCACGCGCGGCGACGCACTCGAAGCCGCGGCGGTCGTCGCACAGGATGTCGTAGTCGGGACCGAGCAGGCGACGCGCCTGGCTTTGCTCGGCGCCGACGTTGTCCTGGTGGCACACGAAGCGCGGGTCATCCTCGGGCTCGGTGAGGGTGCTGCAGAAGGCGTCGGGCAGTACTTCTTGCAGCGCCACGACGTCGGGGGCGAGCGCGGCGATGCTCTCGCGCAACGCGTCTTCCACGCTTCGCTCGCACAGCTTGTACAGGTAGGGCTCGTCGCACGTGAGGAACGAGTTGCCCACGTTCGCTTGCAGAAACGTGAACGGTACGCGCGGAAGCTCGCCGGGGCATGCGGCCGTCGCCAACGCGCACCCCAAGACCGCGGCGCCGACGAGCGCGGCGCGCCAACGATCGCGCGGCGTGCTCATGCGGGCACCGGCTCGCGCTCGCGGCCGGGCGCCACCTCGTCGGCGACGGCGGTGGCCTTGTCGCCGCCTTGGCCGCCGATGGCCACGTGCATGTCGATGATGCAGTCGCGCACCTCGCGCAGGAGCGCGTCGCGCTTCTTGCCGGTGGTGCTGATGGGCGGGCCGATGCGCACGCGCACGTTGACGGGCCGGGGGCTGAAGCCCTTGGCGGGCGCGAGCACGCCGGCCCCCTCGACGGCCACGGGCACGATGGGGACGCCGGCCTTGGCGGCGAGCAGGAACACGCCCTCCTTGAAGGGCGCGATGCGCCGGTCGCGCGAGCGCGTGCCCTCGGGGTACGCGCACACGACGTCGCCGCGCTGGAGGATGCCCACGGCCTTCTTGATGGCGCGCAGCGCCTCGCGCGCGTCGCCCCGCGAGAGCCAAACCATCCCGTAGAGCCACAGGGCCCAGCCGAACACGGGGAAGTAGGCGATGGCCTTCTTCGAGATGAAGCGCACCGACACCGGGCAGATGTGCCAGGCGAGCGGGATGTCGACCATCGACTGGTGGTTCATCATGAGCAGGAACGGTCCCCGCGCGGGCATGTGCTCGCGGCCCTCGATCAAGACCGACGACAGGCCCACGGTCCAGTTGATCGGGGCATAGAGCACGCGGCCCAAGGCCAGCGCCGTCTCGGCGTTCCAGGTGATCGCGTAGATCACGATGGAGACGAAGAAGAGGACGAACGAGTACGCGCCGAACCACGCGTATTGCAGGGTGTTGACCACCGCCCAGGCCAGTGACGACACGAAACGCATGAGTGGGCGCTAGCAGAGGGCACGGCACCCGAGAACGGGGCTGACGCGCCGAGCCACGCTCCACAGCGACCCCGCGGGCCACGGGCGATGGCCGGCGCCGCGTCCGGACGCAGGCACGGCCTGATGACCGATGGGAGCGCCGCGCACATCGGCGCCGGTGCGAACACCTTTCCGTGTCGTTTCTCGTCGTGACTACGGCCACATAGACCCTCACGTCGACCGATGGTGAGAGGAGCCGGCGCTGCCGAGAATCACCCGGTGGGTGGAGGACCGATGAACAAGATCGCCGTCGCCTCGCTGTCCATGGTGCTCGCAACCGGCTCGCTGCTCGGCGCTTGTGGGGCGCCGCCCGCCGAGGGCGACGAGCTCGAGCAGTCGATGACCCCGGCGCAGGCCCGCCCCTACATCCGGCCGCGCCCCATCACGCTGCAGATCAACCCCGAGCAGGTGCGCGCCTCGGGCGGCGTCGACTCCGTCGCCCACCGCGGGCTGCCGCGGAGCATCAACGGCGAGCCGGTGGTGAGCCCGCTGTTCACGCCGGGTGGCGCGCCGCTGCCCGTCTATCTCGAGCGCCGCCAGATCACGTACACCGGCGGCTCCGACAACTCGGCGAGCAACCGCTCGAGCGTGGTGGGCTCGGGCTCGGCCACCGTGGGCGGCTACACCGGCAGCCAGGCGTCGTGGGACCAGATCGTCTCCTGCGTGCAAGACCAGTTCTCGCGCTTCAACATCGAGGTCACCGACGTGGAGCCCACCAGCGGCGAGTACGTCGAGGCGCACTTCGGCGGCAGCCCAGGGCAGATCGGCCTGCCGAGCGGCGTGGGCGGTGTGGCCCCCATCGACAGCTACTCGTGCAACATCATCCCGCGCGCCATCGTGTACATCTTCTCCGACGTGCTCGGCGGCAGCGCGCAGGTCAACTGCGAGGTGGCGGCGCAAGAGATCGCGCACGCCTTCAGCCTCGACCACGAGTACCTGTGCCAGGACCCCATGACGTACCTCGGGGGCTGCGGCAGCAAGACCTTCCAAGACACCGACGCGCAGTGCGGCGAGTACTCGCCGCGCCAGTGCAACTGCAACCGCGCCACGCAGAACTCGGTGGAGGTGATGCTCGACAAGCTCGGCGGCAGCGCGCCGCTCGACCCCGGTGACACCACCGCGCCCATCGCGCAGATCACGAGCCCGGCCAACGGCGCCACGTTCCAGTCGAGCGCCGACGGCACGCCGTTGCAGGTGATCGCCACCGCCACCGACAGCGGCACCATCGTCGCGCGCGAGCTGGTGTGGAGCTACAACAACCAGGTCTTCCCCTGCCCCGGCAGCTCCGACGCCGTGAGCTGCACCGTCAGCGGCGACACCATGACGTGGAACATCACCGTGGGCCTGGGCGATCGCACCTTCTCGCTGCGCGTGCGCGACGGCGGCGGCAACGTGACGGAGACACCGGCCCGCACCATTCACCTCACCACCGACGGCGCCGAGCCGCCGCCGGTGTCGGGGGACACGACCGCGCCCGTGGTCACGGTGGTCTCGCCGCAGAACAACCAGGAGCTGCTCGCCAACTCGAGCATCGAGGTGCAGGCCCGCGTCACCGACGACAGCGGCGCGCCGAACGTCGAGCTGGTGTGGCCCTTCGGCGACAACGTGTTCGCCTGCCCGCTGGCCAGCGGCGGCTCGGCGAGCTGCACGCGCGACGGCGACACGTACACGTGGACGCTGCAGGTGGGCTCGGGCGCGCGCTCGTTCTCGGTGCGCGCCGTCGACGCCGCGGGCAACGAGACCATCAGCCCCGAGCGCACCATCAACCTGGTCGCCGACCCGGCCGAGCCGCCGCCGCCCCCGCCCGCCGGTGGCGACGATGACATCGCGGAGCCGAACGACGACGCCAACGCTGCCTTCGGCACGCGCTGCGGCACCGGCTTCGACGTGGTGGCCACGCCCGGCGACCAGGACTGGTACGCGGTGGAGGCGCCCGAGGGCACCGACGTGGAGCTCGGCGTGGCCGCGGTGGCGGGCACGCCGCTGGCCGTGGCGTTGTTCGCCTCCGACGGCGTCACGCAGCTGGCCTCGGCCTCCGACATCCTCACCGCCGGCGGCACCATCGCCGCCGCCTCGCCGGGTCCCGTGGTGCTGGCGCGCGTGACCACCAGCTCGGGCACGTCGGTGTCGTACCGCCTGGCCGTCACCTGCGGCAACGGCGACACGCCGCCGCCGCCCCCCGACGGCGACGACGCGCTCGAGCCCAACAACACCACCATCGACGCCACGCGCAGCTTCTGCGGCCAACAGCGCGCGCAGCTGGCCGCGCTCGACGAGGACTTCTTCGTGGTCACGGTGCGGAACGGCGACACCTTGCGCGTGAACCTGGCGTCCGAGGGCGTGCTCGCGGCCATCGTGGCCGAGGACGGCACGGTCATCGCGGAGCCGAGCAGCGCGCCCGAGGCGACGAACCTTACGGCGGGCGACGTGTTCGTGCGCGTGGAGCCCGAGGGCAACGGCGCCAGCTACGACGTCGAGTTCGCCTGCGCGGCCTTCAACGCGCAGCCCACGCCGGTGTCGGCGTGCGCCTGCACGGGCACGGGCCCCGAGGGCGTGGCGCTGCCGGCCATCGGGCTCGCGCTGCTGGCGCTGCGCCGGCGTCGCCGCGCATGATGCGTGGGTGATCGACGCGCTGTGCCATCTCGAGCTGTGCGACGACCCCGCGCGCGCCGCGCAGCAGGCGGCGCGCGCCGTCGTCGTCGCGCTCGTCTGCGCCGGCGTCGACCCGCGCAGCGATCGCGCC
>CAZONM010000377.1:0-5726 GCA_964580865.1 uncultured Myxococcales bacterium | reverse complement strand
CCCCGCGGGCATCTTCGCGCTGCGCGGCCTGCCCGCGCGCGTGGAGCGCCTGCGACCCGTGGTGCGCGCCGCCGAGGCCGGCGACGTCGCCGTGGTGGGTGACACCACGGTGGTCGCGCTGGCAGACGTGAGCCGCGGCTCGTGGAGCTACCACGACCTGTGGCGGGTCGACGACACGCCTGCCGGCGCCACGCTCACGCGCGTCACCGCCGAGGCGCGCGTGCGCGCGCCCTCGCCCATCCCGGGCACGCGGCGCGTGGTGTGCGAACAGCGCTCGGCGGCCCACAGCGCGCTCGTCGTGGTCGACGTCGACACCGGCGCTGTGGCGGAGCTGGTGCGCTTCGACGACGGCACGCTGGCGTTCTCGCCCGACGTCTCACCCGATGGCCGCGTCGTGGCGTACTCGCGCTGGACGCCGGGGGGCGCGCGCGACGTGGTGGTGCGCTCGCTCGAGGACGGCAGCGAGCGCGCGCTCACCCACGACGGCGCGCAAGACCTCGACCCGCACTTCACCGTCGACGGCGCGCACGTGCTGTTCGTGTCGGACCGCGAGGACACCTTCAACGTGTACGCGGTGGACGTCGCCACGCTGGCGGTGCGCCGGGTGGTCGACACGCTCGGCCTGGCGCGCCTGCCGGTGCCCACCCCCGACGGTCGCGGCGTCGTGTACCTCGACACCGGGCTTGATGGCCTCGACCTGTACGCCGCGCCGCTCGAGCTCGACGAGGCGCCCCTCGTGAGCGCGCCGCCGCCGCCGCCGCCCGAGCGGCGCGCGCCCACCGCCGTCACCGACGAGGCGAGCGAGCCCTACAACCCGCTGCCCACGCTGCTGCCGCGCTTCTGGACGCCGCTCGTCGCCACGGACGCCTTGGGCGGCACGTCGCTCGGCGTGGCGCTCTCGGGCGAGGACGCCGCCGGTCGCCTGTCGGCCGCCGCGCAGGCGAGCTACGGGTTCGCGTTGGCGCGCCCGCGCGTGAGCGCGTCGGTGCGGCTGGCCGACCTCTACCTGCCGATCACCCTCGGCGGCGAGTGGCGCACCGACGCGTCCGAGGAGGGGCGTACCACCGACGGCGTCCCCGAGCTCCAGCAGGACACCGTGCTGAGCGCCTACGCCAGCGCCACCGTGCCCCTGCTGCGTCGACGTCGCCACGCCCACGGCATCGCGCTCGGCGCCCAGCGAGAGCTGCACCTGGTCGAGAACCCGATGACGTCGCCGCCCGAGGCGCGCGCGCCCACCTACCCGGCCAGCCGCAACATCGCCGCCGTCACCGTGGACTGGAGCTACCAAAGCGGCAGCATGTCGCGCGACTCGGTGTCGATCGAGGATGGCCTCTCGAGCGCGCTGCGGGTGCGCCACGCCTCGCCCCTGGTCGGCTCGGACCTCGAGCTGTGGGACGCGCTCGTCGACGTGCGCGCCTTTCAGCCCGTGCCCACCCTGCCCGGCCACGCGGTGGCCGCGCTCGTGTCGGGCGGCGTGGGCCTGGGCCAGCCCCAGCGACGCGCGTCGTTCGCGTTGGGCGGCCTCGCCGAGCGCGACCTCACGCGCGACCTCCTCGACAATCGGCGCTCGGGGGCTGGCATGCTGCGCGGCTACCCCCGCGCCGTGGTGCGCGGTGACGCCTACGCCCTGGCCACCCTCGAGTACCGCTTCCCGCTCCTCGACCTCGACCGGGGGCTCGAGACCATGCCCGTCTTCGTCGAGCGCGTGCACGGCGCCGCCTTCACGGACCTCGGGCTCGCCTTCACGGGCGCGCCCGTGCCCACCGACTTCCTCGCGGGTGTGGGCGCCGAGCTGCGCCTCGAGCTGATGCTCGGGTACTACGGGTCGTTCCTGGTGCGCCTCGGCTACGCCCGCGGCGTCAACCGGCACGGCGTCGACCAGCCCTACCTGGTGATGGGCTTCCCGTACTGAGGCCGCCTGTCGTAAGACTGCCCCGTGGCGCTCACACCTCACTCCTATGGCCTCAGCGACGTCGGCCGCGTCCGCAAGAAGAACGAGGACAGCTACTTCATCGACGACGTGCTCGGGCTCTACGTGGTGGCCGACGGCATGGGCGGCCACGCGGGCGGCGAGGTGGCCTCCGCCGAGGCCATCGATCAGATCTTCGCCATGATCAGGAAGGGCCTGCCGCAGATCGCAGCCTTCCAGCGCAACCCGAGCGAGGACAACCGTGGCGCCGTGCGGCGCATGGTCGAGGCCGCCATCCAGGCGGCGACCTACATGGTGTTCGGCATCGCCGAGCAAGACCCCTCGCGCAAGGGCATGGGTACCACCATCTCGTGCATGATCTTCACCGGGCCCCACGCCATCGTCGGCCAGGTGGGCGACTCGCGGGTGTACCTGGTGCGCCAAGACGTGCCGGTGCAGATCACCGAGGACCACACGCTGGTGAACATGCAGCTCAAGGCCGGCGCCATCACCGCCGAGCAAGCGAGGACCGTGCCGTATCAGAACCTGATCACGCGCGCGGTGGGCGTGAAGGACTACGTCGAGGTCGACGTGTTCGACATGGAGTGCGCGCCCGGCGATCGCTTCGTGCTCTGCTCCGACGGCGTGCACGGCTACCTCAAGGACGAGGTGGAGCTCGGTCGCCTGGCGGGCCGCGGCACACGCGAGGAGGCCGCGCGGGCGCTGGTGTCGTTCGCGTTGCAGAAGGGTGGCCGCGACAACGCCACGGCGCTGGTGGTCGACATTCAGGGCGAGCACGTGCCCGATCCCGGCTTCGATATCGACGTCGGCTGAGGGTGCACGGGCCGGCGGGGCCGCCGCGCCGCCCGTGCGGCGGCTACAGCGTGAGCCGGCAGCTCACCTCGTCCGTCCCGTTCACCACGCTCGAGATCGACGACGCAGCGAACTCGTGCTCCTCGTCGGGGGCGCCCAGGCCGTCCACCCCTGCCCCCGCTTCCACCTCCTCGGTGCGCTGGTAGGGCTCGGACGTGGGCTCGCCGCAGGTCTGACCCTCGGTGACCGCGTCGTAGGTCGTCCGAACGGTGCCGATCGTCGTCACCGTGACCCCGTTCGCGGGCTCTGCTGCGATGTGGAACGAGCCGTCGTCTTGCACCCAGAGGCTCACGAAGCCGCCGCCGCCCGACGAACCCGATGACGTGTTCTCGTCGCGGACGGTCTCGTCGGCATAGCAACTGACGACGAGGATGGACTCGTTCACCACCACCTCTTCGTAGCTCCCCTCCATCGAGGCCGAGCCACCGAGCACCTCGATGTCGAAGTGGCCGAGGTCGTCCACGCCGAGCTTCCGCACCGCGAATGACAGGGTCCAGACCTCGTTGCTCGTGTAGCTCTCGTGATAGCCGGGGCTGTCGAAGTCGTACTCCCGGCGCATGGTCTTGGTGCAGTGCAGGCTCCCCTCCCGCGGGACGTCCGGCACCGCGTCGCCGAGATCGATGCGCGGCTCGTCGAACAGTCCATGATGAAGGAACGCGACGAAGTTGTGCTCCACGTCGCCGGCGACCGTGGCGATCCAGGAGAGCGTGAACTCCGTCTGTCCTTCGCTTGCGGTCGCCTCGGCGGCCAGCACGAGGCTGTCGGGGGTGCGGCGGTAGATGCTCACCCTGCGCACGTTGTAGCCGAGCACGGGGAAGTCCACGCTCGCGGGGTCGAGCTTCACGGTGAACTCGACGGGATCACCGACCTCGAACGTCTCGCGGTTCGCCTTCACGTGCTGCGCCACCGGGGAGCGCGCCAACGGCAGCGCGAGCTCGAGCTCGAGCGAGGCGACCTCCACGCTCACCAGGTCCAAGAAGCGTTCGAAGTCGTCCCCTGCCCCCACCGACGCGGCGAAGCCCAGCTCGTAGGAGAGCGCGAGATCGTCATCGCCGGCCTGCGTCGACTCCGACGCGATCACCGAGGACATGGCGAGGCCCGACGTGCTCTCGATGGCCTCGACGCGCAGGACCTCGGTGAAGCGCGCCCCGCCCTCGAGGTTCGCGAACAGGAAGACGCCGAGGTCCGCCTCCACGGTGACGCCCGCGAGGTCCGCGGGGTACACGGGCGTGATCGTGCCGTCCGCGTGCCCCGTGATCTCAGCGATGCTCTCGCAGCCGGGGTTGCAGTCGAAGCCGAAGCGAGCGGACGCGCCAATGGTCGAGGTGAGCTCGGCCCCGACACCGCCGATGGGGATGGCGCCGCCGAGCGAGAAGCCGACGCCGAAGGGGATGACGGCGCCGACCGCCAGGCCGATGGGCCCGGGGAACGGCAGCTGGATCTCGATGAGGGTCGCGGTGCAGGTGAGCTCCGCCGCCAGCGACACCGACGCCGTGGGGCTCACCTCGACCTCCACGGTCGGGTCGCCGACGATGACGACCTTCTTGCGGTCCGAGTCCCACACGATCTCGTACGACAGCCCCGGGTCGAAGGACATGGTCGTCGAAAGGAGCGAGATCTCGATGGGGCTGCCTTCGATCTCACACTCGAACGGGCCGGCGCGGAACTCGGCGGTGGCGTAGGCCGAGCTCTGATCTCGTTGTACCAAGCGATACGACCCGTCGGCGCGCCGCTCGACCTCGAACGCGGCCGCCACCTCGGCGGGGATGACCACCGGCATGGCGGCGAGGTCCAGCGTCATGGCCAGCGCAAAGGTCGGAAAGAGGACGTCGAGCGGCACGACCTCGAGCGTGACGCGCTCGCCGCTGACCTCGACCACGCGGCCGCTCACGGGCTTCTCACCGCTGGTCATGAGGAACGCGCCGACGGTCGGCGGCGGCACATTCGCAAGCGTGACGTCGTAGCGGAAGCCCACGCCGAAGGGCGCCGCGGCGTCCTTCGGCGTGAGCTCACCCATGATGTCGCCGTCGGACACCACCACCGTGCCCGCGGCGGGCTCGGCGGCTACGGCCACGATGGCGCTGCTCACCTCGCCCACCGACGCCGTGACGACCGCGGAACCGGTCGCCGCGAGCGCAGACAGCGCGCCGCCCGCGCTCACCGTGATGACGTCGGGCGCGCTGGAGTGCCAGGTGACCTCGGCGTCCATGGGATCGCCGTGCTGATCGAGCACCGTGGCGACGAGCGGTACGCTCGGCGCGCTGGGGGTGAGCAGCGCGCCGCTTGGGCTCACCACCAGGCGCGTGGCGATGCGCTCAGGCGGCGGCGTGTCGTCATCGTCGTCATCGTCATCGGGGGTGGGTGTGGGGGGCGGCGGGACGTCGTCGCAGGAGGCCAGAGTCGCGGCCCCAGCGACGACCAGCAGCAAGAGCGAGCAGCGCATGGCAATCATCTACCTGGCAGATTCCGCCAGGACAACAGCGTGGTGCCTCCAAGCGCGGTCGTCGATCACAGCCCGCCCTCGGGAGCGCACCACCCGGCGCGCGTCCGCGTGACTCAGCGAAACGCCTCGTCGTCGAGCAACGGCGGCGTGACGCGCGCGATGACCGAGAGCTGACGCCCGGTCTGCCCGCGCTCGGCGCGGTGCGAGAAGTACCGGTCGAGCTCGGTGGCTGTACAGCCGCCCACGCGCTCGGCGCGCGAGACGCCCGCCTGCGCGCACAACGCGAGCGCGAGGCCGCCGAGATCGCGGCGCGCGCGATCGTCGCGGCCCGGCCGCACCAGCGGATCCACGTCGACACCGAGGCCGCGGGCCGCCAGCACCACCTCGGGGCCCACCTCGAAGGCCGAAGCGCCGATGCACGGCCCCACGGCGGCCACCACGCGCGCCGGGTCCGCCGCGGCCGCGCGGCACAGCGCCTCGACGGCGCGCGCGAGCACCCCG
>CAZONM010000376.1:0-5740 GCA_964580865.1 uncultured Myxococcales bacterium | reverse complement strand
GGGGCGCGCGGCGGTGACGACACCGGCGCGCCGGGGTCGGGTGGCGCTGGCGGCGGCGGCGGCGGAGCGCTGCAGGTCTCGGTGGCGGGGGCGTTGACCTTCGGGTCAGCCGGCGCGCTCGAGGCCCACGGTGGTGGTGGCGCAGGTGGCGCCAGCGACGACGGCGGCGGCGGCGGGGGGGGCTCCGGGGGCGCCATCCTGCTCGAGGCCGCTCAGGTCACCAACGAGCGCGTCTGGACCCACGGCGGCGGCGGTGGCGGTGGCAACGTCGACGGTGCGCCCGCCGGCCTGGCGGGCGGAGACGGGGGCCAGTTCGGCACCGGTGGCGTCGGGGTGACGCTCGGCGGCGAGACCAGCGGCGATGGCGGCGATGGCGGCAATGGTGGTGGCAACGGCGACCCCGGTGAGGGTGGCACGACGACGACGAACTCGGCGGGTGGTGGTGGGGGGGGTGGCGGCGGCGGCATCAAACAAACGCGGACCCCCTGAGCGACGCCAGGGGATCGCGCCGCGCGCCGACGAGCTCACCCCGCCAGCACCTCGCGCGCGATGACCAGGCGCTGCACCTCGCTCGTACCCTCGTAGATGCGCGTGACGCGCGCGTCGCGGTAGAGGCGCTCGATGGGGTAGTCCTCGACGTAGCCGTAGCCGCCGTGCAGCTGCAGCATGCGATCGACCACGCGGCCACACGCCTCGCTGGCGAAGAGCTTGGCCATGCTCGAGGCCTTGGCGGTGCGCTCGGCGCCGCGGTCGCGATCGGCGGCCGCGCGCAGGGTCAAGAGCCAGGCCTGCTCGAGCTCGCAGCGCGAGTCGGCGATGGCGAACTGCGACGCTTGCTGCTCGACCAGCGCCTTGCCGAACGCGCGGCGCTCCTTGGCGTAGCGCACGCCCTCGGCGAGCGCGGCATCCATGATGCCGAGCGCCTGCGCGGCGATGCCGATGCGCCCGGTGTCGAGCCCCGAGAGCGCGATCGCGTAGCCCTTGCCGACGTCGCCGATGACGTTGGCCGCGGGCACGCGCACGTCGGTGAGGTGGAGCTGCGCCGTGTTCGACGAGCGCAGGCCCATCTTCTTCTCTTCGGTACCCGCGTCGAGCCCCTTGGCGCCGCGCTCGACGATGAAGCAGGTGATGCCCTTGCTGCCCGAGGGGTGCGGCCCTGGCCCGTCGACCACGCGCGCGAACAAGAGGTGGAAGCTCGCGTGGGTGCCGTTGGTGATCCACTGCTTGGAGCCGTTCAGCACGTACCCGTCGCCGTCGACCACAGCGGTCATGCGCATGGCCGCCGCATCGGAGCCGCAGCCGGGTTCGGAGAGCGCGAAGCTGGCGGGGCCCATCTTGCCGGCGAGGAACGGCACCAGCCAGCGCTCCTTCTGCTCGGGTGACGCGAAGCGCGACAGGATGTCGGCCACCAGGTTCGACACCGCCATGGTCACGGCCGTCGACGCGCACGCGCGCGCGACCTCGCTGATGGCGAGCACGTAGCTCGTCATGTCGGCGCCCGAGCCGCCGTCGTCGACGGGCACCTTGACCCCCAAGAGCCCGAGCTGCGCGAGCTCGCTCACGAGGTCGAACGGGAAGCGGTGCTCGCGGTCGCGCTTGGCCGCATCCGGGGCCACGCGATCGCGCGCGAAGCGCGCCGAGCTCTCCCAGATGAAGCGCTGCTCGTCGGTGAGCGCGAAGTCGCCGATCACCTAGCCCTCCTTGAGCACGGCGCCGGCGATGACCAGCCGTTGGATCTCGCTGGTCCCCTCGTAGATCTCGGTGATGCGCGCGTCGCGGTAGTGACGCTCCACGGGGTACTCGGTGACGTAGCCGTTGCCGCCGAGCACCTGGATGGCCTGGTGGGCCACGAAGGTGGCGGTCTCGCTGGCCGCGAGCTTCGCCATGGCAGCCTCCTTGGTGTACTTGGCGCCCTTGTCCTTCAGCGCAGCGGCGCGCCACGTGAGCAGGCGCGCGCCCTCGAGGCGCATGGCCATGTCGGCGAGCTTGAACTGGATGGCCTGCAGCTTGGCGATAGGCTCGCCGAAGGCCTTGCGCTCCTTGGCGTACTCCACCGCTGCCTCGAGCGACGCCTGCGCGATGCCGAGCGCCTGCGCGGCGATGCCAATGCGGCCGCCGTCGAGCGTGCCCATCGCGATCTTGAAGCCCGCGCCGGGCTCACCGAGCAGGTTGCCCTTGGGGATGCGGCAGTTCTCGAAGATCAGGTTCGCCGTCGACGACGCGCGGATGCCGAGCTTGTCTTCCTTCTTGCCGAGCGACAGGCCCTTCGTCGGCATGGGCACCAGGAAGGCCGAGATGCCCTTGTGCTTGAGCGCGCGGTCGGTGGTGGCGAAGACGATCGCCGCGTTGGCCTCGTACGCGTTCGTGATCCACGCCTTGGTGCCGTTCAGCTCCCACAGCTCGCCGCCGGCGTCGCTCACGAGCGTGGCCGTGCACGCCGCCGCGCCCGCGTCGGAGCCGTTGCCCGGCTCGGTGAGCGCGAAGCAGCCGAGCTTCTTTCCCGACGCGTACGGCTCGAGCCAGGTCTTCTTCTGCTCGACGGTGGCGTAGCGCATCACCGGATCGCAGTAGAGCGAGTTGTTCACGCTCATGACCACGGACGTCGATGCGCAGCCGCGCGACACTTCCTCCATGGCGATGGCGTACGCGAGGTTGTCGAGCCCAGCGCCGCCCTGATCCTCGGGGACCGCCACGCCCATGAGCCCGAGCTCGGCGAGCTTCTTGATCTGCTCGGCTGGGTAGCGGTGCTCGCGATCGAGCGTGGCCGCCACGGGCTTGAGCTCCTTGTCGGCGAAGGCCCGCGCCATCTTCAGGATCTCTTGATGCGTCTCGGAGAGCTGGAACATGCGGTCCTCCTCGGGGTCGACGGTGGGCAATCGTGCGGGTGGCGATCGGTCAGCGGCCAGTGAAGGCGGCCTTGCGCTTCTCGGTGAACGCGGTCACGCCCTCCTTGGCGTCGGCCGACGAGAACACCAGGCCGAAGGCCGACTGCTCCATGGCGTTGGCCGCGCGCAGGTCGGCGCCCTCGCCCTCGCGCAACAGGCGCTTGACGGCGGCCAGCGCCAGCGGGCCCTTCGCCGCCATGGTGTCGGCGAGCTTCTTCACCTCGGGCATGAGCTCGGCCTGCGGCAGCACCCGGTTGACCAGGCCCGCGCGCAGCGCCTCGTCGGCCTTCACCTGCGCGGCCGAGAAGATCATCTCGGATGCCAGCGCCTTGCCCACGCGGCGCGACAGGCGCGCGACGCCGCCGAAGCCGGGGATGATGCCGAGGTTCGCCTCGACCAGGCCGAGCCGGGCGTTGTCGCTGGCCCAGATGAAGTCGCACGCGAGCGCGAGCTCGAGGCCGCCGCCGAGCGCGAAGCCGTTCACCGCCGCCACCACGGGCATGCGCACCGTGGCCAGGCGGTCGAGCACCGCGTGGCCCTTGGCGGAGTAGGCGCGCGCCTCCTCGGGGCTGAGCGACGAGAACTCGGTGATGTCGGCGCCGGCCACGAAGCTCTTCTCGCCCGCGCCCGTGAGCGCCAGCACGCGCAGCGACGGGGCCGCGTCGGCCTCGTCGAAGGCGCGGCCGAGCTCATCCACCACCTTGCGGCTGAGCGCGTTCAGCGCCGCCGGGCGGTTGACGGTGATGACGCGCAGCGCGCCGAAGTCCTCGACCAGCAGGTTCTCGTAGCCCATGGTTCCTCCGCGACGGGTCCGTGTGAAATGCCAGCGTGCTTCAGGGCCGCAGGTCGCACCCGTGCGCGGCGCCGCAGACCATGAGCTCGTCGAGCACCTGGCCGTCGGGCGGCGCATCGAGCCGGCTCTGCTCCGCGTCGTAGGCCTCCTGCACCGCGTCGCAGCTCGCGAACGCGCGTGGCGCGCCCTGCACCTCGCAGTCGAAGCCGCACGCCGCGACACCGAGCGCGAGCATGAACGTGATGACGGTGACGACGGCGGTGCGCATCACGCGCCCTCCCCGTAGCGATAGACGCCGCGGCCGCTCTTCTTGCCGAGCCAGCCGGCGTCGACGTACTGGCGCAACAGCGGGCACGGCCGGTAGCGCGGATCGGCGAAGCCGTCGAACAGCACCTCCATGATGGCCAGGCAGGTGTCGAGGCCGATGAAGTCCGCCAGCGTCAGCGGGCCCATGGGGTGGTTGCAGCCGAGCTTCATGGTGGTGTCGATGTCTTCCGCGGAGCCCACGCCCTCCATGAGCGCCGTGAACGCCTCGTTGATCATCGGCATGAGGATGCGGTTGGCCAGGAAGCCCGGGTAGTCCCTCGACACCGTCGTGGTCTTGCCCATCTTCTCGGCCAGCGCCTTGGTGGCCGCCCAGGTGGCGTCGGCGGTGGCGATACCGCGGATGAGCTCCACGAGCTTCATCACCGGCACCGGGTTCATGAAGTGCATGCCGATGAAGCGGTCGGCGCGCTTGGTGGCCGACGCCAGGCGCGTGATCGAGATGCTCGAGGTGTTCGACGCGAGGATGGCCTCGGGGCGCACGATGAGATCGAGCTCGCCGAAGATCTTGCGCTTGAGCGCCTCGTTCTCGCTCACGGCCTCGACCACGAGGTCGGCGGGCGCATGCAGCGTGAGCGCGGTGCCGAAGGTGATGCGCCCCATGGCGGCGGCGGCGTCGGCCTCGCTCTGCGCGCCCTTCTTCACCAGGCGCGCCAGGCTGTCCTTGATGGCGCCCTTGCCGCGCTCGATGGCCGCGTCGGCCACGTCGGTCACCACCACGCTCAGGCCCGACTGCGCCGCGACCTGCGCGATGCCCGCGCCCATCTGCCCGGCGCCCACGACGCCGACGGTCTTGATCTGCACCACGACACCTCCGTCGCGGCCTGTCTTGTGGGGTTCGGGCTCGTCGTCAACCCCGGCCCACGGCGCCGCCGTCAGGGCAGCGCGTCGGCCGCCACGCACGTGCGCGCCACGTCGAGGGGCGGCGGGTTCGGCGCCGGCGAGGTGGGACCCGAGAACTCGGCGCTGACCGCGTTGCCGGTCGCGGTGGTGCCCGTCACGCGCAAGGACACGGGGTCGTCGAAGCTGCCGATGTGCAGCACCTCGACTTCGCCGTCCATGAGGCGCGTGGCCGCCGTGGTCTCGGTGTCGTCGGCCAGGTCCGCGGCGCCGTCGCCGTCGACGTCGCTGGCCACGAGCGCGAGCACCGACACGTCGCCGGGGATGGTGATGGGCTCGCCGTCGTCGGTCTTCTGCATCAACAGCTCGTAGGCGCCCCAGGGTTGGCCGTCGCCCCCCACGCATGCGGCATGACCGAGGCCGTCGAAGTCGACGACGCTGGGCAGGGCCAGGTACACGTTCACGTGGTGCTGACCCACGCAGGCGTTGGCCGTCAGGCGCAGGTCGCACGACCACCACTCGCCGCGCGCGTTCTTCGAGCCGAAGTCGACGGCCACGGCGGTGCTGCTGGAGCCGCCCACGCCGTCGCGCTCGAGATCGCCGCTGAGCGTGAACGTGTCCTCAGGTGGCACCGCGGGGCAGCCGGTCGCCACCAACGCCGCCAGCGCGAGCACCCGCGCCGTCACGGGATCCCCGCGTCGCACGCCTTGGCGCAGGCTTGCGCGAGGTCGGCGCACGCCGCCGGGCACTCGGGCTGATCCTTGGTGCAGCGCGCGCGACAGGCCGCGGCCTTCTCCTCACAGGAGGCGGCGCACACGGCGCGCTTGCGGCGGTGGTCCTCGGCGCGCTGCGCGGCCTCTTCGCGCGCGCGCGCCTCTGCGGCCTGGCGCTTGTCGCG
>CAZONM010000375.1:0-5759 GCA_964580865.1 uncultured Myxococcales bacterium | reverse complement strand
GATCGTCGACGCCGTCGGGGGCGCCGCCCTGCGGGGTCTCGAAGTGCTTGGGGCCACCGTACCAGTTGGTGTCGGCGCCCCGGAGCACGTCCGGTGAGACCACCTGCACCGCGTACCGCGCGGTTCCGTCGGCGTTGGCCGCGAGGTCGAGTGGTACCCGAAGGCGCATCGCGGGAGACGCGACGCCGAGCATGACCTCACAGCCATCGTAGGCCTGCTCCGGCAACGCCAGCGCGCAAGGCGGCGGGTAGCCCCTGCACTCCCCGTAGTTGCTGGTCGCCACTCTCACCATTACGCCACCCCACAGCGACTGTGCGCTGGTGTTGAGGTGATCGAGGCTGTCCGAAATGATCGCATAGGGGTGCAGCGTGTTGTGCTCGAAGAGCACGTTCACGACCTCAGACGCGGTCGCCAGCCGAAACGGCGCAGCCAGGAAACGCAGGTCGATGACCACGTCGTCGCCCTCGATGCGTGACCAACCCGCGAGCAGGTCACCGGACGGCTCCGGACGGTCGGGCACGGGCGCGCAGAAGTCCTCGTCGCCTTCGCAGGCGAAGGGCACGATCGGGTTGTCGTCGAAGACGCAGGTGGGGCCGGCGTCGGGCGGGAAGCCGGCGTCGGCGGGCGGGCCGGCGTCCTCGGGAGGCGGGCCCGCGTCGTGCTGTGGGAGGGTTCCGGCATCTGCGCCACCGTCGACGTGGCCCGGTCCTCCGTCGTCGCGCGACAGCGGCTCGACCGGATCGCAACCGATGGCCGCGGCAAGCGCCGTGGTCACCAAGGCGGCGGCACGCGAGGACCACCGCGTCACGGCAGCGCGCCGTCGCTGCAGTCCATGTCGCAGATGCCGAGCAGATCGTCGACGCCGTCGGGGGCGCCGCCCTGCGGGGTCTCGAAGTGCTTGGGGCCGCCGAACCAGTTGGTATCGTTGTATCCGAGCGGGTCGGGTGCCGCGATCGCGACGGCATAGCGCACCGTGCCATCGGCGTTGGCCGCGAGGTCGATCGGTACCCGTACGCGCATCACCGGAGATTCGACTCCGAGTGCCACCTGACATCGGTCGTACGGGAGCTCGGGCTCGACCAACACACAAGGCGGTGGGTAGCCCCGGCACTCTCCGTAGTTGCTGTTCCCCACCTTGGCCTCTAGGCCACCCCAGAGGGACTGGCTGACCAGGGGATCCCTATGATCTGAAAGCCCTTCGTACGGCGGCAACGTGTTGTGCTCAAAAAGCAGGTGGATGCTCTCAACTTCGGTCGCCAGCCGAAACGGCGCAGCCAGGAAACGCAGGTCGATGACCACGTCGTCGCCCTCGATGCGTGACCAACCCGCGAGCAGGTCACCGGACGGCTCCGGACGGTCGGGCACGGGCGCGCAGAAGTCCTCGTCGCCTTCGCAGGCGAAGGGCACGATCGGGTTGTCGTCGAAGACGCAGGTGGGGCCGGCGTCGGGCGGGAAGCCGGCGTCGGCGGGCGGGCCGGCGTCCTCGGGAGGCGGGCCCGCGTCGTGCTGTGGAAGTGTGCCGGCGTCCGGGCCTGAACCGGCGTCACTCGCGCCGGCGTCGTCGCGCGCGAGCGGCTCCACCGGGTCGCACGCGCTCGCCGCGGCGAGCGCCGAGACGAGCGCCCCTGCGAGCGCAGCGCCGGCTCGCGGGGGTGTCACCAGATACCCTTGCGCACGAAGACGAAGCCCTCGCGGACGAGCCCGTTGTCGCTGCCGGGAGAGCCGAACGCGACGTCGCCGTAGACGGCGCCGTCGTCGGTGCCGTTGACGTTGCCCATGGCGACGGCAGCGCCGCGCCTCAGGTCGGCGCCGTTGCCCTCGCTCACGTGATACCGGTGGTCCGAGAAGCTCCCACGGTGCCCATGATACACATAGATGCGACCTTCGTTCGGGGTGTTGACGTCGTTGGAGAAGGCGGGCGCGCCAATGATCCAATCGGCGAGCCCGTCGTTGTTGACGTCGCGCCCGCCCGCGATGGCCGCGCCGAACAGCGCGTTGCTCGTGGGCGAATAGAGGCTGCCGAACGCCGTCGTCGACGGGATGCCTGCGGCTCCACGGAAGAACCACACCTTGCCGCGGTCCGTGCCGCCGGCGTTCATCTTGGGGGCGCCCACGGCGAAGTCCGGGCGCGCGTCGCCGTCGATGTCACCGACGCCCGCGACCACGCCCAGCTCGGCGTTGGCCTCGTTCGACTCGAAGCTCCAGGCCGAGACCGCCACTCCGTAGGACCCCGTGGACGTGACGAGCCACGCCTTGCCCTCGCTGCTGGTGCCGCACTGCGGCCCGCCCACCAGCACGTCGTCGCGCACGGAGCCGTCGACGTTGCCCGGCCCCGCGACGTAGGTACCGAAGCTCGCGGCGCACCCCACATCTGCGCCCGTGACCCGGGGCGGGCTCGAGAGCGGCCCGGTCGAGCTGTAGGTGTAGACGTGGAGCTTGCCGCCGTTGCCCGGCGCGCCGGCGGCGACGTTGTCGCCGCCGGTCATCATCGAAGTGCCGGTATTCGCGAGCGACATGCCGAGCTTGTCGCCGGTCGACTGGCCGCTGAGCGTGATGTTGGCGCCGATGTTGTTCACTGGCAGCGACGTGCCGTTGAGGAAGAAAAAGCGCACCGCGCCCTTGTCGGTTCCGCCAGTGTCGTTGAGCGGAGCCCCCACGGCCACCACCGGTGGATAGGTGCTGCCCCGGAAGCGCCCGACGGCGATCGCGTGCGCGAAGTCCTCGCCGGCCTGCAGGCCTCGGAGTACTCGACCACGATCACGTCTCGCTGCTCGCCCCACAGTGTTCAGACAGCCGCCTTAAGCACAGGCGGCGATCCGACAACTTCCCTGACACAGGGGGGTCCCGTCGGCATCGAGGAAGAGCACGTCCGCATGGCCGGAGACGACCGGGCGTAGTCCCCGAACCGCGAAGCGCACCAGCGCGCCGGTGTCGTCGGCGAGCACTCGGTCGAACAGCTCGATGGTGTGGCTGATGCCGGCGCCGGTGTTCATGAAGCGGGTGGTGGCGAGCGGGGCTTCTGCCTCGAGGGTCGCGCCGAATGCCCTCGGCACACCGGTCAGCTCGGGCGCGTCGAGGTCCACCCGGTGCTCACCTGCCACGAAGGCGAAGCTGCCACCGTTCGCGATGAACGCGCGGACGTTCTTCTCGCGGTTGAAGAACGAGAGCTTCTCCTCGCGGTCGAGGGGATCACGCGCCGTAGTCGCGTCGTGCTCGAGCTCGTCGAGGCGGTCCGCCACGACGTCAGCCGAGGGCTGAGCTACTGCAGAGAGAGAGAGAGAGAGAGAGAGAGAGAGAGAGAGAGAGAGAGAGAGAGAGAGCCCGCATTCTGATAACCCCCGACGTATCCGCGCCTTTCGCTCGACCGGTTGAACGAGTCAATCCGTCACGCACGCGACGTCGGCGCGCGCCAATGCGCGGCAACACCGAGCGAGGGCCGCGAAGCTGGCGGCCAGGCCCTCACTCCACCGGCGCGGTCGACGCGATGAACAGCTCACCCAGCTGCGCCTCCGACACCGCCGTGGGCGCGTCGGTCAGCAGGCACGTGCCCTTCTGCGTCTTCGGGTACGCGATGACGTCGCGCAGCGATGTGCCGCCGCAGAACAGCATGGCCCAGCGATCGAAGCCGAGCGCGATGCCGCCGTGAGGCGGGCAGCCGTACTTCATGGCCTCGAGCAGGAAGCCGAACTTCTTCTGCCGCTCCTCCTCGGAGATGCCGAGCGCCGCGAACACCTTGGCTTGCACGGCGCCGTCGTGGATGCGGATGGAGCCGCCGGCCACCTCGTTGCCGTTCAAGACCAGGTCGTAGGCGCGCGCGCGGCAGCTGCCCGGGTCGCTCGTGAGCTTGTCCTCGTGGCCCGCAACCGGCGACGTGAACGGGTGGTGCGCGGCCACGTGCGTCTTCTTCTCCTCGTCGTGCTCGAAGAGCGGGAAGTCGGTGACCCACAAGATCTTCCACTGCTTCGACACGCCGTGCTCGTCGTGCTCGACGAGGTTGAGCTTGTCGCGCAGGTGCAGGCGCAGCCCGCCGAGCACCGTGTGCACGATGCTGGGCTTGCCGAGCTGAAAGAGGATGACGTCGCCGGGCTTGGCGCCGCACAGCGCGTTCACCTCGGCGCGCAGCTCGGGCGTCACGGCCTTGCCGAAGGGGCCTTGCGTCCACTGGCCGCTCTCGTCGAGGCGCACGCGACCCACGCCCTTGCTGCCCATGCCCTTGGCCACGTCCTCGAGCTTGTCGACCTCGGTGCGCGACATCTCGTACTGCTTGTCGATCACCATCACCTTGATGATGTTGCCGGGGGTGGCCACCACGTCGGCGAAGAGCTTGATGCCGCCGCCGTTGTGCTGCTTCACCACGGCGGTGATGTCGGTGTGCTCCATGCCGAAGCGCAGGTCGGGCTTGTCGGAGCCGAAGCGCGCCATGGCCTCGTCGTAGCTCATGCGCTGGAAGGGCCGCGCGACGGTGACGCCGAGCGCCGCTTGGAACATCTCGGCCACCAGGCCCTCGACCATGGTCTGCACCACGGCCTCGGTGGCCCACGACAGCTCGATATCGATCTGCGTGAACTCGGGCTGGCGATCGCCGCGCAGGTCCTCGTCGCGGAAGCACTTGACGATTTGGAAGTACCGGTCGAGCCCCGCCATCATGAACATCTGCTTGTAGAGCTGCGGGCTCTCGGCGAGCGCGTAGAACTTGCCGGGGTTCAGGCGCGAGGGCACCAGGAAGTTGCGCGCGCCGCCGGGCGTGTACTTCACGAGGAGCGGCGTCTCCATCTCCAAGAAGCCCTGCCCGTCGAGGTAGCGGCGCGCCGCCTGCATCAGCTTGTGGCGGATGATCAGGTTTCGCTGCAGGCGCGGGCGCCGCAGGTCGACGGTGCGGTGGGCGAGGCGCTTCTCCTCGGAGGTCTCGATCTTGTCCTCGACCAGGAAGGGCGGCGTCTCGGCGGCGTTGAACAGCACGAGCTCCACGGCGCTGATCTCGACCTCGCCCGTCTGCAGGCGCGGGTTCGGCGAGCCGCCGTTCTTCACGCGATCCTCGACGACACCGCGGATGCCGATGCAGTACTCGCGGCCGAGCTGGTGCGCGCGATCGCGCAGCGCCGCGTCTTGCTCGGGCTTGAACACCAGCTGCGTGACGCCGTAGCGATCGCGCAGGTCGATGAAGATGCGCCCGTGGTGGTCGCGGTTCGAGTCGACCCACCCCATCAAGACCACCTCCTTGCCGAGGTCGGCCTTGGTCAGCTGGTTGCAGGTGTGCGTGCGCTGGCGCTCGAGCAGGGTGGTCGACATGGCGCGACCTTCCTCGACGCCGGCGCCGCGGTCAAGCGGTGCGGTCAAGCGGTGCGATCAAGCCGTGCGGGCGCGCGTGAGCGCCTCCTTGGCGCGCCCGATGATCGGGTCCTTCGGGTCGAGCCGAAGCGCGATGTCGATGTACTCGGCCGCCTCGTCGAGGGCGCCGAGCCCCAGGTGGCACACGCCCACGTTGCACACCAGGCCGGGATCGGTGGGCTGCCGCCGGTAGGCGTCGAGCGACGCGGCCAGCGCGGCCGCCAGGTCGCCCTGCGCCAAGCACACGGAGGCCAGCTCGCGCAGCGCCTCGACGTCGCCGGGGTCCTCGGACACGGCCGCCGCCAACAGCGCGCGCGCCTGCGGCAGGTCGCCGGCCCGGCGCCACAAGGTGCCCGCCAGCGCGCGTGCGCGCGGCACCACCGTGCGCTCGTCGAGGAATGGCGCCATCGCTCATGCGCGTGTAGATCGGC
>CAZONM010000374.1:0-5766 GCA_964580865.1 uncultured Myxococcales bacterium | reverse complement strand
CGAGATATCACGTTGTGACTGGAGTTCAGACGTGTGCTCTTCCGATCTACCGCCGGGGCGCCCCTCGCGGCGGGGCGGGCGCTCGCCCTCGGGGGCGTCGGCGTGGTGCGTGAGCGGGCGCTCCACGGTGGTGGCGTCGGGGGCCGGCGCGCCCTCGACGGTGGCGTCGTGCTCGCCCTCGGCCGTCTGCTCGGCGCGCCGCACGTTGATGCGCTCGACGACGGGGCCCGTGCGCTCGGGCCGAGGTCCCTTGCGATCGTCGCCGCGCGACACGCTGGGGCGCGTCCGCTGCAGGGCCGACGGGTCGATGCGACGGCCGGTGTCGACGGCGGTGACCTTGACGGCGGCCGAAGTGGCGTCGCCGGACTGCGCGGGCGCGCCGTCGGCGGTGATCGGGGCGGGGGGCGAGGGCTCGTTGTCGTCGACACCAGGCATGGCGACGCGTCTGGCCTACCCGGCCAGACGCGTCAAACGGGAAGGCCCCGCGTCAACCCGGCCTCAGATGGTCAGCTGGCCCGAGCGCAACAGGTAGGCGAGCTGCTTGCGCTGGTCGACGTCGAGCATGGCGTGGGTGCGCCGCAGCGCCCGCACCACCGCGTCGCGCAGGCGCTCGGCGCTCGCCACCCGGATGGCTGCTGCCTCGAGCGCGGCCTTGTCGTCGAACTTCTCGCCGGCGAGCACGTCGGCGAAGACCCCCACCGTGCGCCGGTGATCCACCGCCGCCTGGGCCCGCTCGGTCTTGAGCTCGTCGAGGATGGCGGCCAGCTCGGCCACCTGCTCCTCGCGCAGCTCGAGCCGGTGGGCCATGAAGCGCAGCGGCCGGCGCACCCCGAAGGCGCCCGCGCCGTCCTCCATGGCCTCGAAGCCCTCGTGATGCTCGCGCGCTCGTCGGTGATGGCCCGCGCCGGGCCCGCACGTGGCCTCCGCGTGGCAGGCCGCCTTGTCCGCGTGCCGTTGTGCTTCTTTCCACCAGTGCATGAAGCCTGGGTACATGGTCGCTCTCCTACTCGCGGGGCAGTGCGCACCCGCGGGGGTGTCGTCCGGGCGACATGCCTCGGACCGAGGGAGCGTAGCCACACGGGCGGCGCGGTCCAGCGGCGCGCGGGATCAGGCGGGCTCGAGGGTGGCAGCGCGCGGCGGCGCGACTACGCGCGCGAGACGTCGGCGGCCGCGTGCATGGCGTCGACCAGGCGCGACAGCTCGCGCGCCGAGGGCTCGCGCTTCGACGACAGCAACAGCGCCTCGCGCGCGGCGTACACCGCCACGAGCGCGCTCTCGCAGCTCGGCACCTCGCGCGCCGCCAGCACCGTGCCGAGCGCGGCCTGCACGCGGTAGCGCGCCTCGTCGTTGGTGTCGTCGTCGACGATCTCGGGCGCGCTCGCCAGCGCGCCCGCGGCGGTGGAGAAGCCGGCGACCTGCAGCGCGGTCGCCGCATACACGCGCACGATGCGGTCTGCCCACCGTCGCGCCATCGCCTTCCTGTTCATCTCATCATCCCCCGGCGCCGGAGCGAGCTCCGGCTTCTTCCGATCATGCATCCTGCCCCCCAGCAGACGCGCGACTCTGGCGTGGGCCACAGCGTAACAAAGCGGACGCAGATCACACTCCCGCGGACATACGAATTCAGGGGGAGCGCACATCGACGCGACCGGACGGTTGACGTCGTGACGCGGCGCGAGATCAAGGCCCGTCGCCGGCCACCACGACGATGCGGACCTCGAGCACCCCGGCGCGGAGCATGCCGAGCTCCTTGGCGACCACGCGTGAGACGTCGAGCAGCCGGCCCTTGGCGAAGGGGCCGCGGTCATTGACGCGGCACATGGCGCTCTTGCCGCTGCCCACGGCGGTCACGCGCAGCATCGTGCCAAACGGGTACGTGCGGTGCGCGCAGGAGGCGATCTCCGGCCGGTAGCGCTCGCCGCTGGCCGTGCGCCGGCCCGCGAGCGAGTCGGCGTAGTACGAGGCGATGCCCGTCTCGCCCGCCTGCTCCTCGACGGGTGCGGGCTCGGCCGGCGCAGGCGCCTCGGGCGCAGGGGTCTCGGGCGCAGGCGTCACGGGCGCAAGCTCCACCGGCGCGGGCGGCGCCGGGCGCGGTGCGTGCCGGCGCGGCACCTCACGACGGGCCTCGGTCGGTGGCGGCGCGGGCCGCTCGGGCGCCGTGGCGCACGCGAGCGCGAGGAGCAAGGGCGCACCGAGGGCGAAGCGCACGCAGGGGTCAGCGCTGGTGGCGCGCCTTGACGGCGGCGATCACCTCGGCCGTGACCTGCTGCGGCGTCTTGCCGTCGGTGGACACCACCACGTCGAACGCGCTGGGGTCTTGGTAGTCGACACCGTAGAGCGACAAGAGGCGCTTGCGATCGACCTCGTCGCGCGCGCCCACCTCATCGATGATGGGCCCGATCTTCGCCTTGACCTCGGCGTCGGCGGCGGCGGCCAGCGTGAGCGCCTCCTCGAGCGTGGCCGTCTTGGGGATGACGACGCTGCGCTCGACGCGCGCGCGCGCCTCGGGCCCCACCTCGCGCTGCAGGTAGCGCAGCGCCTGCTCGCGCGGCGAGGCCGTGAGGTACACGCTCACCAGGTTGGCGCGCCCCTTGGCCTGCAGCATGCGACCGAGGTGCCCGGCCAGGCGGCTCTCGAACACGTCGACGCCGCCCTCGGCCACCAGCTTGGCGGCGCGGAAGTCGAGCTCGACGTCGAAGTCGGGCGGCACCGACTTGACGAAGGTCTCGACGTCCTTGCCCGCCTGCTGCGCGGCCTCGCGCATGAGCTTGCCCGTGCCCTTGATGCGCGCGCCATCGCCAGCGATGGCCTTGCCCACGAGCGGCGCCACCGTGCCCTTGCCCGTGCACTGCTGCCCCGCGATCAACACCACGGGGCTCGAGGCGAAGCGCGCCGCCAGGTCATCGACGGCGCGGGCGCCGCGCACGCGCTGCATCTGGCGCTCGAGCGACCCCTGGGTGGTGGTGCGGGTAGCGGCGTTCGTGGTCACGGAGGTGGCGTTGGGCTTGACCTTCACGGCCGCATCGTCGTGGATTGCGCGGCGCCGGGCAAGTGGGCCGCGTCGCATCGGTGTATGGTGCCGCGGGAGGAGCAGGACATGCCCGTCGCCATCGTCACCGGGGCCGGTCAGCGCGTGGGGCTCGCCGTGGCGCGGGCCCTCCTCGAGGCCGGGTTCGACGCGGTCCTGTGCGCGCACCGCTCTCGCGCGTCGGCCGAGGAGCTTGCCGCCGACTACCGCGCGCGCGGCCGCGCGGTGGTGGTGGAGGGCACCGACCTGGCCGACGGCGCGGCCGTGGACGCGCTGGCCGCGCGCATCCGCGAGCGCCACCCGCAGGTGCACCTGGTGGTGCACAACGCGGGCGTCTTCGAGGAGGCGCCGTTCGGCACCATCACGCGCGAGCAGTACGCGCGCATGCAGGCCATCAACGTCGAGGCGCCGTTCTTCCTCACCCAGGGCCTGCTGGCGCCCCTGCGCGCCGCCGGCGAGGCCCTGGTGGTGCACGTGACCGACATCGCCGCCGACCGCCCCATCTCGCGCCACGCGCACTACTCCATGAGCAAGGCCGCGCTGGCCATGCTCACGCGCGCGCTCACCGTCGAGCTCGGGCCCTCGGTGCGCGTGTGCAGCGTGGCGCCCGGCTACGTGGCGTTCCCCGAGGGCTGGAACGAAGAGCGCCGCGAGCGACTGTTGCAGCGCGTGCCGCTGCGCCGCGTGGGCGCCCCCGACGACGTGGCGCAGGCGATCTTGTTCTTGTGGCGCGCCACCTACGTCAACGGCCTCGAGCTCCCCGTCGACGGCGGCCGCCAGGTGGTGCTGTGAGCGCGCGGCCCGCGGACGGCGCCCTCGACGTCGTGGAGCTCCAGGGCCTCGAGGTGCGCAGCGTGGTGGGCGTGTACTCGCACGAGCGCACGCGCACGCAGCCGTTGGTGGTCGGGCTGGCGCTGCACGTCGACCTGCGCGCGGCGGGCGCCACCGACGACGTCACCCACACCGTCGACTACGCGCGCGTGACCGCCGAGGTGCGCTTCCTCCTCGAGCGCGCGCGCTTTCGCCTCATCGAGGCCGCGGCCGAGACCGTGGCCCGTTGGCTGCTGCTCCCCACCAGCGCCGACGTGGCGCGGCCGCCGGTGCGGCGCGCGGTGGTGCGGATCGACAAGCCCGAGGCGCTGCGCGGCCTGGCGCGCCCGTCGGTGACGGTGACGCGCGACGCCGCCGGCACCATCGCGCCCGCGGTCGCGCACCTTGGCGTGACCCTCGAGCGGCTGCACGAGGGCGGCGACGTGGCCGTGACGCGCGTGCGCCTGGCGCCGGGCGCGCGCATCGAGCCCCACGTCCACGAGGGCGCCGAGGAGCACGAGCTGACCATGAGCGACGGGCTCGCGGCGCTCGGTCACGCGCTGCCGTGGGGCATGGCGGTGCGCTGGGCGCCGGGGCACGTGCACCACTGGCACAACCCCACGAGCGTCGAGCGCACGCTCCTGCGGGTGACGGTGCCGCCCTCGCGCGACGCGCCTGCCGCGGCGGCGCCGTCGACGACGCCGCCGGCCACCACCGACTACGCGCCGGCGGGGACGCGACCGTGACCGCGCCGCGCACCGCCGTCATGGGGCAGCAGGGCACGTCGCTGGTCGTGTCGGCGCTGTCGGCGCGTCGCGGGGCCGTGCAGCTCTTCGACCTGTCGTTCGAGGTCAAGCCCCTCGAGCTGCACGGGCTGTTGGCGCCACGCGGCGCGGGCAAGACGCTCGCGCTCGAGGCCGTGGCCGGGTTGGCGCCCTCGCATGGCGACGTGCTCTTGGGCGGCGTGCCGCTCGACGCCGAGGAGCGCCGCCACCACGTCTTCTACGTGCCCGACGCGATGGCGTTCGCGTCGGAGCGCGCGCGCGACGTGCTGGCGCTGGCGCGCGCCAGCCTGCGCATCGACGCCGGCGCGGTGGCGCGCGTGGTGGCGGACCTGGCGCTCGGCGACGCGCTGCACGAGCGCGTGCGCGCGCTGTCGCCGAGCGCCCAGAAGCGCCTCTTGGTGGCGCTGGGGCTGTTGGTGCCGCGCGGCTTCGTGTTCATCGACGAGCCGCTGGCGGGGCTCGACGCCAAGGAGCAGCGCGCGCTCATCCGCGTGCTGCGCTTGTCGACGAGCGAGCGGCGCGCGGTGTTGTGCGCCACGGCCAACGCCACCGACGCCGAGCGCACGTTTGATCGCTTCACCATCCTGGCGCACGGCCGCGTCGCGGCCACCGGCGCGCTGCACGAGCTGCGCGCGCACGCCAAGGCGCAGGTGGGCGCGCCCCTCGAGGAGGTGGTGTATGCCCTCAGCTAAAGGTCATCTCACAATCCCTCCCGTCGCGTGCATCGCGCCAGGTCGGTCCGGAGTTGTGAGATGACCTCTCGAGCACCGGTGACGCCGCTCCTCCTGCGCGAGGCGCGCGCGCTGCTCGCGCGCTGGCACGTCTGGGCTGCCGCGGCTGCGCTCGCGCCCGTGCAGGCGGCGCTCCTCCTGTCGACGGCCCCGCTCGATGGCGCGCGCTCCATCCTCGTGCACGGCCTCGCGGCCGCGTGGCTGTGCGCGCTGCCCGTGGTGGTCGCATGCGCGGCCGCCGACGACCGCGCATGCGCCAACCTCGCGCTCCTCTTGCAGCTCGGGCACGGCGCCGCGCGCGCGCCGCAGGCCAACGGCGCGGCCGCGCTCGTGGGCGCGGTGGTGGTGGCGCTGCCCACCGCGGCCACGGCGGCGCTGTTGGCGACGCGCGGGGCGCTGCCGAGCGTGGGCG
>CAZONM010000373.1:0-5787 GCA_964580865.1 uncultured Myxococcales bacterium | reverse complement strand
CGCCGTGCCGCCGGCGAAGGCGGCCAGGGGCGGCGCCTCGTCGAACGGGGGGATGGTGGTGCCGGTGGCGACGATGAAGGCGCGCACGCGGTGTGGTTAGCACGCGCGCGCGAAGGCCGCGACGAGCTCCACGTTGCCATCCGCGCCCGTGATGGGGCTCTCGCGCACGCCCTCGCACGAAAGGCCGGCGGCGGCGGCGGCGGCCAGCACGCGCTCGACGGCGTCGGCGCGCGCCTCGGCGTCGCGCACGATGCCGCCCTTGCCCACGGCGCCCTTGCCCACCTCGAACTGCGGCTTGATCAGACACACCACGCGGGCGTCGGCCGCCAGGTGGGGCACCAGGGCGGGCAGCACAGCCACGAGCGAGATGAACGACACGTCGACTACGGCCAAGCGCGGCGCCGGCGTGAGCGTGCCGGCCGGCAGCTTCACGATGTGCGTGCGCTCCAGGTTGGTGACGCGCGGGTCGGTGCGCAGGCGGTGCGCGAGCTGTCCATAGCCCACGTCGACGGCGAACACGCGCGCGGCGCCGCGCTGCAACAGCACGTCGGTGAAGCCGCCGGTGGAGGCGCCGATGTCGGCGCACACGAGCCCCGCGGGATCGACGCCGAACCAGCCGAGCGCGGCGTCGAGCTTGAGGCCGCCGCGCGACACCCACGGCATGTCGTCGCCCTTGAGGCGGATGTGTGCGTCGGTCGCCACCTTCTCGCCGGCCTTGTCGATGCGCCGATCGTTCACGATGACGTCGCCCGCGAGCACCCGGGCCTGCGCGCGCGCGCGGCTGTCGCACAGCCCGCGCTCCACGAGGAGCACGTCGATGCGCTCGCGCCCGCCCTTCGTGGTCATCGGTACTCGACGGTGATCTCGCCCACGGCGGTGCCGCCGCGCTGGTCGAGCACGACGAGCACCATGCTGTCGCGCTCGCCGGGCTGCGCGTCGAACGGCAGCCGCCAGGTGATACCGAGCGCGTCGCCGCGTTGGAGCGCGGTCAGCGAGTCGCTGACGTCGCCGCGCGTGGAGTACCAGGTGCACGCCAGGTCCTCCACACGGTTGAGCAGGATGACCTTGGAGGCCTCGATGTCGAACGAGATCACCTGGTACTGCTCGGACGCGTCGGGCGAGAACACCGGCGTGACCGCGATGAGCGCGCCCGGGTCGGCGGCCAACAGCGACCCAACGCCGAGCTCGGGCTCGACGTCGGAGACGTAGCCCTCGCGCAGCACCAACGGGTCGGGCTCGAACACGAAGCCGCGCAGCACCGGGTTGTTGTTCGGCAGGCGGCGCTCGAGGCAGGCGGCGCGGCCCTGGAGCGCGAACTCCTCGTCGGGGATGGGCGCGTTGCACAGCGTGATGCCGAGCCCCTGCGCCAGGTCGGCGGTGACGTCGGGCGGCAGGTCAGGGCTCGTCAGGTCGATGGAGATCGGCAGGCGCTTGAAGGCGCGCTCCTTCTGCACCTCGGCGGCATCGGTGATGTCGAGGTTCTTCGCGTCCACCACCAGGCGCGGCGTGATGGGGAAGATGGAGGGGATGGGGTTGCCGCGCTCGTCGTCATTGATGAAGAAGTCCATCACCGCCGGCGTGATGTGCCAGGTGGTGGTGGCCGGCAGCACGCGCCCCACGGGGGTGGCGTCGGCCGCGATGGCGGCCTCGGTGACGACAGGGGTGAGCAGCGCCGCGAGCTCGGCGCGCGCGGTCTCGGGCTCGGCGGCCAGGTCCTCGGCGGGATCGTACACGCGGCACGAGTTGTCTTCCGCGTCGTTCGGGCACAGCTGCAGCGAGGTGCGCGCGGTGCCGCCGCGTGGGTCGAAGGCGAACACCTCCACGGCGACGTCGACCGTGGGCAGGGGGAACCCCGGCGGCCGCTGCGCCGCGGGCTGCAGGAACAGCGGCGAGTACAAGAGCTCGGGCGGCTCCATGCGTACGGCCAGCACGCGCATGTCCTCGATGCGATCCTCGCGGTCGAAGTTGGTGCACGCGCCGGCACCCAGCGTGGCGGCGGCCACGGCCAGCGACGTCAGGGCGCGCATCAGAACTCCCCCGACAGCCCGATGACGGGCAGGATGGGCAAGCTCGGGATCGGCTCCTGCTCGCGCGAGCGGTAGTCGGTGATGAAGCCCTCGGCGTTCTCTTGGTTGTACACGTTGAGCAGGTCCAGGTAGGCCGTGAACGAGAACGTATCGAAGACGAACTTGCGGTCCACCCGCAGATCGAGCTGGTGGAACGCCGGCAGGCGCGACGACTGCGGCGTGGTGCCGAGGCCGCGGTAGTCGGTGGTGTCGAGGTCGTGGATGGCGCCGAGGGGCAAGTTGGTGGGCGAGCCCGTCACCACGCGGAAGCGCGCGCCCAGCGTGAACGCCCACGGCAGGTTGGTCTGCGCCACCACGGTCAAGATGTGCGTCTGGTCGAAGTCGGTGAGCCGCGTGCGGTCGTCGTCGTCGTCGAGGTCCTGCACCGTGCGCGACAGCGTGTAGGCGATCCAGCCGTAGAAGTGCTCGGTGATCTCGTGGCGCAGCAGCAGCTCGGCGCCGATGGTGCTGCCGCGCCCCCCGTTGTCGTAGAAGAGCGGGTCGACCTCGCCGCTGCCGTCGTTCTCCGAGCGCATGCGGTCGCTGTCTTGCACCAAGAGATCGCGGTTGGTGAGGTAGAGCTGCACGTCGACGTTGATGTCGCGCGTCAGCCGCTGCTCCACGCCGCCGATGAGCTGCACCGCGCGCGGCTCGAGCAGGTCGGGGTTGCCGCCCTCGGGGGCGAGCTCGGGACCCTGGGGTGTCTGCCGATAGATGCCGGCCGCGCCCTTGAGCGTGGTGCCGCGCAGCACCTCGAGCCGCGCAGTCAGGCGCGGGTCGAGGTGGAACAGCGCCACGTCGGCCGCGTTGGACGTGCTGCCGTCCGGCAGCTTGTCGGGGAAGAACGACACCAGCGTGTATTCGGCGCGCACGCCTGGCACGACCTTGAGGCCAGGCACCGGGGACAGCTCGGCCTCGGCCCACAGCGCCACCGCGTTGCCCATGCCGTGCGTGCCGAAGGTCTGGTTCGAGCCCTCGACGCGCGGGAACACCCGCGGGAACGCGCCGATCTCGATGGGCAGCGGCACGTCGAACTCGACGCCGAAGGTCTGGCCCAGGTAGTCGAGGCCGCCGCGCATGGTCACGAGGTCGTCGAGCACCAGCGTGAGCTCGTCGCGCGCGCCCCACGCCCAATTGTCGATGACGGCTGACAGCCCCACCTGCGGACCCTGATCGCCGCTGTTGCCGGCGTCGAAGCTGACGCGCGTCATGCCCGCGAACGGCTCGAACCGGTGCGTCAGACCCGGCGCCAGGCGCCAGTCCCAGTTGCCCACCAGGCGGTGGAACGTGGTGTGAAAGCCCACGTCGAAGCCACCGGTGTTGCCGAGGCCGCGCTGGATCACGGAGAGATCGTCATCGGAGCCGAAGAAGAACAGCGACAGGTTGTGGCCGTCGCTCGGGCTGGTCTCCACCTTGGTCTGGTAGTCCCAGTAGATGGGCGCGGCGATGATGCCCTGGCCGTCGGGGCCGATGAACGCGTCGAGGATGACGGGCAGGATGCCGTCGATGTAGCTGCGACGCGCGGCGGCCGCGAACGTGATCTTGGGTAGCTCGCCGAGCTGCAGCGGGCCGGCGAAGAAGAAGCCGGAGTCGATCAGGTCGAGCTCGGCGTAGCCGCGGAAGCCCTTGAGCTTGAGCTTGCGGCTCGCCACGTCGACGATGCCGGCGGTGGCGCGCCCGTACGAGGCGCCGAAGCCGCCCGGATAGAAGCTGATGTCCTCGAGGAACTCGGCGTTGACCACCGAGGTGAGCCCGCCGAAGTGATAGAGGAGCGGGATCTCCACGCCGTCGAAGTACACACCCGAGTCCTCGGGGTTGGCGCCGCGCACGATGAGCGCGCCGCCGATGAAGGGCGCGCGCGCCAGGCCCGGCAGGTTCTCGATGACGCGCAGCGGATCGCCGAAGGTGCCGGGCACGCGCCGCACCTCGTCCCTCGTGAGCGCCACCTTGGCGACGTCCTTCTGTGCGCGTCGCCGGCGCACCACGGTCTCGAACTTGTTGGCGTCGATGGGGCGCAGGTACACGACCAGCTCGGTGCGTTCCTTCTCCTGAAAGGTCTCGTCGACGAACGCCGCCTCGTAGCCCGACAGCGTGAAGGTGACGCGGTGCTCGCCCGCCGGGATGCCGCGAAACGAGAACCGCCCCTCCTCGTCGGTGAAGGTGCTGCGCAGGTCGAAGCGCTCGTCGGCGCTGGCCTCGGCCGGCGCGTCGGCGCGCTCCACCTCCACCACGACCTCGGCGCCCTCGAGGGGGTCCTTGGTGGCGGCCTCGCGCACCACACCCTCGAAGTTGAGCACGCCCTCCGTGGCCGTCGCCTCGTCGACGGGGGCCACGGGCACCTCCACGGTCTCCTCCGTGAGCTGGAACGTGGTCTTGTAGTCGATGGCCACCTTGCCCGGCTGCCCACAGCGCTGCTCGGGCGCGGCGTCGGGGGGCGCGTCGGGGCGCACCCACACGCAGAAGGAGGCGGGCGCGAACACGAAGTTGGTGGCGGCGCCCATGGCGGCCCAGTCGAGGTCGGCGCCGGCGCTCACCGCAACGTCGAGCCGCTCGACCGAGCCCTCCTCGTCGATGACGATGCGCAGCACCACATCGCCGGTGCGGCCGGCGGCGCGCGCCTCCTCGGGGTAGATGGGGTCGGCGCCGGCGATCAGCTCCGGTGCGCGCTCGAGCTGCGGGGGCGGCAGCGGCGCGGCGGTGGCGGCGCCGGCGCGCCGCGGCTGAGGCTCGAGCTGGGCGCGCGCGGGCAGCGCGGCGAAGAGGAGCAGGAGGGCGGCGGCGCGCACGGGTCGTCCTCTGCCTCAGCGCAGCCCGACGGGAAAAAGCGTCAGCGGCAGGTCGACGCGCGTCCCCGCTTGCGCGCGGTAATCTCGACAGCCCACCGCGAACGCCGTGCCGCTCAGGTCGCCGAGCTCGACGCGCTCGCCGAGCTCGTCGCGCGCGGCCGACGACGCGAGCACGATGAACGCCGCCGGCTCGTCGGCGGGGACATCGCCGAACACGTGGCTCACCGCGCCGTCGTTGTCCACCGCCTGGACGGGCGCGTCCTCACCCGCGAGCCGTTGGCCCATGCTGCCCGGCGACCGATCGACGAGGTCGGCGCAGGTGTGCATGGTGGAGAACGAGAACACCAAGAGGCGCGCGTTCTCGAGCAGCGCGGGATCGACCGCGGCCAAGCTCAGCGGCCCGTCGCCGCTCACGACGGCGCCGCGGCAGGCGCCGAGCGCCAGAAGAGCGCAGGTTGCCAGCGCGAAGCGCGTGTTCATGGCGGCGCCCCCTGCGACACCTGCACGCGCACCCACGAGCTCTGCGGCAGGCACGGCCCGGCGAGGAAGCACCAGGCGACGCCACCGCCGGCCGCCGCCAGCACGGTCACCGACACCGCGCCGCCGCCGATGATGGCGGCCCAGGGCAGCTCGTCGTCGTCGCCCCCACGGATGGCGGCTTCGGCGGCGTTGCGCGTCAGTGTGCCCCCGATGGGCGACGGAACCGGCACGGGATTGCCGTCCCATCCGTCGAGCACCACCTCCCACGAGAGCGTGTAGGCCCCGGGGACCCGCGGCTCGGGAACGGCGCCCGCGAAGCGTACCTGTCCGCCGCCGAGCTCGCTCTTCACCATGCGCTCCTCGAGCGGCGCGCTGCCCCGGGCCACGGTGGCGCGCACACGGCCGGCCACGACGCGCCCGAGCTTGTCGGTGACGTCGACGGTGACGGCCACTGG
>CAZONM010000372.1:0-5835 GCA_964580865.1 uncultured Myxococcales bacterium | reverse complement strand
GCCCGCGGGCGCGTCCGTGGGGGACGTCGTGACGCGACGGGGCGCGGCGCGCGGCCCCTGGTACACGCGCCCGCGTCGCAGGTCGCGGCCGTCGCGCGGACGCGCGGCGCCGCCGATGCAGGCGAGCACACGTGGTCCCTCGGCGGTCTCGGCACACAAGACGGCGCGCGGGTCGTCGGCGTCGCCCTCGAGCAGGAGCATGCGCGGACCACCCGTTGGGCGCTCGAAGCGCAGCGCCACGAGGCCCGGCATCAACGCTTCGGCCGTGGCAAGCACCGACGGCACCAGCTCCTTGCGCACCAGGCCCTGGAGCGCGGGGGGCGTCTCGCCCGTGCCGGCCGGGCGCTCGCTGAGGGCAGCCGCCCCGCCGTCCACGGCCAGCCAGGTCTTCTCGCGGCTCGCGCCGCCGAACAGCTCGAGCACCAGGCGACCCTGGTGGTCGACGGTGGCCTTCTGGACACGCCGCGACCCCATCGCGCCGAGCGACGCCAGCCAATCGGGACCCGGGCCCGTTGCATTCATCGGCCCCGTCGTAGAAGCCTTTGCCGCCTCTCAACAAGAGCCGCCATGGATCTGCTCCTTCCCCTATTCGACGACGCGCACCGCGGCCTGGCCACCAAGGTCAAGCGCCTGTGCGACGACCGCTTGGTGCCGCTCACGGCCACGGAGCTCGAGGATCCCTCCGCCGCCGTCGTGGAGTACGTGGCGCTCTTGGGCCAGGAGGGCCTCTTCGACCCCGCTCTAGGCAAGGCGCTCGAGGGCGAGGCGCCGCGCCCCGAGCTGCGGTCGATGTGCGTCGTGCGCACGTTGCTCGGCCGCACCAGCGGCATGTGCGACGGCGTCTACGGCGCACAGGTGCAGGGCATGTACCCGCTCGCCTTGTGCGGCAACGACGATCAGCGCGCGATCTTCTTGCCGGGCATGGCGGCGGGGCAGCAGGTGGTGGGCCTCGGCCTCCTCGACGGCAACGAGCCGCTGCTCGCCACCTCCAAGCCCGGCGGCTACGTGCTGGCGGGCAACAAGACCTTGGTGCCCCTAGCGCCCATCGCCGATCAATTCGTCGTGCTGGCGCGTCATCGGCCCAACGTGCCGAA
Organism: uncultured Myxococcales bacterium; assembly: GCA_964580865.1. GTDB lineage: Bacteria > Myxococcota > UBA727 > UBA727 > VGSZ01 > JACOUT01. Next base: position 4,741 of record CAZONM010000372.1, on the reverse strand, counting down.
CGAGACGCCACGGTTCTCCATGTTCGTCGTCGAGGCCGGTAAGGTGACGGTGCAGAGCGAGGGCTTCGTGTCGCCGCTGCCCGTGGGCGTGGTGTCGTTCGATAACGTCGAGATCGACACCGACTCGCGTTTGGGCGGCGAGGGGCAAGGGCTCATGATCGCGCAGACCTCGCTCGACATGATGCGCCTGCCGGCGGCGGCCGGCTGCTTGGGCATCGCGCGCCAGGCTCTGCAGCGCGGCGTCGACGCGCTCTTGCGCCGTGGCGTCGGCGGCCGCCCGCTGCGCGAGCAGCAAGGGTCGCTGTGGGAGATCGGCGACGCCGTGACGCAGGTCGAGGCCGCCGAGGCCTTGGTCGCCAACGCGGCCTTCCGGCGCGACAGCACGACGTCACGCGAGTCGAAGGGTACCACCATGGCGCGGCAGATCGCGCAAGACGCCGCCGAGAAGGCGTGTCTTGCCGTGGCCGATCTGATGGGCCTGCGCGGCTTGTCGGCCGGCGACCCGTGGACGCGCCTTCTGGCCGAGGTCCGCGCGCTGCGCCTCGAGACCGAGTTCTTGGAGAACGCGCGTCAGGTGGTGGCGCTGTCGTTCATCGCCGCCGTCGAGGCCGAGCAGAAGAAGGCCTGATCGCCGAGCCGCGGCCTCAGTGCATCGGCTCCTTGCCGCCCCCGTCCTCGACGGGCCCGAAGCGCGCCTCGTGGCGCGCGATGTTCTCCTGCAACGCCGCCAGCAGGCGCTTGGCATGCCTCGGCGAGCTGATGATGCGCGAGCGCACGGTGGCGCGAGGCTCGAGCGGCTGGATGTAGATGAAGTCGAGGACGAACTCGGTCTCCGTGTGGTTGACCAGCGTCAGGTTGACGTAGGCGCCCTGCGCCACCTCGGGCGGAACCTGGATCTGGATCTGCGGCGACGCGGGCTTGGTGCCCTCGGGCGGTTTGTTGCTGCTGGTCATCGAGGCCCTCGGTTGGCGGCGGCGCGCGGTCGGTGCGACGGCTCGACGCCGCCGGAGCTTGTCGCCGCCCGGTTTGCCTTTCGCAAGCAGGGTTTGCCACCATGAGGGCTATCGAGGCAGGGGAGGGTCGTGTCGCGCCAACCCACCGCGCGGGCAGGGAAGCGCCTGGGCCGGTACCGCATCGAGCGTGAGCTCGGACGCGGCGGCATGGGCGTGGTGTACCTGGCGGAGGACACCAACACCGGGCGCCGCATCGCGCTCAAGACCACCAGCGTCGCCGGGCTCGGCGCCGCCGAGAAGTCGCGCAACCAGCGTCGCCAGCGCTTCGTGCGCGAGGTGCAGGCGCTCACGCAGGTCAACCACGACAACGTCGTGCACGTGATCGACGCCGGCGAGGCCGACGACCCCGACTTGGGGTGGCTGCTCTTCTACTCGATGGAGTACGTCGAGGGTGAGACGCTGGCGCAGCTGGTGCAGCGCCTCGGGCCCGTGCCGCCGGGCGGCGCGGCGGCGGTGTGCGCGCAAGTGGCGGCGGGGCTCGGCGCCGCCCACGAGCGCGGCATCGTGCACCGCGACGTCAAGCCCGCGAACATCTTCATCTCGCTCGAAGGCAACGCGCTCATCGGCGACTTCGGCATCTGCAAGATCGAGGGCAGCACGCAGATCACGCGCCGCGACCAGCTGGTGGGCACGCCCAACTACCTGGCGCCCGAGCAGATCCTCGGCGATCCCGTGAGCCCCGCCACCGACGTGTTCGCGCTCGGCGCGCTCTTCTACGTCGTCACCATGAACCGACCGCTGCGCGATCGCGTGGACGCGGCGGCGCTGCTCACCTCGGCGCAGACCAACGAGCCCAAGGAGCGCATGCTGGCCGAGCGCTCGATCCCTGACGGCCTGCGCAAGGTCATCGCGCGCTGCCTCGAGAAGGATCCGGCCAAGCGCTGGCAAGACGGCACCGCGCTGGCCGACGCGCTCGCCGAGTTCGCCACGCGCGTGCCCACGCTGCGCGACCAGACCATGTCGGACCCGAAGCGCGATGCGGGCTCGACCTCGGCCGACCGCTCGAGCCCGTTCGCGTCGCTGCCGTCGGGCGAGCCTGCGGAGCTGCCGTTCGCCGATCCCAACGACGTCGAGGCGGCGGCACGGGCGCTCATGGCGGAGGTCGAGGGCCGCTCAGGCGGCAAGGCCAAGGAGCCGGCGAAGGAGACGCCGCTGCCGGTGGCGCGCACCGAATCGACCGTGATGTTCAACCTGCGCGCCATGGAAGAGCAGCAGGCCGTCGAGACCAAGAAGCCGCTGCCGGTGGCGCGCACCGAGCCCACGGTGGTGTTCCGCGCGCGCGGGGTCGAGGGCGCCGACCAGCGACAGTCCGAGAACCGCCTCGAGCTCACGTCGGCGAGCGACCCCACGCCCGCGAACGACACCACCGGCGGCGAGGTCGAGGGCGGCGACACCGATCCCGAGCGCTCGCCGCAAGTCGCGGTGCGCGTGCTCGGCGACCAGACCGTGCAGCGCTCGCGCCGCACCATCTCGTTGCCGCGCCTGCCGAAGCTGCCCAAGCTGTCGCGGGGCGTGCAGCTGGCGCTCACCGCCGCGGCGGGCGCGCTCGCAGGGGTGGCGCTGGTGGCGATCCTGGCGCCGTCGCAGCCGGCCCTCTCGCAGCAGCCGGCACCCACCAAGCGCGCGGCCGGCGCCGTGCTGCCAGCCAAGCGGCCAGCCATCTGCCCCGAGGACAAGCAGGTGTCCGACAAGGATGCCGCGCAAGCCAAGGCGCTGGTGCGGCGCGCGCGCGAGGCCCGCGCCGCCGGCGGCAACCCGTCGCAGATCCGCGCCGACCTCGAGAAGAGCACGCTGCTCAACCCGTTCGACCACGAGGCCTTCGATCTCTACGCGCAGATCCTCGACGCCAACGAGGTCGAGCGACGGCGCGAGGTGTACGCCTGCGTCTGCTTCATCTCGGCGGCGTCGAACGAGTGCCGCGCCGCCAAGAGCTTCCTGGCGCGCCTCAACGGCGACGGGCAGTAGCGCGCTGTTGCGGACGTCAGCGGTCGATCACCGGCCGCGCGCCACGCCCTCACCGCGCGGGTCGGCGCCGCCCTCGAGCGTGCCGTCGTCGAGCGCGCGGATGCACATGGCGTTGCCCCAGCCGGGCGTGACGGTGAACGCGTGGCCGCGCAGCTCCAGCGCGCCCTTGGTGGCGGTGTCGAAGCCGAGCGTCTCGAGGCGCGTGGTCTCGGGCAGCCACTGGTGGTGCAAGCGAGGCGCCGCTACCGCGGCCTGGCAGTCCATGTCGTAGTCGACGACGTGGATCAGCGTCTGGAGCACGGTGGTGATGATGGTGCTTCCGCCGGGCGAGCCCGCCGTGAGGTAGAGGGCGCCGCCTTTGGTGGCGATGAGCGGCGTCATCGACGACAGCGGCACCTTGCCCGGCGCGATGGCGTTGGCGCTCCCGCCCACGAGTCCGAAGGCGTTGGGTACTCCGGGGGCGGCGGCGAAGTCGTCCATCTCGTCATTCAGCAAGACGCCGGTGCCCGGCACCACCACGCCCGAGCCGAAGCCGTAGTTGACCGTGAACGTGAGCGAGACGGCGTTGCGCTCCCCGTCGACGACCGACAGGTGGCTCGTGTCGGCGCTCTCACGTGGCGCGGCGAGCTGCGCCGCGCTGGCCGCCTTCACCTCACCGCTCTTCCTCGCGCGACGGTCGTCGATCTCGGCCCTGCGCAGCGCGGCGTACGCGGGAGACGTCAGCTCCACCACCGGCACGGTGCTGAAGGCCGGGTCGCCGAGGTGCTCGGCGCGGTCCGCGTATGCGATGCGCATGCTCTCGATCAGTCGATGGATGGCGTCGGGGTGGTGCCAGCCGAGCGCGCGCAGCTCGACGCCCTCGAGCAGGCGCAGGATCTCGAAGAGCGCCACGCCGCCCGACGACGGCGGCGGCATGGTGCACAGCTCGAGCTCGCGCCACGGGGCGCACAGCGGGTCGCGCCACACGGGCGCATAGCTGCGCAGGTCATCGGCGCTGACCAGGCCGCCGCCCGCCTGCATCTCGGCGACGATGGCGCTGGCCACACGTCCCTCGTAGAACGAGCGCGGATTGCGCGCGATGTCTTGCAGGGTGCGCGCGAGGTCACGCTGCTTGAGCACGTCGCCCCGCTGGTAGGGCACGTCGAGCCCCGCGCCGTCGCGCTTCATGAAGGCAGCGCGCGTGGCGGCGAAGCGGGTCAGCACATCCTTGCGCCATGCGAAGCTCGCGACCCAGTCGTCGGTCACCACGAAGCCGTTGCGCGCAACGTCGACGGCCGGCTTGACCACCAGCCGCCACGGCAGGCGCCCGTGGGCCTGGTGCAGCTCGCGCAGGCCCGCCACCGTGCCGGGGATCGCGACGCTCTTGTGCCCGTCGAGCGACAGGCCCTCGACGACGGCGCCGTCTGTGCCGAGGTACATGTCGCGCGTGGCTGCCGCCGGAGCGCGCTCGCGGAAGTCGAGCGCGCGCGTGCGGCTGGGCGTGCCGTCGCGGCCCGCCAGGTGGACGACCGCGAAGCCGCCGCCGCCGAGCCCGGCGTCGAACGGGTTGACCACCGAGATGACCAGCGCGGCCGCCACGGCGGCGTCGACGGCGTTGCCGCCATCGTCGAGCACGGACAGGGCCGCGTCGGTGGCGTAGGGGCTGGCGGTCGCCGCCATGGTGTTGGCCGCGCGCGCAGGTGCGGGGAACGCGGCGCGCGCGTCGACGCCGGCGGCGGCGGCGACAACAAGGGCGAAGGTCGCCGCGCGGCGCGTCACGGCCG
>CAZONM010000371.1:0-5945 GCA_964580865.1 uncultured Myxococcales bacterium | reverse complement strand
GACGCCCGCCGCCGCGCCCACCGAGGCGCCCGCCGACGCCGCGCCGGCGCCCGTCACCGGCGACGACGCGACGCTGGCCGCACACAGCCTGCGCTTCGGCGATCACCTGTTCCTCGACGGCGACTGGTACCGCTCCATCAGCGAGTACCGCCGCTTCCTCTACCTCATGAAGGGCACGGGCCCCGACGCCGAGCGCGCCGCCATGGCCATCGGCGAGGCGCTCTTGCGCGGCGAGCAGTGGGACGCCGCCGGCCGTCAGCTCGACGGCATCGCGCAGCGCGCGGGCCGCCTCGAGCTGCGCCACCAGGCGCTGTTCGGCGCCGGCCGCGCGTACCTGCTCGACCAGCGGCCCGAGCTGGCCAAGCCGCGCTTCCGCCTGCTGGTCGAAGACGGCGACGCCGAGGCGCAGCTCAAGAGCGAGGCCACGTGGTTGCTCGCCTGGGGACACTTCGACGCCGGGGAGCTCGACGAGGCGCGCGCCTATTTCCAAGCGGTGGTGGACGCGCGCGGCCGCCACGCGGAGGAGGCCAAGGGCGTGCTGGCCGCGCTCGACGCCTACCCCAAGCTCGAGGCGAAGGACCCGCTCGTCGCCGGCGCGCTGGCGCTCATCCCGGGGCTCGGCCACGTCTACCTGGGGCAGTGGGGCATCGCGCTCACCTCGGCGACGTGGAACGGCATGTTCATCTTCGCCGCCGTCAGCGCGTGGCTCGCCGGCGATTGGGGGGTTGCCACCGTGCTCACGCTCGTAGAGCTCGGCTGGTATGCGGGCGGCGTGTTCGGCGCCGTGGCCGGCGCCTATCGGTTCAACCGCGACGCCGTGCGCAACTGGCGCGACGAGGCCCTGGCCACCTTCGGCCAGAGCCGCGAGCTACCGACGCTCCACGACGTGGGCGGCGCGCTACCTGGCTCCATCGTGCGCTTCGCGTTCTGAGCGCGTCCACACGCGCGGCGCGTTGCGGCGCGCCGCGCGTGATGTGGGTGAACCGTCTCATTCCTCGCCAGGCCGCCACTGCGCTTGCGCGCGCACGCGGCGCGGGACGTATGGTGGTGCGCCGGAGGTCCTCATGGGCATGGCTCGCGCCCCTCGTTCTCGCGCCCGCGCGTCCGCCATGCTCCTGCTGACCGCCGCGCTCGGCGCCGCACCGCCGTCCTTGGCGCAGGCGTGGCCGTCGGTGTCGGGCGAGCTGCCGCGCGCCGGTGGCGGCGAGCGCGACGTGGCGGTGGTGGTCGGCATCACCGACTACGCGTTCCTCGACGACATCGCCGGCGCCGCCGAGAACGCCAGCGACTGGTATCAATACCTGGTGCGCGTGCGCGGCGTGCCGCCCGAGCGCGTGCGCCTCTTGACCAACAACGCCGCCATCGACGTGGCCATCACCAAGGCGCTGCGTGAGTCTGCGGCCGCGTCCGCGCGCGGCGGCGTGGCCTGGTTCATCTTCGTCGGACACGGCGCGCCCTCGCCCACGGGCGACGACGGCCTGCTGCTCGGCGTCGACACCCAGCCCGACCTCGACGCCATGCAGGCGCGCGGCCTGCCGCAGCAGAAGGCGCTCGACCTGCTGAAGGGCGGCCAGCAGGACGCCACCGTGGCCATCTTCGACGCCTGCTTCTCCGGCAAGTCGGCCGACGGCGAGCGCGCGCTCTTCCCCGGCATGCAGGCGACGCCCCCGGTGCGTCGCGCGGGCCTGGCCGCCAAGACCGTCATCCTGTCGTCGTCCGACAGCTTCGCGGGTCCCCTGCCCGGGCAGAAGCGCCCTGCCTTCTCGTACCTCATGCTCGGCTCGGTGCGCGGCTGGGCCGACGGCAACGGCGACGGCGCCGTGTCGCTGGCCGAGGCCAGCGCCTACACCACCAACACCATGCGCGCGTCGTTGAAGGCGAGCGATCGCCTGCCGAGCGTGCGCGGCGACGCCAGCGGCCTGGTGCTCGCCAAGAACGTCGCCGAGTCGAGCCCCGAGGTGGAGGCCATCTTGGTGGGCCGCTGTCCCGACGGCACGCGTTGGGAGGAGCGCAGATGCAAGGCCGTGGCATGCCCATCGGGCATGCGGTGGAGCGGCCAGGCGTGCGTGGCCACGCAGGCGGCCATCCAATGCCCGGCCGGCACCTCGTGGGACGGCACGCACTGCGCAACCGGCGCCGTGCAGTGCCCCGCCGGCACCACCTGGAACGGCAGCGCGTGCGCGGCGGCCACGGTGCAGTGCCCCGTCGGCACCACCTGGAACGGCAGCTTCTGCGCCGGCACCAGCGTCGTCGTCGACAGCGTGGGCCCCACGGATCTGTCGCGCCTCAACCTCGAGGCCGAGCGCGCGCGCGATCGCGCGCTGGCGTCGGAGGACGGCAGCTCGCTCGACGACCGCAAGGCCGCCTGGTGCGCGCTGGCCGACGTCAGCGGCGACAACCGCTACCGCGACGAGGCGCGCGTGCGCTGCGATCAGTACCAACAGCGGATCGCGGCCGCCGCCAACCTCGAGGCGCAGGTGGGCCGCGACTACGAGAACCTCGGCGGCTTCCTCGACCTGTCGCGCCGCACCACCGCCGAGAAGCTCCAGGCCGTCGACGTCTTCCTCGGCACGTACGGCAAGCTCGATCGCCAGGAAGTACTCGCTGCGAAGAAGGCGCGCGACGAGCTTGTGGCCAGCGGCTCGGCCACGCTGCTGCGCGACGGCGACGGCGATCGGCTGCTCATCGACGCGTGCCCCAACGAGGCTGAGGACTATGACGGCGACAACGACGCCGACGGCTGCCGCGACGTGGGCGCGGGCGAGGTCATCGGCGACGTCGTCGACGACACCGGTGACCTGTTCGGCGACCTGTTTGACTCGATTGGCGACAGCTTGGTGTTCGACGAGCTCGACGACAAGGAAGAGCTCGCCTTCCTCGGCTTCGGCGCGGGCGGCGCCGGCACGCTCGGATCCAACGCGCCCGTCATCGGAACGCTCGACATGCGCGTGTCGTGGGGCCCCCTCGAGGGCGGCATGGGCTTGGCCACCGACCTGAGCGCTGCCGACTCGTTCACGGCCCTGTTCCTCGACGCGTACGGCGGCCTGCAGCTCTTCGAGATCCCGCACATCGAGGACTTCGGCCTCATCAAGCCGAGCGCCGGCGTCTACGCGCTGTTCAACCCCGGGGCCGACAGCGGCCGCGGCATGATCGGCTCGCTCTACGTCGCCAACGCGAGCCGCTTCAGCAACATCGTGCAGCTGCGCCTGTTCTACCGCTACAACCTGTTCGGCGGCCTCGACGGACCCGAGCGCACGGACCCCGACACCTCCGAGACCCTACCGCCGGCGTGGGCCATGAGCACGGGCACGCACGTGGTGGGCGCCGACCTCTCGCTCAACATGTTCGCGCTGCTCGAGGACTGATCGCGCCCGATCACAGCCCCTGCACGCCGGGCGCGAACGCCACCACGTAGGTGAGCGAGAGGCGCATGCGCGACGACGCGGGCAGCGTCATCTTCCACGTCACCATGCCGTGCTCGTTGACCTCGGGCGCGCCGGAGGTCTTGTCGGCCATCAGCGTGACCTCGACGTGCTCGATCTCGCTCACCGGCATGCGCTCGGTGACCTCGAGCAGCTTATCGTCCGCGCCGAGGTTCGAGAGGAAGATCGAGACCGCATGCGTCTTGCGGCGCCACTTGTCCACCTCGTCGACCTCCTCGGTGACGTCGGTGGTGCGCTGCACGCGCACGTCGGCGTCGGGGCCGAAGCCGAGCGCGAAGCGCTCGCCGGGCGCCACGTACAACGTGCGCGTGGTGCCGACGAAGCCCGAGGCGCGCACCAGCTCCACCGGCCCGGCCAGCACCGGGTGCTTGCCCGTGTGGGTCTGCACGCTCTTGAAGAGGGCCTTGCCGTCGAGCTCGGGCATGACCACCAGCGACGTCGACGCCTCGGCCTCGAAGGTGAACACCGGCACGAAGCAGGGCCGCCCGTCGGACGGCACCGTCACCGGGTGCAGGGCCTTTAGGTTCTGCACGTCGCCGCCGTCGTCGACGCCGGGGAGCTGCACGCCGCTCGCAGGCGGTGCGCCGCCGCCACCGCCCCGCCCCAGGCCCGCGTGCTGCACGGCCACCTCGCGCGCCTCCACCACCACGCGCTGCTCGCGCTTCTTGGCCTGCAGGCGATCGTCGGTGAGCTTGGGCGGCTCGTGGCCGAGCGAGCTGCGCGCCGTCGAGAACACCAGCTGGGCGTCGCGCCAGTCCTCGCCGGTGTTCTGCCACACCGCCGCCTGACACGTGAAGCGCAGCGCGCCGCCCACGAGCTGCGCCACGTGAAACGGACGCCACAGCGCGTTTGGCACCACGTACTCGAGCACCAGCGCCGCGCTGCCGGCGGCGGGCGCGTCGAGGTCGATCTCGGCCACGCACTCGAAGCGGTGGTCGGGGCGATCGAGCAGCTCGCGCTTGGTGGCGACGTGGCCCACCTGCTCGGCCACGCGCTCCATGGCCGCGCGCTGCGCGCGCTCGTCGGCGAAGAGCGCGCGCGCCTTGGCGGAGAGCGACTCAAAGGTCTCGGCCCACGTGGACGGGTGGCCGAGCCCCCAGCCCGCGTCCTCGGGCACCTCGGCCATGGCCTTGTGCATCATGTCGATCACCACGGCGGCGCGCTGCGAAGCGCGCATGCGCTCCTCCGCGGCGTCGCGGTGCTGGCGCTCGAGCTCGAGGAGCTGGCGCTCGAGCGCCGCCGCCGCCTCGGGCCGCTCCGCCTGGCCCACGCGCATGGCGCGGCGCACGCGCGCGTCCACCATCTTGGCGCCGCCCTGCACCTCCACGCGCACGCTCACGTCTTGCACCACGGGCGCCAGGCCCCACAGCGCCAAACGGTTGCGCCCCGCTTGCACGGTGATGGGCCCCTCGCGGCGCACCTGCGCGCGATCCTCGAGCAGCGTCACCTTGGTGATCGGCAGCGCGATGCGCGCGCGGGACTCGTCGAGCGACGGGTGGAACGTGATGAGCGCGGGCTCGTTGGTCGTGGCCACCATGTCACGCCTCCCGGCGGTTGCCGCCGACGATCTCGTTCTGTGCGTAGATCTTCACGACGTAGCGCGCGTGCAGGCGCTCGCGCGCGCCCTTGCCCACGCGCACCTCCCAGCGCCGGCCGCCCTCGATGACCTGGCCGCGCTCCTGCTGGTCGTAGGGCTGCCAGGCGGGCTTGACGTCGAGCTCCTCCACCACCACCTCGGCGCCGGGCGCCGGCACCGGCACGCGCTCGCGCACCTCGATCTCGATGTCGCGCTCGAGGTGATTGACCACGTCGATGTCAACGTCGTGGGCCAGCTCGGCCATGGCCACCACCTTCTCGCCGCTGCGCGCCTCGGAGAAGCGGGTGTTGCGCGCCACCTTGATCGCTTGCTCCGCGCCGAGGCCGAGCTTGAGCTCGCCGCGCGCGGGCACCGTCGGCAGCCGCGTGGTCAGCACGTACTCGCCGCCCACGTACACCTCGGCGGGGCCCGGCAAGAGCGGCGCGGGGATCGGGTTCAGCAGCATGGCCACGCGATAGACGCTCGCCTCCTCGCGCGGCACCGCCACGTAGCGCATGCGCGCCTCACACGTGCGATCGCCCAGCGCCACCGAGTGGAAGCCGCCGTCGCCCACCACCTCCACGGCGCCGTCCGCGTCATAGGCGAAGTCGAAGTGCGACGAGATGTCGTCGGCGTCGACCGCGCCGTCGGGCAAGGCGACGTCGAGCACGGCGCGCGCCTCGTCTTCGGCCGACTGCACCGCGCTCATGACGTCGAAGGGGATGGCGCGGCCGGCGCGCGCGGCCGTGGCGCGATAGTGCTCGCGCACATCCATGGGCACCAGGCGCCCGCGCCCGCCCAGCTGATCGGCCGACGGCAGGCGCAGGAGCGGGTACGTGAAGAGCGCCAGCGCGGCCTCGTCGCCGCCACCACCGGGGCCGCGCGCCGCCTTGCCCGCCGGCGCGGCGCGCCCACGCGCCAGCGAC
>CAZONM010000370.1:0-5959 GCA_964580865.1 uncultured Myxococcales bacterium | reverse complement strand
TGAGCGCGCCCGACCTCGCGCTGCCGTTTCACGAGCGCGCGGCGCGCGCCGACGCGTCGCCCGTCCGCTGTGTCGACGAGGGGAGCGCCGGCCGCATGCTGGCCGCCATCGACGACGCCGCGGCCGCCGGCGACACACTGGGGGGCGAGCTCGAGGTGGTGGCCGAGGGGCTGCCGCAGGGGCTCGGCTCGTACGCGCACCCCGATCGCCGCCTGAGCGCGCGCATGGCCGCGGCGCTGGCGTCGATCCCCGCGGTGCGCGGCGTGGGGTTCGGCGTCGGCTTCGAGGTGGCCGAGCGCACGGGCCGCGAGCTGCACGACGCCGTCCTCGACGTCGACGGACGGCGCGGGAGCAACCGCGCCGGCGGGCTCGAGGGCGGCATGACCAACGGCATGCCGCTGGTGGTGCGCGCGGCCGTGAAGCCCCTGGCCATGGTGCGGGGCGGCGTCGAGTCCGTCGACCTGGCCACGGGCGCGCCCGCCGACGGGCACGTCGAGCGCAGCGACGTCACGGCGGTGCCCGCCGCCGCCGTGGTGGCCGAGGCCATGGTGTGCCTGGTGCTGGCCGACGCGCTCCTCGAGAAATTCGGCGGTGACACGCTGGCGCAGCTGCGCGCGCACCTCGGCGCCACGGGGCACCGCCTCGTATGACGGTGCCGATGAGCGACGTCGCCACCGGCGCGCTGCCGTTGGTCGGCCCGGTCGTGCTGGTGGGTCCGCCGGGCGCCGGCAAGAGCACGGTGGGCGCGCTGGCGGCCGCGCGTTTGGGGCTGCCCTTCGTCGACCTCGACGAGGAGATCGGCCGCGCCGCCGGCGCCCGCGTCGACGACGTGTTCGCGGGCGAAGGCGAGACCAGCTTCCGCGTGCGCGAGGCCAGCGCCCTCGCCGCGGTCGTCGACGGGCGGAACGCCGTCATCGCCGCCGGCGCCGGCGTGGTCGACGCCGCGCCCAATCGAGCGCTCCTGGCGCGCGCGCACGTGGTGTGGCTCGACGTCGATGACGACACCGCGCTGGCGCGCCTGCGGGGCGCGCGCCCGTGGCTGCCCGAGGATCGCGAGGCGCAGCGCGTGGCCTATCGCTTGCGCGAAGGTCAGCGGCGCGCGCTGCGCGCGACCCTGGCGGGCGCGCGCGTCGACGGCCGCGCCGCGCCCAACGAGAGCGCCCGGGCGCTGGCGGAGGTGGTAGCCGCGCTGCCGCTGCCCCTCGCCGAGTGGCGGCACGCGCGACTCGATGACGTCAACGTGGTCGACCGCGGCGACGACGCGCTCGAGCTCGTGGTGCAGGGCGGCGTCACGCTCGTCGACGCCGGCGTGCCCACGCCCCTACCGGGGGTGCGCCTGCCCGGCGGCGAGGCGCACAAGAGCGTCGCCGGGCTCGAGCGCATGGTGCGCGCGCTCGACGAGCACGGCGGCGTCGGCCCCATCGTGGCCGTGGGCGGCGGCGCGTTCCTCGACGTGGCGGGCACCGCCGCGGCGCTGTGGCGGCGCGGTACGCCATGGATCGCGGTGCCCACCACGCCGCTCGCCATGGCCGACGCCGCGGTGGGCGGCAAGACCGCGCTCGACGTGGGCACGACCAAGAACGCCGCCGGCGCGTTTCACGCGCCCATCGAGACGCGCCTGTCGTTCGGCCTGCTGCAGGGCGTGAGCCCCGCCATGATCGCCGACGGCCTCGCCGAGGCGCTCAAGCATGCCTGGCTCGTGGGCGAGCCCCTCGACGGCGCGGGTACACCCGCCCGTTGGGTGCGCCGCTCCCTCGCCGTGAAGGCGGGCGTGGTGGCGCGCGACCCCCGCGAGCGCGGCCTGCGCGCGGCGCTGAACCTTGGCCACACCGTGGGCCACGCGCTCGAGCGCGTCCACGGCCTGTCGCACGGCGAGGCCGTCCGTCGAGGTTTGGTGGCGGCGCTGTGGCTCTCGGAGCGCACGCTCGGCCTGCCCCCGTCGGTATCCTCGATGCTGCGCGCGTCGCTCGCCCGCCTGGGCCCGCTCGCGCCCCTGGCGCTCGACGAGCCGCGCGCCCTCGAGGCCCTGCGCAAGGACAAGAAGGGCGGCCGCTTCGTGCTCCTGGCGGCGCTCGGCCGCCCGGTGCTGGCGACGCCGTCGCAAGAGGCGGTGCGCGCGGCGCTCGAACAGGCGGCGCGCGGCCTCGCGGGTGACGCATGAGCGCCCAAGGCGCCGACCCGGCGCTCCACCTCCGCTGGCTGGTGCGCCTGCGCTGGGGGGCCCTGGCCGCGCACCTCGGCATGGTGCTGTTGCTGCGCTGGACGCTCGGCGCCGACGCCGGGCCCTGGGGCTCGGCCGCGCTCCTCGGCGTCAACGCGCTCACCAACGTGGCGCTCCACGCGTGGGTGCGGCGCACCGGCATGGTGGTCCCCGCGTGGCTCTTGTCCGCGGTGCTGGTGGCCGACGTCGTCACGCTCACGGGCCTCTTGTTCTTGACCGGCGGGCCCATGAACCCGTTCACGGCGCTGTACGTGGTGCACGTGGCGCTGGCGGCGGTGGTGTGCCGGCGCGCCACGGCATGGTTGGTCGCGTTGGTCGCCATCGCCGGCTACGGCCTGCTCTTCGTGGCCGGCGACGACCTCGCGCATCATGATCACGCGCGCATGGTGCTGCACCTGCGCGGCATGTGGATCGCGTTCTCGGTGGCCGCGGTGTTCGTGACCTTCTTCGTGTCGCGCGCGCGCCAAGCCCTCGCCGAGCGCGAGCTGGCGGAGCAGCGCCTGCGCGCCGCCGAGGAACGCCAGACGCGCTTGGCGGCGCTGGCCACGCTGGCCGGAGGTGCCGCGCACGAGCTCGCGACGCCCCTGTCGACCATCGCGATCTCGGCAGGTGAGCTCGCGCACCAGCTCGGCGACGCCAGCGCCGGCGCGCGATCCGACACCGACCTCATCCTCGCCGAGGTGCGCCGCTGCAAGCGCATCCTCGAGCAGCTCTCCGTGCACGCCGGCGAGGCGCTGGGCGAGGCGCCGACGTTGGCGCCGCTCATCGAGCTCGTGCAGGCCGCGCTCCACGATGTGGGCGGCGGCGACGCCGTGGTGGTGCGCTCCGATCCGGCGGCCGTGGCGCGCGTGCCCGCGCGCGCCGTCGCCACGGCGCTGCGTGGCCTCCTCCACAACGCGCGGCAAGCGAGCGAGCACGTGACCGTGACCATCGAGGCCCACCCGCCCCGCATCGTCATCGACGATCAGGGCCCGGGCATCGCGCCCGAGGTGCTGGAGCGCATCGGCGAGCCCTTCTTCACCACGCGCGCGCCGGGGCGCGGCATGGGCCTCGGCGTGTTCCTTGCTCGCACGTTGGCCGAGCGCCTCGGTGGTACGCTGACCTACGCGTCGGAGATGGGGCGCGGGACGCGCGCCACGTGGACCTTCGCCGACCACGGCGCGTGAGGAGCACCCGGTGAGCGACATCAAGACCGACGGCGCCGCATCGTTTCTGGTCATCGACGACGACGACGTCTTCCGCGAGCGCCTGGCGCGGGCCCTGGCCGAGCGCGGCTACGCCGTGCGCGACGTCAAAGATGGGGCGGCCGCGCTGGCGGCGGCGCGGGCCGAGTCGCCGGAGTACGCGATCGTCGATCTGCGCATGCCGGGCATGAGCGGCCTCGACGTGGTGCGCGAGCTGCGCGCGCTCGACGAGCACACCCGCATCCTCATGCTCACCGGCTGGGGCAGCGTGCCCACGGCCGTGGAGGCGATGCGCCTGGGCGCCGTGGGCTACCAGCAGAAGCCCTGCACCGTCGACGAGGTGCTGGCGGCCTTCACCGGCGGGCCGCCGGCCACCGTCACCGAGGTGTCGTTGGCGCGCGCCGAGTGGGAGCTGATCCAGCGGGTGCTCGCCGACGCGGGCGGCAACGTGTCGGAGGCCGCGCGCAGGCTCAAGATGCACCGGCGCAGCCTGCAGCGGAAGCTCCAGAAGCGCCCGCCACAGGTGTGAACGAACACACGGTCGATGGTGCGCGATCACGCATGGCCTGGCCCTCGACGTGCGACAAACGGTCGCGGCGACAGGCGCGGCACGCGACGTTACGAAAGACCGATGCGTGCACGAGCGCGCCGACCGAGTCGGCTCCCGTCGTTGGGAGCACTGGCCGTGGCGGTGCTGCTGGCCGCGCTCCCGGCGCGCGCGTCGGTGTGCTGCATGACCGCCGGTCTCTTCGGCGTGGGACGCCTGGCGCTGTGGGAGCAGGCGGCTGCCGGCGTGCGCGCCACCGGCGCCGAGACGCTCGGCACCTGGAGCGCCGACGGCGCCTGGACGCCGAGCCCCGCGGGATGGGTCGATCGCGAGCTGCGCGTCGACAGCTACGGCCTGCTGCGCCTCAGCGAGCGCGGCCAGATCCACGTGCTGGTGCCCGCGCTCCTGAACCTCCGCGGTCTCGACGACGACGTGGTGGCGGGCGGCGGCGTGGGCGACCTCGAGCTCGGCGTGCGCTACGAGCTCGTCAACGTCGGCGAGCGCGCGCCGTGGCCCGCGGTGGGGGTGAGCGCGTCGGTGCTCCTGCCCTCGAGCGTGCGCCCCGAGGAGGCCACGGCGCGCTTCGACGCCGACGCCACCGGTCGTGGCGCGCTGGGCGCGGCGGGCGCCGTCAGCGTCGAGCAGGCGTTCGGCGCGGCGTTCGCGCGCGTGGACGCGGGCGGCACGGTGTACGCGCCGTTCGTGCGCGTCGATCTGCGTGAGCACCAGTCCTATGGACCAACGCTCGCGGCGGCGGCCTCGGCCGGCTACACGATCGCGAGCGGCCTGCTGCTCGGGGCCACCGCGGGCATGGCACACGACTTGCCACTGAGCATCGGCAGCGAGGCGCAGCCTGCATCGTCGGCGACGTCGGCGACCGCGGGACTGCTGGCCTCCTGGACGTTCGATCCGCACTGGACGCTCCTCGCGAGCGCCTCGAGCGGCTTGTTCATCGACGCGCTCGGGCAGAACCGCCCGGGTCGCATCACCGCTTCGCTGGGAGTCCGCTATGGCGCGTGGTGAGCTGAGGTTTCGATGGGTCGCCGTGGCGGCCGCGCTGACGACGTGCGCGTGCCTGGAGGCACCGCCCGTCGACGACGGTCACACCAGCATCGCCACCGCCACCGACGGCGCGGTGTCGGTGGAGCTGTTGGTGCGCGGCGCCACCAGCCTGCGCGCCGGCCGCAACACCATCGCGCTCGCGGTGCAAGACGAGGCGAGCGCGACGCCCGTGGCCGACGCCCTCGTCACGCAGGCGTGGCAGATGACCATGCCCGGCGTGACGCACGGCTGCCCCACGCGCGACGGCACGAGCGTCACCGCCGACGACGGGCGCTTCCTCGCGAGCGTGGTGCTGCCCATGGCGAGCAGCGCCACCGCCTCGTGGAGCAACCGCGTGTCGGTGACGGCGAACGGCGAGGAGCACCTCGTGGTGTTCACCGACCTGCCGGTGGCCGTGAGCGATCGCGCCATCACGCTCGAGGCGGCCGATGGCGCCAGTTACCTTGTCACGCTGAGCTTCTCGGAGGGGCAGGGCGACAGCCGCGAGGCCACCCTCGGCGACAACGCCTACGTCCTCACCGTGCACGAGCAGACCGGCGCCATGAGCTACGCGCCCGTGGCCGACGCCGCGGTGCAGGTGAGCGCCGACATGCCTGCCATGGGCCACGGCGCCGACACCCCCGCGCCGCCCGCCTACGACGACGCGGGCGAGTACGCGGGCAACGTGGAGCTCTCGATGGCCGGCGGCTGGCGCGTAACGTTCACGCTGGCGCGCGCGGGCGCAGAGCTCGGCGCCGTGTCGTTCGACCTGGCGCTCTGACGTCGTCGGCTGCGCGCGCTGCATGCCCCCTGGCGAGCGACGTACGCGACGCGGGCCCGCATCGATCGCACAACGCCAACGGCGCCCTCTCGGGCGCCGCTGTCGTCGTCACTCGCGTTGGTGGAGCCAGGCGGGATCGAACCGCCGACCTCCTGAATGCCATTCAGGCGCTCTCCCAGCTGAGC
>CAZONM010000369.1:0-5966 GCA_964580865.1 uncultured Myxococcales bacterium | reverse complement strand
GTTCGCTCGAGCGCGGCCGGCGGCGCAAGCGCCACGAGCTGCTCGCCGCGCGAGCCTCCATCCGAGCCGAACAGGGCGCTGACCCCGAGCGGGAGGAACAGGCCCGCGTCGACGCCGCACACGGCGAAGGCGCGCGCGTTGGCGCCCTCGGGCGGCGACGACACGCGCAGGCCGACGCGCAGGCCGGGCGAAGCGCTGGGCGACGCCGACACCGCGGGGAACGCGGCGTAGTCGGGCACCAGCTCCGTCACGTCGCCGTCACCGTCGATGTCGGCGCCGTCGACCACCAGGGGCTCGGCTTGAAGCTGCCCGCCGCCCACCGCGAGCACGTCCATGCCTTCGGTCTGCGCGGCCAGGTCGAGCGCCAGCTCCGTGGGATCGGCGCCGAACGCGATGGTGAACATCAGCTGCTGGTCGTAGCGCCCCTCGAACGCCAAGAGCGCGCCGGGGCCCGCGGGTGCCACCACCAGCGCCTCGGGCTTCACGTCTTGGAAGCCGATCACGGGCACCGTGCCGTCGAGCATGACGGCCGCCGGCAACGCCGTCGGCAGGTCGCCGATGACGGGCACCCCGATGACGGCGCCAAAGGGCGGACCGAAGAGCGCCTCGAGGCTCGCCGCCGACGCCGACGTCGCCGCCGGCAACGCGAGCGACACGCCGGTGTCGCCGATCTCGTCGCCCGTGCCGTTCACCGTGGCGCGCGCGCCCGCGGCCGCGCCCTCGTCGACGACGGCGGGCAACGGCAAGCGCAGGCGGTCGGGCGCTCCGGCCAAGGCGCCCACCAGCGCCACGCCGCGGCCGTCGGCGCCCTGGGCCGCCACCGTGTCCTCGTCGGGCAAGAGCGCGGCCACGGCGAACAAGCCGTCGGCGTTCGTGACGCCGACCGCGGCGGTGCCCACGGTGACGTCGGCCCCCGCCACAGGTGCGCCAGTGCCGCCGTCGACCACCACCAGCACCAACGCGCCCGAGGGCCGCGCGCGCACGTGCACGGTCACCGTGGCCGCGCCGAACGCGACGGCGAAGTCCCCCACGGTGTCGGCCGTGAGCGTGGTGACGGTGCCGGCGGTGGCGTTGGTCATGGTGGTCACCGCGGGCACCGGCCCCGGCACCGGCAGCCCAGCGGCGTCAAAGCCCTGCGCGCGCAGCTGCACCGTCTCACCAACCAGCAAGACGAGCTCGCACGCGCCCGGGCACGCGCCCTGCGGCGTGGCGACGACCACCGCGGCGGGCACGACCGCCGCAGGGGCGTCGACGCAGCGACCGCCGCCGCACACGTCGCCGCTGTCGCAGTCGGCGCTCTCGCGGCACGGCGGCTCCTCCACGCACCTGCCGGCGACGCACTCGAAGCCGATGTCGCACGAGTCGGCGGCGCAGCTCTGCGCGGGCCGGCAGTGGCCGTCGATGCAGCGGTCGGCGCCGCAGTCGGCGTCGATGTCGCACAGCGGGCGCTCCTCGCACCGGCCCAGGTCGCTGCAACTCCAATTGGGATCGAAGCAGTCGTCGTCCTCGTCGCACGGGGTGAACGCCACGCAACGGCCGCCCTCGCAGAAGAAGTCGCCCGGCCCGCAGTCCTCGTCGGCGGCGCACTGGGGATCGAGGCAGATGTTGTCCTCGCAGATGCCGCCGAGGCACATGAAGTCGCCCACGCAGCGCTGCCGGCACTCGCCCTGCACGCACACCTGCAGCACGCCGCCGAGCAGCGCGCACTCGTCGTCGAACAGGCAGGCGGTGCGGCACACGCCATCGCTGCACAGCTGGTCGTCGTCGCAGTCGTCCTCAGTGAAGCACGGGTGGCGGTCGGCGCACTGGCCGTTGTCGCAGATGCGCACCCCGCACTGCACGTCGAGCAGGCAGTCGGCGTACCCGCACACGCCGTCGTTGCACACGCGCCCGTCGGCCGTGCCGTCGAGCACGCACTCGTCGTCGCTCTCGCAGGGCGGCGGCGGCGGCGGCGGCGGCTCCACCAGCGTGCACACCTCCTCGACGCACGTGAGGCCGAGGGCGCAGGGGGCCTTGGCGCACGACTCGCCTTCGAGGCCGAAGGGATGACAGGCGGCCAACACCACGCTGGCCAGCGAACCCATGAGGGAGACCCGAACGCTCATGCTCGACCTCGACCCTTCTGCCGGCCCGCGCGCGGGCGGCGCGATCACCACGTGAGCCGCGGCAGCGGCGCGCGCAGCACCTGGCCATCGGCCGCGCCGACTACCCCCGCCGCGGCGCCGAGCGCACGCAGCGCGCGGACCTCGACGCTTACGGCCTCGACGTCGTCGCTGTTGTCGCCCTCGCTGCCCGACAGCGCCGCCAGGATCTGCTCGAGCGGCGGGCGCCGCCGCGGGAACTCGCGCAACACGAGCTCGTCGAGCGGCACGCCCCCAGCCGCGGCGGCGGCGTCCACCGCGGCCAAGAAGCCGCCGAGGTCGTCGACGAGCCCGCGCTCCTTGGCGTCGGCGCCGCTCCACACGCGCCCGTGCGCGAGCGGCTCGAGCTGGTCGAGCGGCATCTTCCGACCCTGCGCCGCCTTGCCGGTGAAGTCGGCGTAGATGCGGTCGAGCTCGCCGTCGAGCCACGCCTGGGCGCGCTCGCTGTAGGGCTGGTCCGTGGAGAAGAAGCTCGCGTCGACGTCGCTGCCGCTGGACACGGTCTCGAAGCCCACGCCGACCTTGTCCCACAAGCCGGCGGTCACCACCTTGCCGCCATAGACGCCAATGCTGCCCGTGAGCGTGCCGCGCGACGCGAACACGCGATCAGCGCCCATGGCCACGAAGTAGCCGCCCGACGCCGCGAGATCGCCCATGCTCACCACCACGGGCTTGCCGTTCTCTCTCGCGCGCGCGACCTCGCGCCAGATGGTGTCGGAGGCAACGTAGGAGCCGCCGGGACTGTCGACGCGCAGGAGGATGGCCGCCACGTCGTCGTCGGCGGCGGCGCTGCGCAGGGCGGCGCTCACGGTGTCGCTGCCGATGCTGGCTTCGCCCGACAACGGATCGGCGTTCGAGCGTCCGCGCGTGACGGCGCCGCGCGCCACGATGAGCGCCACCGCGCGGCCGAGGCCCTCGCCCGTGGGCAGGTCGGCCCGCTCGGCGTACTTGTGCAGCCACAGGTAGCGAGCCTTGGCGCCGGCGCCGAGCGCGCCCGACTGCACGAGGCGCGTCTGCAGCGCCGCCAGCATCTCGTCGCGATAGCCGAGCTTGTCGACCAGGCCGCGCTCGAGCGCCGCCTGCGCCGACAAGGGCCCGCCGCTCAGGAGCTGGCGCACGGCATCCGCGCCGCCCAGGCGCGGGCGGCCCTGCGCGATGTCGTCGACCACCTGGCGCTCGATGCTCGACAAGAGCGCGGTCATGGCCTCGCGGTGCGCGTCGGTCAGGCCCGTCTGCATGAACTGGTTTGCGGCGTTCTTGAACTCCTTGCGCTGCGAGATCTGCGGCTCGATGCCGGCCTTGTCGAAGGCGCCGCGCAGGAACATCGCCTCGCCCGAGGCGCGCGTGAGGTTGAGCTCGCCCGAGGGCTGCAGCCAGATCTCGTCGAAGGCGGTGGCCAGGGCATAGCCCGAGGTGCCGGGCGACATCTCGCCGAAGGTCTCGGCGAAGGCGAACGCGGGCTTGCCGGCGGCGCGCAGCTCGGCGATGGCCTCGCGCAGCTCCTGGGCGGTGGCGATGCCCTGCCCGCCGCCGCCCACCCGCGCCACCACGGCCACCACGTCGGGGTCGGCCTTGGCGGCGCGCAGCGCCAAGAGCGCGTCGAGGAGCGTGCGGCCCTCACCGCCGAAGAGCGCGGCGCCGCCGCTCACCTCGTCGAGCGGCGCCTCGAGGTCGAGCTCCAGCACGGTGCCCGAGGCCACGCCCGCGGGCGCGCTCACGAGGCACAGGGGCGCGCACAGCGCGAGCGGCAGGAGCAGCAGGAGCACCAGGATGATCAGGCCCGCCCGCGAGCTCTTGGCGCGGTTCGGTCGCGGCGCCGGCGGGGGTGGCGCGGCCGGCGCGGGGGCGGGCGCGGCGGGGGGCTCGGGGGCCGGTGCAGACGACATGCGCGGGAGCAAACCACACCTCTTCCCCGAGCGCATCCGAGCGGCTAGGCGGGAGGGGACAACTGGGAACGCTTGCGGGGTTACGGGAAGCCGGTGGGAAGCCGGCGCGGTTCCGCCACTGTGAGCGCGGCCGGGTCGTCGGCGCGGGTCATGCCGCGCAGCCACTGGTGCCTGTGGGCGCTGGGAAGGCGACGACCTCGGCGACGGCAGCGAGCCTTGCTCGCGGCCGCCGCCCCGCGCGAGCCAGGAGACCGACCTCGCACGGAGCGGTGGACAGGCCCGCGAGAACGGGCACGCCACAGTCGCCTCCTGGCGTCGGCTGCATGGTGCCGCCGTCGTCGACGAGGAGCTCCGCACGCCCCCAGGCGAGGAGCCCATGACCCGTACCAACCACCCCGCCACCCTTGCGGCCCTGCTGAGCCTGAGCTGCGCGACGCTCGCCGGCGCGTGCCTCGCGCCCCCACCACCGCCGGCCGGCGAAGGCGAAGGCGAAGGCGAGGGCGAGGGCGAGACCCCCACGTGCGACGACCCGGTGCTCGGCGGCTTCGAGCTTGGCTCGGGCTACGTGGTCGTCGAGAGCGCCCCGCTACCGGCGGACGTGTCGACGGCGGCAGTCTCGCTGTCCGCGGGCGGCGCTTCGCGCCTCTTCGCCATGGGCACGGACCTGATCGCCTACGATCTTGGCGCCTGGCCGACCCTGAGCGAGGCGCGCGCGCCCCTGTTCGACGTGCTCACCGCCGCCGACCAGGCGCTGGCCCCGGGGAGCGAGGCGTTCCCGAGCTTTCTCGTGGTCGAGGGCACGAGCGCGGCCGCCGGCTACACGCGCCTGAGCGACTTCGGTGGCGCCGTGAGCAAGCACGCGGTCGACGACGGCCTCGACGCGTGGCTCGACGCGCCGGCGAACTTCTCGGCCGCCATCGTCGGCGACGCGCTGATCGTGAACGGCGCCGGGCTCGACGACGCGCAGGACGGGCTCGGCGTGTACGGCTGGAGCGAGGACGCGCACTTCCTCATCGCCGGCCTGGGCACTGGCGCCGTGGGCAGCGGCTACGTGGGCGCCACCGCCGATGGGGTGCTGGTGGCGGGGCGCTACACCACCAAGAACGAGCTCGTCGCCATCGGGCCAAGCGAGCTGGCGGCGCGCTACAGCGGCGGCGATCCCATCGATCTCGGCGCCGCCACGCCGTTCCTCACGGGCGGCTACGGCGCCATCGCCGGCTTCGGCGCGGCCGTGGCGATCATCACCTTCGACCAGACGAGCTTCGCCAGCACCGGCCTGGTGGACGTGGCGCTGCCCGTGGCCGCGGGCGCCGTCACGCCCGGCAGCCCCGTGCCGGTGCTCACGCTGCGGGAGGGCTGCACCACCGGCCTGCCCTTCGTCGCGCCCCACGGCGGCGACGTGCTGGTGGGCGTGACCACGGACGCGGGCACGCGCGCGGTGCGGATCGCGCGCCAGTGAATGTCGCGGCGGTGCTCGCGCTCGCGCTCGCGGCCGACGAGGCCGAGGGCGCGAGCACCACCGTGAGCGCGCCGCGCCCGGCCGAGATCGACGACGCGCGCGGCGCGCTCTCCGGCGACGCGCTGGCGCTGGCCGCGCCCGAGGACGCGCTCGGCGCCCTGGGCGCGGTGCTGGTCCACGACGGCGGACCTTTTGCGCCGAGCCGCGCGTCGGTTCGCGGCCTCTCGGGCGCGCGCTTGGCGACGTCGTTCGAGGGCCTCCTGCTCGACGACCCCGCCGGGCTGCACGCCGACGCCGCCATGGCCCCCTGGGCCTTCGCCGACGTCGTCACGGTGGAGAGCGGTGCTGGG
Source organism: uncultured Myxococcales bacterium (assembly GCA_964580865.1). GTDB lineage: Bacteria > Myxococcota > UBA727 > UBA727 > VGSZ01 > JACOUT01. The sequence goes on along the minus strand of CAZONM010000369.1, from coordinate 130 downwards.
CAGGCGCTCGGCGGCGCCGTGCGCCTCGCGCGCCGCGAGCTCCCGGGCGTGCGCGCGCGCGCCATCGTGGGGGCGCTGTCGAGCGCGCGGGCGCAAGGCCTGGTGACCACCGCGCTCCCTGAGGGCGGGC
>CAZONM010000368.1:0-6027 GCA_964580865.1 uncultured Myxococcales bacterium | reverse complement strand
GACGCGCGCTGCCACACGCCCGCGGCGCGCAGGCGGTCCTCGAGCTCGGCGGTGGTGCACAGGCGCGGCGCGGGCTCGGGCGCGCAGCGCACGGCAGGCGCGGTCATGCTGACGCGCCGCGCGGCCCCGGGGTCGGGCGCGTGCGAGGGCAAGGCCACCAGCACCTCGTGGCCCGCGGGCGCCTTGTAGGCGTAGACGTCGACGGGCGACATCTGCGGCGCGGCGAACGCGAAGCCGACGCCCATGGCCATGGCCAGCAGACCGAAGGTGATGCCCGCGACTGGGATCCACGAGCCGGCGCGCTCCACCACCGGCAGCGTCGCCGTGGATTGTTGCCCGGCGCGCGAGAAGCCCCCGTCGCCGTCGGCGGCGGTGCCGGCGGGCACGCGGCGCCCGGCGGTGGACTCCTCGAGGGGCGTGTTCAGCGGGCGCAGCCCGGCCGACACGACGTCGGCGGGGAGGACCGCCGTGGGCGACAGGTCGACGGTCACGGTGTGCGGGCGCGGTGACGAGGGCTCGTCGGGATCGGCGAGGAGGCTGCCAGGCTTCTCGTCCGGCGGGCGGCTCACGGTGACGGGCTTAGTGGGCAGCTCGTCGCTGGTGGGGCCCGTCGGCGGCCCATCGGCCGCGGTAGCGTCGTCGGCGCGCATGCGGTCGACGGCCTGCAGCATGGCCTGCGCGCCGATGACGAGCGTGGGAGCCTCGGCGCCGGTCGGCCCCGGCTGTGCCGAGCCCTCGACCAGCCCGAGGGGAACCGGCACGCGCCGTTGCATGCGCGCGGCGCGCGCCGCCTCGTGGCGGCCCACGTCGGCCTCCTCGGGGAACCGGCCCGAGAGCCAGCCGCCCAGGTCCACGCGCGGCAGCGCCGCGGCCTCGGGCAGCGCGTCGATGAGGCCGACCAGCGCCGCACCCGTAGCCACGCGCCGGTCGACATCGCGGTCGAGCAGGCGCATGCACAGCTCCACGACGTGCGGCGGCGTGTCGGCGCGCAGCGTGGTGGGCGGCGGTACCGGGCGCTCGGAGATGGCCGCCAGGGTCTGCGACGGCGACGGCGACGCGAACAGCCGCTCGGCGCACAAGGTCTCCCAGAACAGCACGCCGAGCGACCACAGGTCGGCCGCCGGTGTCAGCTCCTCGCCAAGCGCGTGCTCGGGCGACATGTAGCCGAGCTTGCCCTTGAGGATGCCCGTCGACGTGCGGATCTCGCTGTCGTCGGCCTTGGCCACGCCGAAGTCGATGACCTTGACGCGGCCGTCGAAGGTGACGAACAGGTTCGCCGGGCTGACGTCGCGGTGGATGAGCCCGAGCGGCCGCCCGCGGTCCTGCAGCGTGTGCGCGAAGTGCAGGCCGCAGGCGGCGGCACGGACGAGCGCCAGCGCCACCTCGACGGGCACCAGGTCCTTCTGCTTCTTGGCCAGCCCGAGCACCTGCGACATGGCGCGGCCCGACAGGAACTCCATGACGATGAGCGGATCGCCGTCGTGCTCGTCGACGAAGAAGGTCTCCACCAGGTTCTCGTGCAGCAAGCGCAGCGAGACGCGGCCCTCCTCGCGCAGCAGGTCGGCCTGGTGCGCGCGGTTCGGGTGATCGGGCAAGACGCGCTTGACGACGACGAGGCCGGACGACAGGTGCAGCGCCGAGTCGCCGGCGAACTCCGCCAACAAGACCTCGCCCATGCCGCCCTGCGCGAGACGCCGGACCACGGTGAACCGGCCGCCGGCGAGGCGCTCCGTCATCCGCGCCGCCGCCTCGCGATGAGCGCCGCCGCCGCCAGCGCCAGCGCGCCGCCGAGCGCCCCCGACGTCGACGCGCTCGACGTGCTCGTGCACCCGCACGGTCCCGGCGGCAGCGGGCACGCCTCGTGGCTGGTGCCGCCGAGGCAGAAGCCGTCGTAGCAGCGGCGCCCCTCGGTGCAGTCGTCGTCGTCGTCGCAGCTCTCCATGCAGATGGAGCGCTCCAGATCGAACAACAGCGCGCACGTGCCGCTGGCGCAGTCACCGTCGCTGATGCACACGGCGCCCGGCGGCTTGGCGTTGTCCGCGCTCGGCACGCACACGCCCTCGGCGCGGTCGTCGCCCTCGGGCATGCCGAGCACGCAGGCGAAGCCGCCGCCGCAGTCGCTGTTGTCGGACGCGCAGGTGGCGCCGCACACGCTGCGCCCGCCCCCAGGCGGCTCGACGCACACCAGGCCGTCGATGCACTCGTCGTCGCACGAGCACGCCTCGCCCTTGCGGAAGGGGCCGTCGCAGCCGCTGCCCGCGCCGTCGTCGGGGTAGAGCGCCTTGACGCCCTCCTCGTCGTCGGGCAGGGGCACGCGCCCGATGGCGCCGTCCCACGCGGGCGTCATGATGGAGCGGTCGCCGAGGTTGCAGTTGGTCTCCTGCCCGCCGTCTTTGTCGCACGGGTGATCGAGCCCGAGGTAGTGCCCGATCTCGTGCACGGCGATGCTGCCGACGTCGACGGCGCTGGGCGTGTCGTCGGTCGACCACTCGGAGTCGTAGCCGTTGAACACGATGTCGGCTTGCCGGCGCACACCGGTGCCGGCGTCGCCGACCGTGACGCCGAGGGTGCCCGGGCCGAGGCCGAAGTCACCGGTCTCGTCCCAGAACAGCGACTGCACGCCGTCGTCTTCCACGGCCACCACGCCCGGATCGTCGGTCTCGGCGAAGCGCACCGTGGTGCCCGGCACGCAGGCCCAGGCGCGAAAGGCCGCGCGCAGGGCGTCGAGGTCGCTGTCGTCGTCGACGTCGTCGCTGCCGGCGGGCTCGAGCGAGAACGGGATGGGCCCGGCCTCGATGTCCCACGCGCCGCCGTCGATGGTCACGTAGGCGCCGTCGTAGGCGTGCGCGGCCGCGGCGACCAGCAGCACCGCGGCGGTGGAGAACAGGGGCGAGGCGAGGCGCGCGGTCATGAGCCGTCCGCCGAACGTGGCTGCATGCCCGGAGCAAAGCACACCCGGGGGTCGGTGCGAAAGGCGCTCGTGGCGTCGTGGCTCTTGGCGGGCCCGACGACGGGGGCGGTTCGTGTATCATGGCGCCGGCCGCGCGCGCGGCGGTCGAGACGCAGCCATGAGCCCCGCCGGCGAGCCCTTCGGACGCTACCACCTGCTCGACACCATCGCCGTGGGCGGCATGGCCGAGGTGTTGCTGGCGCGCTCCGCCTCGCTCGGCGGCGTGTCGCGCACGTGCGTCATCAAGCGCATCCTGCCGCAGTACTCGCGCGACCTGCAGTTCGTCTCCATGTTCATCGACGAGGCGCGCATCACCATCGCGCTCGATCACCCGAACATCGTGCGCCTGTTCGACTTCGGCCAGCACGAGGGCACGTACTTCATGGCCATGGAGTACGTCGACGGCACCGACCTGGCCGCGCTCATGCGCGCCCACCTGCGCGCCGGGCGCGCGCTGCCCGTGGAGGTGGCGGTGTTCCTGGCGCGCGAGGTGCTGGCCGGCTTGCACCACGCGCACCTGCTCCTCGACCACGACGGGCGGCCGCTCGGCATCGTGCACCGCGACGTCAGCCCGCAGAACGTGCTCATCTCCGCGGCCGGCGAGGTGAAGCTCACCGACTTCGGCATCGCCGCCGCGCGCAACAAGCTGACGCAGACCACCAGCGGCACCGTGCTCGGCAAGGCCGCGTACATGGCGCCGGAGCAGGCGTGCGGCGACAAGGTGGACTTCCGCGCCGACCTCTGGTCGGTGGGCGTGGTGCTGTATGAGGCGCTCGTCGGCGATCGGCTCTTCGCCGCCGAGAACCCCTTGGCCACCGTGCAGCGGGTCATGGGCGCGACGGTCGAGGCGCCATCCCTGCGTCGGCCCGAGCTGCCCACCGCCCTCGACGACGTGGTGCTTCGGGCGCTCCATCGCAAGCGCGATGATCGCTTCGGGTCGGCCCGCGAGATGGGCGACGCGTTGACGACGTTCCTGGCCGCGAACCCCGTGGAGGGCCACCCGTTCGGCAAGGCCGACCTGGCGCGCTTCCTCACGGCGCTCGAGTGGGACGACGACACCGTGCGCATGCGGCCCGTGCACCGCTCGGTGCGCAGCCAGAGCGGCGCCGAGGGCGCGGTGGTCAAGTCCAGCGACGCTCAGGTGGACGAGCTGGTGGCGCTCCTGCGCGCGGACCCGAACGTGTGGACCGTCGTCGCCATCGGCGACCGCTACGCCGAGCTCAAGCGCACGGCCGCGGCCCTCTCGGCCTATCGCACCGCCGCCGCCGTGTTCGCCTACCGTGGGCTGTTGGTGCAGGCGCTGTGCGCCTATGACGGCGCCAGGCGCCTGGTGCCCGAGGCGCAGGCGTACGACGACCTGGTGCGCCTGGGCGACCTGTCGGCCGGGAACCGCAAGGAGCTGGTCGACCTCTTGCGCGTCGTCGATCAGCACGGGCTGTGGACCATCCTGCAAGAGAGCGACCCCGAGGGGCTCGGCTCCGATGCCGAGGTGAACCCGGTGGCGGCCTCCGTGCCGCTGTTCGGGCAGCTCGGGCCCACGGAGCTCGCGCGCTTCGCGCTGTGCGGGCGCGTGCGGCGCGTGAAGCCGGGCGAGGTCGTGATCCGCGAGGGCGACGCCGGCGACGCGCTCTTCGCCGTGGGGCACGGGCGGCTCGTGGTGTACTGCTCGCCCGGACAGGACGTGGAGCTCGGGCCCGCCTTCGCCGAGGGGTTCGACGACGAGACCAACGTGGAGCGCGCGGCGCGCCTTGAGCGGTGGCGCTCGAGCGCGCCCGACCGCGTGTACCTCGCGGGCCTCGCCGACGGCGACTTCTTCGGCGAGTTCAGCTTCCTGGCGGAGCGCCCGCGCTCGGCCACCGTGGAGGCCATCCACGAGTGCCGGCTCTTCGAGATCGGGCGCGCCGCCGTCGACGAGATCGAGCGCGACGACCCCGCGTTCACCGAGCCGCTCCTCCAGTTCTACAAGGAGCGCGTGGTCGAGCTGATGATGGCCAAGAGCCCGGTGTTCTCGCTCCTCGAGGCGCAGGACCGGCGCGCGCTCCTCGAAGGTAGCGTGCTCGTCGACGTGGAGGATCAAGAGCTCATCGTGGAGGAGGGCGCGCGCAACGATCAGCTCTTCTTCATCAAGCGCGGCGAGGTGGAGGTGTTTCGGCGCGACCCCACGGGCGTGCCGATCTTCATCAACAAGCTCACCCAGGGGCAGTTCTTCGGCGAGTTCTCGGTGCTGCGCGGCACGCCGCGCTCGGGGAGCGTGCGCGCCATGGGGGACGTGGCGCTCTTGAAGATCGATCGCTCGGCGCTGCTCGAGGTGTGCGCGCGGCACCCTGGGTTACGGCGCCTGCTCGAGCAGACCATCGAGGCGCGCAGCGCGGAGATGAACGACCGCGTCCACGAGCACCAGCGCCTGTTCATCGGCACCTGAGGCGTACCGGTGTTGTCGGTCGCGACCTCCCGCGCCCTGGTGGCCACCCTGCGGGGCGAAGCCGTGGTGCCCCTAGCCACGCGCGCGCTGCGCGCCCGCGCCGACGACGGTGACGAGGCGGCCGCCCGCGCCCTGCAGCACGACGACGACCTGGCGCGCGGCGCGGCGCTCGCCCGCGCGGCGCTCGCCCGCGAGCAGGTGCTGGTGACCCTGCCCGACGGCGGCGCGCTGCCCCTGCCAGAGGCCGAGCGCCTGCTGACCCTGAAGGAAGAGCGCGGCCCCTATCGACCGCTGCGCACGGCCCTCGATCAGGCGTTGCGCGAGGTGCGATGGTTCGATGATAGGCAAAGCGTAGAGCCGACGTTGGCCGGCGCCGCCCGCGACTTCGTGCGCCAGACGGGCGATCTGGCGCTGGCCGCGCTCGAGGTGCTCGACGGCGCCAGTGCCGCCCCCATCGTCGACGACCAAGGGCTCGCGCGCGCGCTCGACCTGCCCGACCGCGTGTTCCACATCGACACCGCCTTGGCGCTGCTGGCGGCGGCGCGGGGCGCGCTCGGGGTGGCGCTGCCGAGCATGCGCGTGCCGCGCGCGCTGGCCGGCGTGGTCGCCCACGATGAGCGGCCGAAGCTCGGCGTGTTCGCCGGCGGCGCGCGCG
>CAZONM010000367.1:0-6040 GCA_964580865.1 uncultured Myxococcales bacterium | reverse complement strand
CTCGACGGGCGGCTCGCCCTTGTCGCCGTCGACCCCCGTGGCGTCGTCGCCGGGCCGGGCGCCGCGATCGCCGCACGTGCAAGCGCCAAGGGCGAGGGCGAGCGCCAACGCCGACGCATCGGCGGCGAGGAGCACGGCGGTTCTGGTCGACGTCATCGGGGGCCTCCGGGGAAGTGGCGCAGCGTCGCCGGGCGACGCACCGGGGCGCAAGCGAGCGCGCGCGCCCCGCGCGAGCGCACCGATGCAGGAGCCGTGCACGCGACCCGCACGGCGTCTGCGTGCGGTGGTGCGCGCGCGGCTGTGGACGGCGGGACACGCGGCGCCCCCCCTGGCAGACACGGCGCGACGACTGACCTGCTCCGGCGCGCCATGGACCCGTGAGGCACGGACGAGCCGAGCTGCGGAGGTCCACGGTCCACCGACGCGGGTCCGCTTCAGACGTACCGCTCGGGTCCGACCGACTGGGCCGCCCGGTCGGCCACGGGCCGCCGCTTGCGGAGACGCCACCTTGCGCCCGCGAATCGCCGGTCCATAGTTCGCGCATGCACGGCGTCTTCGGCTTGGCGGTCTCGGCGCTCGCTGCCCTCGGCTACGGGACGTTCGATGCGGACAGGAGCGGGATCCCCGCCAAGCGGTGGCTCCAGCTCACGCTCGGCACATTCCTCTCGGGAATCCTGGCAGGCAGACTTGCGTTCGTCCTCGTCAACCTGGACGCATATCTGCGCGAGCCCATCCGGCTGCTGGAGCTCTGGCGCGGTGGAACCGTCGTGGTCGGCGGCCTCCTCGGCTGGATCGCGTTCTTCTTCCTGTTTACGGCGGCGGTGAAGCTGCCGCGCTGGACGGTCGCCGACGTCATCGCTCGATGCGTTGCGTTGAGCTGGGGCCTCCACAGCCTCGGCGATTGGATCCTCGGCTTTGAGACGCGCCCGCCAGAGCTCTACCGCGGCGTCGTGTGCCTCGCGACGTTTGGCCTCTTGTCCGCGCTGCGGAAGCGGGCCCGGTTCGCGGGGCAGAGCGCCCTCATGTTCGTCGCCATCTACGGCGCAGCGAAGCTCGTCACGGACCTCGCTGCGGACGCTGATGGCGTCATGGCCGGCCTCGGTACGACGAAGCAGCTCGTCACCGTCGGATTGCTCGTCGCCGCGTGCGCGGGGCTGGTGGTGAAGCTCCGTGGGCGCCGGGCTGCGAGCGCTTCCAGCGTCGCGCCCGTCTGACGCACCGAAGAGGTTGGCGGACCGAGCATGGCGCTGTCCTCGTGGTCGAGGGCAGGGTGACTCGCGGCGAGGTAGCGGCGCGACCCGGCGTGGATGTGCCGCCGCCATCGACCGCGAGCCTGCACCAGGCGACGGGAGCCAACCTGTTCGGCGCTCGACGGCGTGTCCCGGACGTCCAGACGCCGAAGGTCCCCGCCCAAGGAGACCTCGAGGTTGCGGCGCGCCTCTCCCGACATCGGGGCAGGCCCCAGGGAGCTCCACCGGGACTCTCCCCGTGTCGGGGGAGCGGATTGACGACGTCATGCTCAGATCCGGAGGTGCCCATGCCGAGCTCCAGGGCACGCCGCGCGTCAGGACGCGTCGCGCACGAGCTCCGGCGGCACGCCCAGGCGGTCGCGCGCGTCCGCCAGGAGCGGCGCGGTGTCGACGCCGGCGCGCACCACGTCGTCCTTCACGGCGCGCACGTCGCGCGCGCGGATACGGCCCATGGCACGCAGCACCAGCGCATGCTCGAGGAAGCTCGGCGCCTTGACCACGCGCTCGTCGCGGCTGAAGGCGCTCTGCGAGCCGATGCCGGGGTGGCCGCGGATCTCATGGATGAACACGCGCAGCACGGGATCGGGGCCCACGGGGATGGTGTCGGCCAGCGTCACCACCTCGTCGATGTCGGGGGGCCAGGCGCCGAGCGCGCGCAGGCGCTCGGTGAGCGCCGGGCCGCGCAGGCCGGCGCACACCTGGCCGAACGTGAGGAAAGCGTCGAGGTCGCGCTCGGCGTCGTCGCCGAACAAGAGCCAGCGCGCGCCCGCCGGCAGCTCCCGGCGATAGAGCAACAGCGCCTTCAGCTTGTAGCCCACCTGCTCGACGATGGCCTGGGGCGTGCGGGCGCGCACCAGCGCCCACTGGTCCTTGAAGGTGATGCCGTCGGGCTCGACGCCGTCGAGCACCATCTTCTTCTCGACGACGCGTCGCAATTGCGGCGGGCTGCCCGAGACGAAGTAGAGCGGCACGAGCGCGCTCTCGTCGGCACTCCCGTGGCGCAGCCCGCGCAACAGCGGCACGGTGCCGGGCAGCGCGCGCTTGTCGATGGCCCACTCGAACGGGATGGCGAGCAACCCCCGCAAGGACGAGAAGCGCGTGTCGAGGTAGGTCTTGTCGATGTCCCACAGGAGCACGTCGCCCGAATAATCGGCGGGCAGCGTGCGGTCGTTGGTGCGCTCGAGGAAGCTCACGGCGGCGCGCGCTCAGAAGGACAGCGACAGGTCGAGGGCGAGCACGCGCTCGAGCGCCTCGGCGGGCGCGGCGCCGCGCCACAGCACGTCGTCGACGGCTTGGATGAGCGGCAGCTTCAGGCCCAGTCGATCGCCGAGCGTGCGCGCCTCGCGTGCGGTCACGGGCCCCTCGAGCGCGGCGTGGCTCGCCATGGCGCGCGCGGCCGTGGTGCCCTGGCCGATCTCGCGGCCCAGGTGCCGGTTGCGCCGCGTCGACGTCACCTGGCGCGGGATCAGGTCGCCCACGCCGGCGATGCCGAGGAAGGTGGCGGCCTCGGCGCCCCGCGCGGCGCCGAGCGCGGCCGCCTCGGCGAGGCCACGCACCAGCAGCGTGCCTTGGTCGGTCTCGCCGAGCCCCGCGCCCTCGGCCAGACCGGCCGCGATCTGCGCTACGTTGGAGATGGCGCCGCACAGCTCCACGCCGATGAGGTCGTGCGTGGGGTGCACGCGCACGCGCGTGTTGGTGGTGAGCAGGCGCACGGCGCGGAACACGTCGTCGAAGCGGGCGCCCACGGCGGCCACCAGCGGACGACCATGGGCCGCGTCGTCGAGGTAGAGGGGGCCGCCGAGCGCGCCGATCTTCTTGAGGCAGGTCTCTTGGCGCAGCACGTCGCTCGGCAGCACGAAGCCGGTCTCGACACCTCGACAGGCGTGCAGCGCGATCTGATCGCCCGCGGTGGCCGCGCCGGCGGCCCGCGCCACCTCGCGCAGCGCGTCCACCGGCACCGCGAAGCAGATGAGCTGCGCGCCGCCACAGGCGTCGGCGACCGTGCCGGCGACGTCGACGCCGGCGCCGCATGCCTGCGCCACCGCCTGGGCCGCCTCCGAGCGGCGCGCCCACAGCGTCACGCGCGCGCCCGCGCGCGCCAACAGTGCGGTGACCGCGCCGCCGAGCTTGCCGGCGCCGAGCACCGCGACCTTGGGAGAGCTGCTCGACGTCATCAGGCACTCCTCGCGAGCGCGCGGTGATCGGCCGTGAGCGGCGAGCGCAGGCTCGTGCCGCGCTCGAGGCGATAGCCCTCGAGGCGGTTCGAGTAATAGAACAGGAGCGCGCGGTCGCCGCTCACGACGCGGTCGCCCTTGCGCTGCACCGCCGGCTGCGCGTGGTAGATGCTGAAGTGCCGCAGGCCGTCGGCGATGACCTCCTCCGCGTCCTTGTCGAGGACGATGGGGCCCAGGCGCACGCCGCCGCGCGCATGCAACCCGCGCAGCTCGTCGAGCAGGCGGCGCACCTCGGCATGCAGGTCGCGCAGCGGCACGTCGTCGACGCGGCCGCCGCCGCGCAAGAGGCGCACGAAGTCGACGCCGGCGTTGGCCTTGCGCAAGAGGTTGAGGGCGGCGTGCGCCGTCAGGTGCGTGCACTGGATGACGGTGTCTCGAGCGTAGGCCTCGGTCAGGCGCTCGCCGACCTCGCGCGTCAGCTCGGCGTCGCGCTGATCATCGACCACGGGCTGGCCGTCGGCCAGCAGGTAGCGCGTGGCGTCGATGCGGCGACCGCGCGCATCCAGGCTCTCGCCCTCGTCGTCGACGGCGTTGCCGCACGGATCGATGGGGCGGCCGACGGTGAAGAAGATCTTCGAGTCGAGCGACAACAGCTGCGTGAGGAAGTCGAACACGCGCTTGGGCCGCGAGAATTCGTCGTCGGTGATGATGTAGCGCGCCTTGCCCTGCTCCTTGAGGAAGTCGTCGATCAAGGTCTCGGCCTCGAGCACGAGCTGGAACGAGAGCGTGGCCGGGACGATGTAGAAGCGCTCCTTGTCGCGCTTGCCGGCCTGGAGGTTGTGCGTGTACGCCGGCAGGCCGCAGCCGAGCAGGCCGAGCTTGAGCTTCTTCTCGACGGCGCCCGAGCGCGAGCGCGTGCCGCCGGGGAAGAAGATGTTGTCGTAGCCGTTCTCGAGCGTGAGCGTGCAGTACTCCTTGAGCACGCGCTTATAGAGCGGGTCCTGCTTGCGCCGATCGACGGTGTAGGCGCCGAGGTTGCGCATGAAGAAGCCGAGCATGGGGTTCGAGAACAGGTTGAGCCCGGCGCCGTACAGGAAGGGCGGCAGCCCGAGCTTCCACAGGGCGTAGCCCACGGCGATCGAGTCCATGTGCGAGACGTGCGTGGGCACGAGGATGAGCGTGCCGCGCTCGCGCAGCTTGTGCAGCAGCGGGATCTCGCCTTGCAGCACCACGCTGTCATCGAAGCGCGGCAAGTGGCGCTCGTCGAACAGCTCGCCGAAGATCTTCTTGGGGCTGACGGCGTTCAAGAGCAGCCCGATGAGCGGCTCGCCGGCCCGCGTCACCGAGTTGTACACGCGCTCGTCGAACTGCCCGCAGATCTCATCGCCGTAGCGCCGCACCACGCGCTTGAGCTGATCGAGCAGCGCCCGCTCGCTGGCCCGGCGCATCTCGCCCTGCACGTCGCGCCAGAAGCCGAGCTCGTCGTCGCGGGTCTTGCTGCGGTCTTCTTTGAGCCGGCGCTGCTCGTGATAGACGGCGTCGGCCAGCGCCTCTTCCACGCGGGCCGCTTTGGCGGTCTCTTCCACCACGCGGCTCGTGAGCTCCGACAGCACTCGTTCGCGATCTCTGGCGCGCATGGGCCGTCGGTAGCACGAGTAGCAGGCTGCGGAAAAACGAAGTTTTTCCAGCAGGCGCGTTCTTGGGTGGGGGCCCCACGTCGACTTGCTCGACGTGGGGGAGGGTCTGGCAACAGACCCTCGGTGGGATACCAGGGTGTTGAAGAGCATTCTTCAGCACCCTGGTAGGGCGCGCGGGAACAGACGCGCGACGCGCGCCGTTGGGCCTGAGGTGCTGGCGCTGTGCGCCCTCCTGCTCGCCGCAGCGCCCGAGCCCGAGCGCGTGGCCGGCGCGCGCCTGGCGCACGAGGCGTCGCTGGTGGAGCGCGCGGCCGCGCTCGGGCTCGCCTGGCCGCCACGCGAGCTCTACCTGCGCGCCTTCAAGCACGAGCGCGTGCTCGAGGTGTGGGCGGGCGAGGGCGGCGGGCGGCCGCTGGTGCTGTTCGAGGAGCACGCGATCTGCGGCGAGTCGGGCACGCTCGGCCCCAAGGTGGAGCGCGGCGATCTGCAGATCCCCGAGGGGCTCTACGTCGTCACGCGCCTGCACCCCGACAGCCAGGGCTGGCTCAGCCTGCGCATGAGCTACCCAAACCGCGCCGACCGCGCGCGCGCCAGCGCCCGCGCCGACGACGAGCGCCGCCCGGTGTCGCCGGGCGGCGACATCCTGGTGCACGGCACCTGCATCTCGATTGGCTGCATCGCCATCGACAACGCGCCCATCGAGCGCGTGTACCTGTTGGCGCAGGGCCCCGTGGCGCGCGGGCGGCTCGTGCGCGTCGACGTGTTCCCGGGGCGCCTGGAGCCCGAGCACCTCGACGCGCTGTTCGAGCACACGGAGGACCTCGGCACCGTTGCGCTGTGGCGCTCGCTCGTGCCCGCGTACTTCGCCTTCGAGCGCACGCGCCGCGTGCCCGCCGCGTGGCCGCGCGCCGACGGGACCTACGGCGTGGCCGCGCGCCGTGCGCGCTGACCCGCGGCCCCGGGGCGTCTTTCGGCGGCG
>CAZONM010000366.1:0-6060 GCA_964580865.1 uncultured Myxococcales bacterium | reverse complement strand
AAGGCGAGGGTGAAGGCGAAGGCGAAGGCGAAGGCGAGGGTGAAGGCGAAGGCGAAGGTGAAGGAGAAGGAGAAGGAGAGGGAGAGGGAGAGGGAGAGGGAGAGGGAGAAGGCGAGGGCGAGGGCGAGCTCTGCGCGCCGAGCACCGCGCCTCTCGATCAGGGGATGGAGATCGCCTGCCGCTGGCAACCCGCCGTCGGCGACCCCTTCCCGCAGCACGTCCAGGTCGTGTCGACGCCGATCGTCATCGACCTCAACCTCGACGATGACCCCGGGACGCGCCGTCCCTCCATCGTCTTCGTCGCGTATAACGGCACCGACGGTGGCGCCCAAGCCTGCCGCGGCACCGACCCGACGTTCTACGGCGTGCTCCGCGTCGTCGACGGAGCTACCTGTGCGAGCCAGCTGGTCGCTGGCTCGGTGCCGCTCATCGCCACGGTCGCGCCCGCGGCGGCTGCGCTCGTGGCGGGCGCGCGGCCCACGATCTTCGCTGCCGCCGCCGGGGGTCGGCTCGTCGCGTTCGACGTCAGCTCCGGGCTCGCGCTCGACGATCGATGGGACATCGACGCAGGCACCGATCGCTGTCTGTGGTCGGCGCCCGTCATCGCCGACCTCGAGCACGACGGCTCGCTCGAGGTGGTGTTCGAAGGCGCGGCGTGGGACGCCGCCACGGGCGCGCTGATGGGGGCGAGCGTGATCCCGTCGACGGCGCCTGTGGGCCGCGTGACGCCCGTGGCGGATCTTACCGGTGACGGGACGACGTGGATCTTCGGCAGCGGCGTGCTCGCGTCGTGGGACGGCGCCAACGACGTGTTCTCCGTGGCGAGCGGCGCGCTCTTGAACGGCGAGGGCGCGTTCGCGGACTTCGGCACGTTCGGCGCCAACCCCGGCGACGACAATCGCGCCGCTCGCGATGGCGTCGCGGAGATCGCGGTCGTCGGCGGCGGGCAGGCCGCGCTCTACGCCGGCGACGGACGGCCGCTGCTCGGGCCAGTGACCTTGCCGCTCGGCGCCACGAACGGCGGCGCGCCCGCCATCGCCGACGTCGATGCCGATGGGCGCGCGGAGCTCATCGCCGCCGGCGGCGACCGGCTCTTCGTCCTCGACCCCGACTGCGCCACCGGCGCTTCCGAGTGCGCGGCTACGGGGCCACCCACGCTCTGGACGGTGTCGATCCAGGACGGGAGCTCGGGTCGCACGCCTGCAGCGGCCTTCGACTTCGACAACGACGGTGCTGCGGAGGTGGTGTTCGGCGACGAGTGCTTCCTGCGCGTGTACGACGGTCGCGCTGGCGCGGTGGTGGGCCAGGTCGAGAAGCGATCGTGCACGTTCGCCGACGCCCCCGTGGTGGCCGACGTGGACGGCGATGGCCGCACCGAGATCGTGGCCGCCGCGAACCAGAGCTGCAGCATCTCCTGTCCCGCGGCCCTGGGTACGCGCGTCGACACCGGCATCGTCGTCGTCGGAGCGCCGGCGTGGGGCCCTGCGCGACCCATCTGGAACCAGGCAGCGTTCACGGGTGCAGGGGCCGCCGACGATGGCAGCGTGCCATCGAGCGCGGCGCCCGAGCATGCGCTCACCGGGCACAACACGTGGCGCAGCAACCCGGTGTGCCCCGTCGACTGAGGCGCGCCGCAACGCCGTGATCAGCCACGTCCACCACGCCCGTACGTGAGCGTGCGCCACAGCCGCTCGAGCGGACCCATGGGGAACGCCCGCAGCCACAGCGGCGACCACACGAGCATCGCGATCCACACGGCGACCACGACGGCGAGCTGTCCCGTGCGCTCGACGGCGCCAAAGCGCCCCAGGCCGTGACCGTAGAAGATCGTGGTGCAGATGACGGTCTGCGCGATGTAGTTCGTGAACGCCATGCGGCCGGTGCATGCCACCGGGTGAAGCAGCGCGTGGTCGGCGCCGAGCCACCGGCACGCGAGCATCACCACGCCGACGTAGCCGAGCGCCACCAGCACGCTGCCCCAGTAGTTGAGCTGCGGGCCGAGCAAGAGCGAGTGCTCGAACGCCCACGCGTGGGCCTCGTGCAGCCCGACGCCGACCTCGATGATCGGCACGCCCATGCCGAGGCCCAGGGTTGCGAGCGCGAGGTAGAACCGCGACGACCGCTCACCGGTGAGCACGCGCCAGCGCAAGAGCGCCATGCCGAGCACCATCAAACCCACGGTCCTGGCGCCGAGCCCGCCGAGGAACAGCACGATGGTCTGCAACAGGAGCGCCTCGGTGGCGCGCGGCGCGAGCTGCGCGAGCCAGCCGCCGCGATACGCCTCGATCTCGGCGGCCAGCACCGACGGCGCCGGCGCCCAGGTGTCGGCGACGAAGCGCACGATCTCCGGCGGCCACTGGCCGGCGGCGAGCGACCACCGGAGCAGCCCGACGACCACTGTGGGGATCGCGAGCACCACCATCGCCACGACGAGCAGCCTCACGGCCGACCAGCGGCGCACGAGGTAGACCGCGAGGCCACACACACCGTACGTGAACAGGATGTCGCCGTACCAGAGCAGGTAGGCGTGCGCCAAGCCGAAGACGATGAGCCACCCCATGCGGCGCGCGTGCAGCGCCGCGCTGGCGCCGCGCGCGGCCTCGGCGCGGCTCGTCATGAGCACGATGCCGGCGCCGAAGAGCATGGAGAAGATCGAGATGAACTTCTGATCGCCGAAGAGGTGCGTCGCGTGCCACACGAGGCCGTTCGCGCCCGTGCGATCGCCGAACGCGCTCGGGTTCAGGTAGGCGGCGCTCGGCATCGCGAACGACTGGATGTTGAGCAGCAGGATGCCGAGGACGCCGACGCCGCGGAGCACGTCGAGCTCACCGATCCGCGCGCGCGCACCGGGCTGCGCTCCCCCAAGGCCCGTCGGCGCCATGGCCACACGCGATGCCATGGCCACCGCCACGCCGCAAGCGTCGCCGCCCACCAACGCGGTCGCATGGCACGGCACGAACGTGCGTGGCCCATTGACGATCGCGGCACCATGCCCGACCACCGGTGACGTCGTGCTGTCGTTCGTCAGGCTCGGAAAACACTACGGCGGTAAGTCGCTGTTCGAGGACGTGTCGCAGAAGCTCTTGCCGGGCCATCGGTATGGCCTGGTGGGCGCCAACGGCTCGGGCAAGTCCACGCTCCTGCGCATGGTGTGTGGCGACGAGGAGACGTCCGACGGCGAGATCCAGCTCGCGCGCGGCGCCCGCGTGGGCGTCTTGCGGCAAGACCGCTTCCTCGACGACGACGAGGGCATCCTCGACGTCGCCATGAAGGGTGATGCCGAGGCGTGCGCCGCCCTGGCCAGCGGCGTCGACGACGACATCCGCCGCACCGACGGCTATACGTTGAGCGCGCGCGCCGGCGCGGTGCTCGACGGCCTCGGCATCCCCGCCGCCGTCCACCGCCAGCCGCTCGCCACCCTGTCGGGCGGCTTCAAGCTGCGCGTCTTGCTGGCGCAAGTGCTGATCGCGCGCCCCGACGTGCTCCTGCTCGATGAGCCCACCAATCACCTCGACATCCTGTCGATCCGGTGGCTCGAGCGCTTCCTGCAGGGCTACGCGGGGTGCGCGCTCATCGTCAGCCACGACCAGCGCTTCCTCGAGAACGTCGCCACCGACGTGCTCGACATCGACTACGGCACGGTGGCGCTCTACCCGGGGCGCTTCGATCGATTCCTGGTGGAGAAGCGCGCCCGCCGCGAGCAGAAGGAGGCGGCCATCGAGAACACGCTCGACGCCATCGCCCACAAGCGGGCCTTCGTCGAGCGCTTCGGCGCCAAGAACACCAAGGCCACGCAGGCCCAGAGCAGGCTCAAGCAGATCGAGAAGCTCGAGGACGAGCTCGATGAGCTGCCGCCGTCGTCGCGCCGGGCCCCGCGCTTCGCCTTCCCGATCGATCGACCGAGCAGCAAGGACGTGCTCGAGGTCAAGGGCGTGGCCAAGAGCTACGGCGCCAAGCGCGTGCTCGGCGGCGTGTCGCTGCGGGTGGCGCGCGGTGAGAAGGTCGCCATCGTGGGCGGCAACGGCGTGGGCAAGACCACGCTGCTCAAGGTCCTCGCGGGTCGCCTCGCGGCCGACGGCGGCGCCGTGCGGTGGGGGCACGAGGCGCAGGTGGGGTGGTTCGCGCAGGACCACAAGGAGCTGCTCACTGACGCCAACGACACGCCGCTGTCGTACCTGTGGCGCGCGGCCGGCGACCAGGGCCAGGCGTGGGTGCGCGGGCAGCTCGGCCGCGTGCTCTTCTCCAAGGACGACGTCGACAAGAGCGTGGCCGCGCTGTCGGGCGGCGAGGCCGCGCGCCTGGTGCTGCAGACCCTCGCCGTGCAACGGCCCAACGTGCTGTTGCTCGACGAGCCCAGCAACCACCTCGACCTCGAGGCCATCGACGCGCTCATCGACGCGCTGCGCGAGTACCAAGGGACGGTGCTGTTCGTGTCGCACGACCGCCACGTCGTGAGCGCGCTCGCGACCCGCGTGCTCGAGGTGCGCGCCGACGGCGTCACGGACTTCCCGGGCACCTGGTCCGAGTACCTCGCCGCGTGCGGCGACGACCATCTCGACGCCACCGCGGTGGCGCTCAAGGCGCGCACCGACGCCGGCGACGCCGGCAGCGAGGCGGCCGACGCGTTTCGCGAGCAGAAGCGCAAGAAGAACCAGCGCCAGGCGGCCGAGCGGCGCCGCGACCTCGTGGTGGCCGAGCTCGAGCGCAAGGAGGCGCGGCGCGCCGGCATCCGCGACGCCTGGTGCGGCGAGGGCTACCACCAGCGCACGCCGCAGGACGTGCAGCGACAGCTCGAGGACGAGGAGCGGGCGCTGTCGCAGGCCATCGACGCCTTGCTGGCCGAGTGGGAGCGCCTCGAGGCCGAGCTGGCGGAGCCCTGACGGGGCACGGTTTCGGCTATCTTCGCCACCCGATGCGAAGCCTGGAGGCCTTTCGGGACGCGCTGCGCGACCACGCGGACGAGGACACCCTCGACCGCATCGCCGCCGATCTGCGCAACGACGAAGGCACGCCCGCGTTCGTGGCCGCGCTGCGCCTGCGCATCGAACACCAGCTGCAGCGCGGGTGCTCCGACCTCGACGTCACGGGGCTGCGCTTCCGCCTGGCCGGCGCGCTCGACGACATCGCGCGCGGCACGCCGAGCCGCGAGGGCGTCGACGCCGCGGTGGAGGCGGCCGCGCTGTACCGCGACGTCCTCGGCGACATCGACTCGGCGGCCAAGAGCATGGTGCTGGCGCTGCGCGCCGGCGTCCACGATGACGCGCTCGCCAAGCGCGCCATCGACGCGGCGGGCGGCAACGACGCCGCGCGCGGGCTGGTCGAGCGCGCGCTCAAGCGGCCCGAGGTGAAAGAGAACGCCATCGAGACCGCGCTGTTGCGCCGCTCGCTCTCCCGCATCGCCGAGGTCCACGGCGACAAGGAGCGGGCGTTCTTCGAGGCCCTGAAGGCCGCGCGCAAGCAGCCGGCCGAGCCCCTCTACGTCGACGACGTGTATCGCCTGTCGCTCGACACCAAGCGCTTCACCGAGGCCGCCGCGTTCTTCCACGACCTGTCGACCGACGACGCCATCCCCGCGCGCCAACGGGCGGGCATGCTGCACAAGCTCGGGCAGACGCGCGAGCAACTCGGCGAGAAGGCCGCCGCCGTCGAGGCGTTCCGCGCCTCGCTCGCGTTGCACGACGCCAAGGGACCGCGACGCGCCCTCGAGCGCCTGGCCCTGGAGCTCGGCATCGACGTGGCGCAGGGGGATGCCCAGCAGCCCATCCACACCGAGGAGCCCATCGACGTCACGCCGTCCTATCCACCCAACCGCATCTTCACGATCACCAAGAGCGCGCTCGAGGGGCGCCCCGTCACCGACGACGGTCCGGCGCCGAGCCTCGACGTCACGACCGAGCAGGTGGTGGAGGCCACCGACGCGCCCGCCCCCAAGCGCGGGCATGCGGCGCCGCCCGACGAGGTGACGCTGCCGCGCATCGACAACAGCCTGCGCACCGGCTCGCTCGACGCGCCGCTCTTGCCCGCGCCCGGCGTCGCCCCAGCCCCGGCGCCGCTGCCCCC
>CAZONM010000365.1:0-6063 GCA_964580865.1 uncultured Myxococcales bacterium | reverse complement strand
GCCCCCGGGGCGCGCACGCGCCACGCGAGGCCGCCTGCCGCGAGCGCCACGCAGAACAGGGTCAGCGCCAGGCCACGGCGCCGCTGCGCGGGTGTTGCGACGAGGACGGGCTCCACGGCGCGTGCACCGTAGCGCACGGGTCGGGCTCGGATCGACCGCTGGTCGTGCGCACGATCGTTCGACGGCCGCGACACCGACCCCCCTTCCACCGCGGCCGCGGCCGCGGAACCACCGCGCCGTGGTCTTCCTCGTCGTCGCCTTGGCCCTCACCGGCACGTCCGGCGCGCCCGGCGCGCCCGACGCCGCGACGCCGAGCGTGGTCGCGGCTTCCCCGCGTTGGACGTGGCGGCACCCGGATCTCGAGGCGCACTACGTGGCCGGCCGCTTCGACGAGGGGCTCATCGAGGCGCGCCGTCGCATCGCGCTCGCCCCCGACGACGCGCACCTCTACGGCCACGCCGCGCGCTTCCTCTACGAGATCGCGGAGCTCAAGGGCAAGCGCGCGCCGCGCGCCGAGCGGCGCGCGCTCTACCGCGAGATGCTGCGCCTCCTCGAGGAGGGCCTGCGCAAGGAGCCGGGCCACCCGTTCCTGCTCTTCGGCCTCGGCCTCGCCAAGGCGCGCCTCGGCACCACCGACGGCGTGCTGGCCTCGCTGTGGATGGCGCGCTCCATCGACGAGTCGTGGCGCGCCGCCATCGCCGGCGGCTTCGCCTACAAGAGCGCCAACGGGGAGAACCAGCTGCCGTGCGACGCCATGGTGGCGCTCGGCATCATGCGCCGCATGATCCCCGACTGGTGGATCGTGGGGGCCATCGCCGGCGTCCGCGGCAACCTCGACGCCTCCCTGGCGCTGCTCGACGACGCCGACCGCTGCGCGCCGGGGCGCAACCGCACGCTCAAGGAGCGCGCGGCCACGCTTCTGTGCATGGGCACCCGGCGCACCGACGCGCGCCGCCTCGACGAGGGGCGCACCCTCGCCGCGCGCGTCGCAGCCATGGCGCCCACCACGGGCACCGAGCGCATCGACGTGGCCGACGCGCGCGCGCTCGCGAGCGATCCGACGCTCGCATGCGCGTACTCCCGCGACGGGCAGCAGAACCTCGACGAGCGCCGGCTGGCCGGGCGCTGATACGACGGTCTCCTCCTACGGACAGAACGTGACGGCCTCATCCAGATCGTAGGTCTTGATGACGGTGGAGAGCCCCAGCGGCTGCGTCACCGCGCACACGGCCGCCGCCTGCGACGACGCGACGTACTCGATGTGGAACACGGGCTTGCCGTCGGCCAGCAGGTTGTCGGCGTAGGCGTCGCACTCGTCCCAGGTGAAGCACTCCTCGTTGACGGCGAACTCGTAGGCGTGGGCGACGTCATCGAGCTGGGGGAGGTCGTTCTTGAGACCGATGGCGAGTCCGCGCGCGTGCGCGGCCGCCGCCAGGTCGAGGTTGAAGTCGCGCATCTGGGCGTCGGTGATGGCGAAGCCGGTGTCGTGATCGAAGAGGTCCACGTTGTCGGGGTCCACGGCGTCGCAGCCCTTGTCGACGGCGAGGTCGAGGCGCGCCTCCATGATGTCGAACACGGCGGGGTCGGTGATGTCGAGGTAGCGCTCCTCGGCGAACGCCGCGTCCTCGTAGTTGTTGCCCAGGGCCGTCGACGGGAACGCCGCCGAGTCCGGCCGCCCGGGCTCCCAGGTCCCCGCCGAGAAGTAACAGATGACGCCCGTGCCGCCGTCCTGCAGGAGGCGGATCGTCGCCGCGGGGGTGTCGAAGAGGTCGAGGTCCCATGCCTCCACGTCGAGCTCGCGGGCGCTCGGCACCACCGAGAGCGTGATCTGCCACGTGGCCCCTCGTGCCGGTCGCCAGCGCTCCTCGCCTTCCCCTTCCCCCTCTCCCTCGCCTTCTCCTTCACCCTCGCCTTCACCCTCGCCCTCGCCTTCACCCTCGCCTTCACCCTCGCCCTCGCCCTCGCCTTCCCCTTCACCCTCGCCGCCACCCGGCAGACAGGCGGCGAGCGCGGCGCCAAGGACCGCGATGATCAAGCGACGGTGCATGGCAGGATCGATAGCCCAGCGGCGCGCCGTCCACATCAGCACCTTGCCGAGGGAGGCCGGGTATGGCACCGACAAGCATGGTCCGGATCCTGGCCATCTCCCTCGTGAGCGCGCTGGTCGCTTCGTCGGTGGCGTGCCGGCGCCCGTGCGACAACGAGCAGCACTGCAAGCGCACCTGCGAGTGCCTCGACGCCAGCAACGACACGCGCCTCGACTGCACCATCGCCTTCCGCTGCGAGGCCGACGAGCGCGTGTGCGAGGGCACGTACGACACCATGCCGTGCGACGAGCTGTGCACCACCTACGCCGCGCGCGCCTTGTGCGGCACGCAGCGCTGCGCGTCCAACGCCAACTGCGAGAAGGTGCTGTCGTGCCCGGTGCTCGACGCCGACGGCAACCCGGTGGAGCCCGCGCAGCAGTTCACCTGCACGCGCACCTTCGCGTGCGATCTCGAGCTCGAGGTGTGCGACGCCGAGATCACGCAGTCCGACGAGGCGCACTGCGCCTTCTGCCGGGCCACCGCGGGCCAGGGCCAGTGACATGACCGCGCGCACGGTGATCCTCGACGGCCGATCGCTGCAGCTCGCGGACGTCGCCGACGTAGCGCATGGCCGCGCCCGCGTGGAGGCCGCGCCCGCCGTGCGCGCGCGCCTGGCCCGGGCCCGCGGTCACGTCGACGAGCTGGCGGCCGGCAGCGAGCCGCACTACGGCATCAACACCGGCTTCGGCGCGCTCGCCGAGGTGAAGATCGCGCCCGAGCAGGTGTGCCTCCTGCAGAAGAACCTGATCGAGAGCCACGCCGTGGGCGTGGGGGAGCCGCTGCCCCTCCCCGAGGCGCGCGCGCTCCTGCTCCTGCGCGCGCAGACGCTCGCGGTGGGCCACTCGGGGTGCCGGCCGCTGGTGCTCGATCATCTGGTGGCGCTCCTGAACGCGGGCGCGGCGCCGCTGGTGCCGCGCAAGGGCTCCGTGGGCGCGTCGGGCGACCTGGCGCCGCTCGCGCACACGGCGCTCCTGCTGCTCGGCCAGGGCGACGCGTTCGTCGACGGCAAGCGCGTGCGCGCGGCCGAGGCGCTCGCGGCCGCGGGGCTCGCCCCCCTCGAGCTGCACGCCAAGGAGGGCCTCGCGCTCATCAACGGCACGCAGGCGATGATGGCGGTGGGCGTGCTCACGCTCCTCGAGGCCGAGCGCATGGCGCGCCTGGCCGACGTCGTGGGGGCCGCCTCGCTCGACGCGCTCCAGGGCACCTGGAAGGCGTTCGACCCGCGCATCCACGCCGCGCGCCCGCACCCCGGTCAGCGCACTTGCGCCGCCAACTTGCTCGCGCTCCTGCACGGCAGCGAGATCATGGAGGCGCACAAGGACTGCGCCAAGGTGCAAGACCCCTACTCGCTGCGCTGCATGCCGCAGGTGCACGGCGCCACGCGCGACGCGCTCGTCTACGTGCGCTCGGTGCTCGAGCGCGAGCTCAACAGCGCCACCGACAACCCGCTCGTCTTCCTCGACGGCGACCACGGCGTCGCCGGTGACGAGGTGGTGTCGGGCGGCAACTTCCACGGCCAGCCCGTGGCCATGGCGCTCGATCTGCTCGCCATCGCGGCCGCCGAGCTGGCCAACATCTCCGAGCGGCGCATCGAGCAGCTGTTGAACCCGTCGCTGTCGTCGGGCCTGCCGCCGTTCTTGGCGCCGCAGCCGGGGCTCAACTCGGGCTTCATGATCGTGCAGGTGACGGCCGCCGCGCTGGTGAACGAGAACAAGGTGTTCTGCCATCCGGCCGTCGTCGACAGCATCCCCTCGTCGGCCAACCGCGAGGACCACGTCAGCATGGGCATGACCTCGGCCAACAAGGCCGCGCTCGTCGTGGAGAACGTGCGCCGCGTGCTGGGGCTCGAGCTCCTGTGCGCCTGCCAGGCGCTCGACCTGCGCAAGCTCGCTCCGGGCACGGCGCTGCGCCGCGTGCACGCGCGGGTGCGCCGCGAGGTGCCGTTCGCGCCCGTTGATCGCGCCTTCGGCGTCGACCTGGCGGCCACGGAGCGCCTCCTGCTCGGCGACGACGTGCTCGCCGCCGCGGGCCCGGTCGCCTGACCGTGCGGCGAGGTGGCGCCGCGCGGCGGAACGTGCCATAGCAGGCAACGATGGCCGGGCGCACCGAGCACGACGTCATCATCCTCGGCGGCGGCGTCAACGGCGCCGGCATCGCGCGCGACTGCGCGCTGCGCGGCATGCGCGTGCTCCTGATCGAGCGCAGCGATCTCGCCAAGGGCGCGTCGGGCGCCAACACCGGCATGATCCACGGCGGCATCCGCTACCTGCGCTACGACGTGCACACCACCAAGATGGCGTGCACCGACTCTGGCTTCATCCAGAAGATCGCGCCGCACCTACTGTTCCGCATCCCGTTCATCGTGCCCGTGGCCAAGCCGCCGCCGGGCGCCAAGTTCAAGACGCTGTTCGACACCATCTACCTCGAGTTCGCCGAGGTGTTCTTCGAGGCCTACGACACGTACCAGCCGCTCAAGCGCGGCAAGCCGCACACGCGCCTGTCGCGCGAGGAGGCGCTCGCCCTCGAGCCCGGCCTCAACCCCGACATCCTCGGCGCCGTCACCATGGACGAGTGGGGCATCGACCCGGTGCGCCTCACGGTGGAGAACGCCGTCGACGCGCACGAGAGCGGCGCAGTCATCAAGACCTACACCGAGCTCGTGTCGTTCACCAAGGACGCGAGCGGCGCCGTGCGCGGCGTGAGCGTCGAGGACCGGCGCACGGGCGCGCGCGAGGCCCACGTGGCGCCCGTGGTGGTCAACGCCACCGGCGCGTGGGGCCCGCGCACCGCCGCGATGGCAGGCGCCTGGTACCGGCTGCGACCGGGCAAGGGTGTGCACATCGTCTATCCGCACCGCATCTCCAACTTCGGGTTGGTCATGGACGGCGTCGACGGGCGTCAGATGTTCCTCATGCCGCACGAGAACGGCACCATCGTCGGCACCACCGACGACGACTACTACGGCGACCTCGACAACCCGCGGGCTACCGAGGACGAGGTCAAGTACATCCTGCAGGGCGCGCGCCGCGTGTTCCCCGCCATCGACAAGCACCGCATGAGCCGCGCCTACGTCGGCATCCGGCCCACGCTGTGGGCGTGGGGCAAGAACGAGGATCGGCTCTCGCGCGAGCACGAGATCTACGACCACGCGCCGCAGGGCGTGCCCGGCCTGCTGTCGGTGTGCGGCGGCAAGCTCGCGGCCTACCGCCAACTCGCCGAGGAGGTGAGCAACGTGGTGGCCACGCGCGTGGGCAACACGGCAGCGTGCACCACGTGGCAGCGCCCGCTGCCCGGCGCCGAAGACAAGGTCGACGTCGACGCCTGGACGCGCACCTTGACCGCCAAGAGCCGCCTGGGCGTCGCGCGCATGGCGTTCCGGCACGGCACGCGCACCACGCGTATGCTCGAGGCCATCGCGGCCGACCCGCGCCAGGGGTCGCACACCTGCCGCTGCGAGCCGGTGTGCGAGGCCGAGGTGCGCTACGCGGCCAAGGCCGAGCTCTCCACCCGTCTCGTCGACGTGCGGCGCCGCACGCGCCTGGGCATGGGCGCCTGCGGCGGCACCCGCTGCCTGGCGCGCGCGAGCCAGGTGCTGGCGGAGGAGCGCGCGCTGTCGCCGGCCGAGCAGCTCGTGGAGCTGGCCGACGCCATGACCGCGCGCTTCATCGGTCGCCGTCCGGTCCTCGAGGGCGCGAACCTCGCCACGGAAGAGCTCAACCAAGCCACGCACTTCCTGGCCGCCAACCTCGCGCCCTTCGTGCGCGCCGCGCGCAGCCAGGTGCCCTGGTCGTCGTCGGTGCCGGCGCCAGTGCCCGCCGACTCGCCCACCGCGCGCGGCCGCGCCCAGCGGCGCGCCGACCTCGTCATTCCACCGCCGGTGCCGGACCGCGCATGAGCGAGCTCGACCTCTCCCCCGACGTGGTGGTCATCGGCGGCGGCGTGGCCGGCGCGCTGGCCGCCGTGCGCGCGCGCGAGC
>CAZONM010000364.1:0-6080 GCA_964580865.1 uncultured Myxococcales bacterium | reverse complement strand
CGGGCGCGTCGTCGAGGATGCGGGCGAGCGCGTAGCCGGTCGCGGGGTGCACCGCGCCGCCGCCGACGCCGACCCGCAGCGGGCCACCACGCGGAAGAGCAGGGGACACGTCGAGCGGGATGCGCACGTGCTCGAGCGGCGCGTCATCGTCGATCGCACCCTCGAGCCCGAGCGCGCGCAGGCGGCGCGCCAAGCGCCGACGCAGCACGGCGTCCTCCAACGGCGGCGCGGCCGCCAGGGCCGTCTCCTCGACCAACACACGCTCGTCGTCGAGCGGCACCACGTAGCCGAAGGTCGGGCGCGCGTCGCCGTCGTCTTGGTCGAGGGCGAAGTCCATGAGGTACGTGGGCACCCCGCGTGCGCGCACCACCTGGCCCAGCGCTGTCTGTGCGCACCGCGTGTCGCGCGCGCCGCGCGCGTCGATCACGAACGGCGCGCGCCACGTGCGCCCGTCCTCGAGCGACACGGCGCCGGCGGTCACCTCGGTGACGCGGGCGCGCTCCCGGTGGACGCCGGCGCCCAGGCGCGCGCGCAGGCGTTCGGGATCGAGGATGCGGTAGCCGCGCGGGAGCGCTCGCTCATCTCCGTGCGCGAAGCGCACCACCGGGGCGTCGCAGCCCGCGGCTACCGCGTCGTGCAGCTCGTGGCGCACGATCTCGTCGTCCCACAGTCCCCAGGTCGTGCGCCAGGCGGCGTGCGCCCGCGGATCGACGCACACGGCCCGCACGCCCTCGCGCGCCAGGGCGCGGGCAATGGAGAGGCCCGCGGGGCCCGCACCCACGATGATCCCTGAGCTCGCTCGCTGCATGGCCGCGCTCGTCACCGATCCACCTCCGCAGGCATCCGACCCTTCGATGCCCGCGTTCCTTCCTTGGTTGCTGCCCCTCACGCTCGCCGTCCCCAGTGTCGGCGGAGATGCGCCGCGTTGGTCGCTCACGGTGGAGCTGCCGCGCACGGCGCAGGTGGCCGGCGTGGGTGCGATGCCGGTGGTGTCCCGCTCGGTGTTCCTCCTGCGCGGCCCCCTCGACGACGCGGGGGTCGAGCGCTGTGAGCTCGTGGCGGATTCCCCCGTGGCACGCGCGGTCGCCGCCCCGGTCGCAGACCGCGGGGCTCGGCTGCGCTTTTCGGAGGGCCCCAGCGCTCGCGTCGACGATGCGGTGTCGTTGATGCCGGCGGCGCCCGTGCGCTTCGTCCTGACGGTGTCGCTGGTGGGCGCGTTCGACGTGATCGCCACGGTCACCGGTCGGCTCGCGCTCGAGGGCCGCCGCGACCAGGCGGGCGTGGCCGGCGCCGCCGTGGTGCACGACTCCCGCGAGGTCATCGACGGGCCGGCCTTCTTCGACATGACCTTCAGCGACCCCGGCCCGGTGCGCGGCAGCTTCCGCGTCGTGCCCACGGGTGCCCGGAGCTGTGCAGAGCTAGTCGCCGAGCGTCGGCGAGGAGGTGGGAGATGAGCGCGCAGGTTGCAGACGTGTTCATGATGGAGCTCGGGCGCGCGGTCGCGCGCCAGGTGGTGTGGGTCGGCCCCGAGGGCGACGAGAGCGGGTGGGTGATGGCGCGCGCAGAGCGTTGCGCCCGCGGTGTCCTGGTGGACGTACCCCGCGGAGCGAGGCTGTGCGGCGTGGCGGCGCTGCGTGGGCGCGCCGTGCTGATGACCCAGGACGGGGCGGCGTGGGTGGAGCAGCCCTGCGCGAGCGTCGTCGACCGCGAGCACCCTGACGGCGTCGCCGTGCTGCTCATCCCCGACGGTCCCGCCCGGCGCGTGGAGCCGGAGCTCGGCGGTGTGCCGCGCACCTGACCGAGCCACACGGCGGATCGATCCGTCCGGGGCAGCTCCCTGTCACCTCCCACACCACGCCGGCACCAAAGGACCATGAGCACCATGCGAACCTCCACGCACCCAGCACCACGCGCCCCCCACGCCAGCGACGGCGCCGCGGCGGCCGAGCTCGAGCTCGCCCTGCTCGACGCCGTGGACGGCGACGACCCCGACGGCGTCGTCGCGGCCATGGCGGGAGAACACCTCGCCACCGGCGGCAAGCGCATGCGCGCCCGCTTGGTGATGGAGACCTGCGCCGCCTACGGCGTCGAGCAGCGCGCGGCCGCCGGCTTCGCCGCCGCGGTGGAGATGTTGCACAACGCCACCCTGGTCCACGACGACATCCAAGACGGCGACACGGTGCGTCGCGGTCTGCCGACGGTGTGGGCCCGCCACGGGGTGGCCCAGGCCATCAACGTCGGCGACCTGATGCTGATGCTGCCGATCTCGCGCCACGTGGCCTCGCTGCCGGTGGATGAGGTCATCCGCTGGCGCCTGGCGGAGGCGCTCACCCGCCACGCCGAGGCGGTGGTGCGCGGCCAGGCCGATGACCTCTCGCTCCGGGACCGGTTGCAGGCGAACCCGTCGCTCGACGCGGTGGAGGAGCTCCTCTCGTGCGCCGAGCGCAAGACCGCGGCGCTGTTCTCGCTGTGCGCCGAGGGCGCCGCGCTCCTCGCCGGCAAGAGCCCCGCCGAGGCGCGCAGCGTCGCGGAGCCCTTCGCCGCGGTGGGCGTGGCCTTCCAGCTCGTCGACGATCTCATCGACGCCTACGGCGACAAGGGCCGCGCCGCTCCCGGCAACGACGTGCGCGAGGGCAAGGTGTCCATCTTGGTGGCCGAGCACCTGGCGCTCCACCCCGCGGAGCGCACCTGGCTGCTCGACATCCTCGCGCTGCCGCGTGAGCAGACCCGTGACGCCCAGGTTCACCACGTGCTCACGCGCATGGCCGAGGGCGGCGCGCTCGACGCCGCGCTGTCCCAGGTGAGCTCCCTGGCGTTCGAGGTGCGCCGCACCGCCGAGGCCCCCCTCGCGGAGGTGGCGCTGCGCTGCCTCGACCGCTGCCTGGCACCCCTGTCCACCCTCCGGAGGCCGTCATGATCGAGAGAGCCGTCGTCATCGGCGCGGGCTTCGGTGGCCTGGCCGCCGCCATCCGTCTGCGCGCCATGGGCTACGACGTCGTGGTGGTCGATGCCCAGGACCAGCCCGGCGGCCGCGCCCGCGCCTTCAAGAAGGACGGCTACGTCTTCGACGCGGGGCCCACGGTGATCACCGCCCCCTACCTGCTCGACGAGCTCTTCGCCCTGGTGGGCCGCGATCGCAAGGACGCCTTCGAGCTCTTGCCCGTGGACCCGTTCTACCGGGTGCGCTTCCAGGGCGGCGGTCACTTCGACTACGTCGGGGAGGAGGATCGCCTGCTCTCCCAGATCGAGCGCATCGACCGGCGGGACGTGGACGGCTACCGCCGCTTCGCCGCCCACGCGGAGAGGATCTTCGACGTCGGGTACACGGGCCTCGCC
Organism: uncultured Myxococcales bacterium; assembly: GCA_964580865.1. Classification (GTDB taxonomy): domain Bacteria; phylum Myxococcota; class UBA727; order UBA727; family VGSZ01; genus JACOUT01. Next base: position 2,744 of record CAZONM010000364.1, on the reverse strand, counting down.
AGCTCCCCCTTCGACCACCTGAACGAGATGCTGCGCGTGGTGCCCTCCATGATCCGCCTGGAGAGCTACCGCAGCGTGTACGGGCTCGCCGCCAAGTACTTCCACAGCGAGGAGCTGCGGCAGGTCTTCTCGTTCCAGCCCCTGCTCGTGGGCGGCAACCCGTTCACCACCACCTCCATCTACGCGCTCATCCATTGGCTCGAGCGCAAGTGGGGCGTGTGGTTCGCCCAGGGCGGCACCACCGCCATCGTGTCCGCCCTCGTGGCGCTGCTGGCGGAGCTGGGCGTGCCGGTGCGCACGGGCTCCCTCGTCACGCGCGTCCTCACGAAAGACGGCCGCGCCAGCGGCGTGGAGCTTCAGGACGGCACCCGCCTGCCCGCGGACCTCGTGGTGGCCGACGGCGACCCCGCGATGATCCACCGCCTAGTGGAGAACCCCGGGCGCGAGGCCAGGAAGAGCGCGCGCATGTCCGCCTCCATGAGCCTGTTCGTGTCGTACTTCGGCACAAAGAAGAAGTACGACGACGTCAAGCACCACACCATCGTGCTGGGGCCCCGCTACCGTGGTCTCCTCGAGGACATCTTCAAGCGCAAGGTGCTGGCCAAGGACTTCTCCCTTTACCTGCACCGCCCCACCGCCACGGACCCGTCCCTCGCCCCCGCCGGCCACGACGCCTGGTACGTGCTCTCGCCGGTGCCGAACCTCGAGAGCGGCGTGGACTGGGCCAAGCAGGCGGGGCCGTACCAGGAGGCGATCTTCGCCGCCCTCGAGGAGACGATGCTGCCCGGCCTCAAGGGCGCGTTGACGACGAGCTTCTCCATCGACCCGCGAAACTTCCTCAGCGACTACCACACGAGCGCAGGCGCGGCGTTCGGACCCGAGCCGGTGCTCACGCAGTCCGCGTGGTTTCGGAACCACAACCGCAGCAGCGACGTGCCGGGGCTCTTCTTCGTGGGCGCCGGCGCCCACCCGGGCGCGGGCGTGCCGGGGGTCCTGTGCTCGGCGAAGGTCATGGAGCGCGTGGTGCCCCGCCCCAAGGTCGCGCTGCCGCTGCCGTCCCCGCGCGCCTCCCTGTCGAGGGCAGCGTGAGCGCCATCGTCCCCGCGGCCCGGCCCGTCCACGACGCCGCCAGAGGCGCGAGCGCTCCGGGCTTGGCGCTGGCTCCCGCGGTCACGAGCGCGCGGGCCCTGATGCGCAACAAGGGCCGCACCTTCTGGCTCGCCTCGCGCCTGCTGCCCGGCGGGCTCCTCGACGAGGTGGCCGTGGTCTACGCCTTCTGCCGCGTCGCGGACGACGCCGTGGATGAGGCGGGCAGCGAGGCCATGGCCCGCGCCGCGAGCCAGCGGCTCGCCCGCGAGCTCGAGGGGGAGGCGCCGCGCCCCGAGGTGGCGGCCTTCCTCGCGCTGGCCGCCCGGCGCGGCCTCGACCTTCAGTTCGCGCGGGAGCTCCTGGTCGGCGTCGCCTCCGACGTGGGCCCGGTGCGCGTGGCCAGCGACGCGCAGCTCCTTCACTACGCCTACCTCGTGGCCGGCACGGTGGGCGGGCTGATGGTGCGCCTCCTCGGCGCCACCGACCCCCGCGCGCGCACTCCGGCCGTCGAGCTCGGCATCGCCATGCAGCTCACGAATATCTGCCGCGACGTGGCCGAGGACGCCCGGCGCGATCGGGTGTACCTGCCGACGTCGAGGCTGCGCGAGGCGGGGCTCGAGGCGGGCGCGGTGCTCGACGGGAGCGCCGACCGCGAGCGCCTTGCGATGGTGGTGCGGGATGTGCTCGACGAGGCGGACCGGCACTACGCGCTCGCCCGCGCGGGCCTGCGCTTTCTTCCCTGGCGGGCGCGCCTCGCGGTGGCGGTGGCGGCGCGCCTCTATCGGCAGATCGGCGTGCGCCTCGTGCAGGCGCTCGGCGCCGACCCCTTCCGCGGTCGCGCGGTCGTGCCCTGGCACCAGAAGCTGCGCTTGGCGCTCGCCGCGCTCGCGGATCTGGCGCGCCGGCCTCGGCAAGCGGCCTGATGGCGATGGCGCGATGGCGGTGCTCATTCCTGAGGTCGAGAACGTGGTCCCTCGCAGTACGATGCCGATCGTGACCGCCACCAAGGCATTGCCGGGCGCCTCGTACCCCATCGGCGCCGTCGCGCGCATGACGGGCATCGAGGCCGAGACGCTGCGCATGTGGGAGCGCCGCTACGGCCTCGGCCCGTCGGCGCGCAGCGAGGGCGGGCACCGCCTCTACTCCGAGAGCGACGTGTCGCTGCTGCGCGCCGTCAAGGTGCTCCTCGACGCAGGCATGCGCATCGGCGCGGTGGCGTCGCTGGCGCACGAGCACATCCGCGCGGAGGCCGATCGCCTCGGCGGCGCCGCGCGCGCCGCCCGAGCGCTCGACGACAACCCGCGCCTGCTCGACGAGATCCTCGAGGCAGTGCTGGCGCTCGACCACGAGCGCGCCGCCGAGCTGCTCGATCGCCCGCGCCTGTTCGTCGACGGCCCACAGGTGGTCCGCAGCGTGTACATGCCGCTCATGCACGCCATCGGCGAGCGCTGGTCCGAGGGGCGGCTGCCCGTGGGCGTCGAGCACTTCACCGAGAAGCTCGTCACCACGCGCCTGTTGTCGATCTTCCAGGCCATGCCCGACGGGCGCGGCCGGCGCGCCCTGTGCGCGTGCGCGCCGGGCGAGCGGCACGAGTGCGGCCTCCTCGCCGCGGCCATCGAGCTGCGCGCGGCGGGCTTCGCGGTCTCGCTGTTGGG
>CAZONM010000363.1:0-6082 GCA_964580865.1 uncultured Myxococcales bacterium | reverse complement strand
TTCCCTCCACGACGCTCTTCCGATCTTTTCTCGCCAAGTACGACGCGTCGGGCGCTCTCCTCTGGACACGTCAGGCCGGTACGGCGGCGGACGACACCGGCAGCGGCGTGGCCGTGGCGCCGGCCCCCGCCACCGTCGAGGCGATGGCGCCGCTGGTGGTGCCGCCCATGACGCTGCCGAGCATGGAGGCGAGCGACGCGCTCGCCCTCGCGCTCGCGGCCCTCGAGTCAGACGACGTGGCGCACTGCCTCTCGGCGGCGCGTGCTCTGGCGCGCGAGGCGCCCCACGACGCGCGCGTGCTGCGCCTGGCCGCGCGCGCCCTGGTGTTGTCGGCGCCGGGCGGTGAGCTGCCCCACGACGCCGTCGAGCTGTTCTGCAAGGAAGCGCCGCGCCACGGCGACCGCGCGGCCGCGCTGGCGCTCGAGGTCCAGCACCTGCTGCCCGCGCCTGCCGTGCGGCGCTACACGCCGCTGTGGTTGGCGGGCGCCGCCGCCGCGGGCCACGACGCGCCCCGCGTGGTCGATCTGCTGCGCGTCGTCGCCATCGACGACGCGCCCGAGGGCCCCGCGTTCTCGCTGGCCGAACACGTCCTCGAGGCCGCCAACGACGCCGCCGGCCTGGACGCGCTCGTGCTCGCCGCGCTCCACCACGCCACCGACGATGGCGTCAAGGCGTCGCTCCTGCGACGGCGCCTCCCGCTGCTCGAGCGCCTGTCGCGCTACTCCGAGGCGCTGCCCCTGCACGCGCAGCTCGCCGTGGAGCTCACTCCCGCCGACGTCCCCACGCGCGCGGCGGCGCGCCGCGCGCACGCCGAGCGCGGCACGCCCGACGAGCGCGCGCGCTTCCTGGCACGCTTGGCCCGCCGCCTGAGCAGCGACGACAGCGTCGAGGTCCTGCACGAGCTCCTCGACGTGCGCTTGAGCATCGACGACAAGATCGGCGCCGAGGCGGCCGCGCGCGACGTGCTCGAGCGCAAGCCCGGCGACGCGCGCGCGCTGCGCGTGCTCGCCGAGGTGTTGGCCGCCGACCCGCGGCGCGACGACGAGCTGGCCGACGTGCTGCGCATCGCGGCCCACGACGCCATCAAGGAGTTCGGTCGCGCGTCGGAGGCGCGCACGTTGCTCGAGCAGCTCGCGCGCCTGCACGCGCGCGCGGGGCGCGGCAACGAGGCCGCCGACGCGCTCGTGCAGGTGGCGCGCCTGGTCCCGAACGACGCCACGCTCGACCACGCCCTGGCCGCGCTCGACGAGCAGGGCCGCCACAAAGAGTCCATCGCGCTGCTCGAGGAGGTCGCGGCCGCGGTCGCCGACGCAGGGTGGAACGCGCGCGCGCTGGTGCGCGCCGCCGAGATCGCGCGCGGCCGCTTGGGCAAGCGCGGCAAGGCGCGCGAGCTGTTGGAGCGCGCGCTCGAGCTGGTGCCGCGCGAGCGGAGCGCGCTCACGGCGTACGCCGAGCTCCTCATGGAGATCGGCGACGGCGACGCGGCGCTGGCCGCGCTCGAGCGGCTGGTGCTGCTCGAGCAGGAGCCCAAGGCGCGCGCAGGACTCCAGCTGCGCATCGGGCGCCTGCTCGAGGAGCACCTGCTGCGCCCCGACGACGCCCTCAAGCGCTACCGCGCATGCGTCGAGGCAGACGCCGGTCAGCTCGACGCGTGGGAGGCGATGCGCTCGCTGGCGCGCACGCGCGGTGACCGCTCGCTCCTCGTCGAGGCGCTCGGCGGCATCGCCGCAGCCACGCACGACCTCGCCGAGCGCGCCGCGCTGTGGCGGCAGATCGCCAAGGTCGAGCGCGACGAGCGCGCCGACGCCGCCGCAGCCGAGCGCGCCTTCGTCGAGGCGCTGCGGCACGACGCCGCCGACATCGAGGCGCTCCTCGGGCTCTTGACGCTGGTGATCAGCCGCCTGCAACCCGAGCTCGACGTCGAGGCCGCGTTAGCCGCGCCCAGCGAGGCTGTGGTGGAGGCGGTGCGCGCCCACGTCACCAAGGCGGGCACGAGCGGGGCCGCACTGCCGCTCTCCTTGGCGCGCCTCGACGCCATCTGTCGCTCGCGCAGCGGCGATCGCGCCGGCGCACGCGACCTGTTCGAGCGCCTGCTCACCGACCACCCCGACGACCTGCCGACGCTGCTCGCGTACGCGCGCCACCTGGCGTCGGCGCCGCGCCTCGAGCTCGCGGCCGCCGAGGCGCGGCGCCTGCGCGTGCTCGAGTCGATCCTGTTGCACCACGCCTTCGCCCTCAAACCCGCCGTGCACGTCGACGTGTGGGGCGAGGTCGCGGCGCTGCGCGCGGCCACCGCGGACCACGCGGGCGCGCTCAAGGCCGCCAAGAAGGTCGTCGCGCTGGCGCTCACCGACGAGCTGCAGGCCGTGCTCTCCGATCGCGCGGTGCGCGCCGTGGCCACCGCGCTCGAGACCGCCAAAGACCCCGAGCGCGATCCCAAGGCCGCGGTGGCGGCCTTGCGCCTCGACGCCGAGCGCTCGCTGGTGGAGGGCGAGCAAGCGCGCCTGCTCGAGCGCGCCGCGCGCATCGCGCACCTCGAGCTGGGCGATCGCACGCTCGCGCGCTCGCTGCTCGAGCGCGCGCTGGCGAAGTGCCCCGATTCCTCGTCGGTGCGCGACGCGCTGCTCGAGCTCGACCTGTCGGCGGGCGACGTCGCCGGTGTGCTCAAGCAGGTGCGCGAGCTGTTGGCGCGCGAGAGCGACCCCAAGCAGGCCGCGCTGCTGCACCTGCGCCTGTTTCGCCTGGCCAAGAAGCTCGGCCTCGACGACCACGGAGCGGCCGCCGAGCTCAAGGCTGCCCTCGACCTCGATCCCTCCAGCAGCGACGTCCTCGACGCCGCCGAGAAGTTCTTCACTGAGAAGCACGACAGCGACGGCCTCGACAAGCTGTGGTCGGCTCAGCTGCGCACCATCGATCGCGACGACGTGCGCGCGCGCCTCAAGCTGCTCGAGCGCTTGGCGCAGCTGCGGCGCTGGGAGCGGCGGGATCTCGCGGGCGCGGTGGAGGCGCTCGAGGCCATGAGCGCGCTCGAGCCCGACGCGCTCAAGCCCCGCGAGGACGCCGCGCGCATCTACACCGAGCTCGGCATGCCACGCGAGGCGATCGGCGCGTGGCGCGGCGTGCTCGAGCGCGACCCGCTGGTGGCCGAGGCGTGGCGCGGCCTGTTGTCACGCTACGTGGCGCTCGAGCTCGGCGACGAGGCGTTCGCCATCGCGTCCACCATGCTGGCGCTCGAGCTCCTCGATGACGACGTGGCGCGCGTGGTGCGCACCATCCGGCCGCCCTTCCCGCGCTGGCCCATCCCGCCCAAGGATCCGCAGCTCGTGCGCCGCAAGGTCGCGCACCCCCTCGAGAAGGTGCCGGCGCGCGCCATCCTCGACCTGTGCGGGCCGCGCCTCTTGCCCCTCTACGCGCGGCCGCTGCGCGAGTTCGGCATCCGCAAGAAGGACGCGCTGCAAGACAAGCAGGTGCCCACCAGCGTGCTGCTGGCGGTGCGCGCGCTCACGCAGCTCTTGGGCCTGCGAGAGGCGCCCATGCTGTTCTCGGCCGAGCTCGGCGCCACGCAGGGGCAGAGCCCGCCGTTCGCCGTGCTGCCGGCCACCGAGCCCGGCGTCATCATCGCGCCCGACGTGCTCAAGGGCGGCATGACCCCCGAGCGCGCCTTCGCGCTCGGCCGCGCCGTCACGTGGCTGCAGCCGCATGCCGTGCTCGCGGCGGCCATCGACGCGCCAAACCTGCGCCTGGTGCTCGAGGCGCTGGTGGCGCACTTCCTCGGCGTCAAGAGCCTCGAGCGGGCCGACGCCGACGCCGAGGCGCTCGGCCGCGAGCTCGGGCGCGCGCTGTTGGCCGGAGTGTCGAAGGACGACGAGACCGCGCTCAAGGGTGAGCTCGTCCCCGCCCTGCGCGATCACGTACACGCGCGTGCGCAGGTGCAGGTCGCCGACTGGAAGGCGGGCATCGGCTACACCGGCGACCGCGTGGGCTTCTTGCTCTCCACCGACCTGAACGCCGCCTTCAAGGTCATCAAGGCCACCGCCGGCAGCGCGCAGTCGGTGGGCGCGCGCCTCGCCACCAAGGAGCTGGTGCTCTTCTCCATGTCGCCGTCGTACCTGGCGCTGCGCAAGGACCTCGGCATCGCGCTGCCCGAGCAGAGCGCGCTGCCGTTGCTCGACGTGGCGTGAGCCCGTGGGGCGCCTACAGCTCGAACATCAGGATGCGCAGCGCCTGCTCCATCTGCTCGCTGATGTTGGCCTCTTGGTGAAACGACGTGTACAGCACGCGGCCGGCGCCACCCGTGAAGCGCACGGTGTGCGGCACGTTCGTCAGTGACGTGCCGTCCATCAACGGCGCGTCGGCGCGGATGTACACGTTCACGTTGGCCGCGATGTCTTGGATGACGGCCCACGCGAGCAGCGGGTAGTGCAGCTCGATGGTGGCGCTGGCCAACGATCCGGCCAGACCGGCGTCGACGATCTGGCCCGTGAGGTCCTGCACCTCTTGCCCGTTCTGCGCCTGGTTCGACAGGTTGTCGTTGCCGTAGAAGTCGATGGACCCGGGCCACGCGCGCTCCACCACGTCGTACGCCTGATCCGACGCATAGACGCTGCCGCCCTGCGCGACGAACTGCTGCAGGTTGGTGATGGCCTGCGTCTCGAACGAGAAGCCGAAGTCGTACACGCCGCAGTTGAAGAACACGATGTCGTACTGGCTCAGCACCGCGTAGTCGTCGAGCAGCTCCGCCACCCACGACGAGGAGTTGCCGTTGTACATGGTGATGTTGGCGGGATCGACGCCCACGTCGTCGAGCACGTCCTCCACGCGATCCCAGCTGCCGCTCACCACCGCCACACGGATGTCGGGCGGGTCGAGCGCGCATTGTTCCTCGGGCACCGTGGTGGTGGCGCCCTCGGTTACGGTCGAAGCTCGTGGTGAAGCTGCCCTTCTGCACGATGACCGTCTGCTCGCCGGCGGGCACGCCGGTCACCAGGTAGCGGCCCTCGGCGTCGGTGGTGTCCTCGGCGCGCGTGCCGTCGGCGCGCACCACGTACACGGTGGCCTCGGCGAGCCAGGTCTCACCGTCGGGCGCGCACACGCGCCCCTCGATGCTGCCCGAGCCCGCGGGCGGCGGCGGCAGCTCGCACGTGTCGGGCGAGGCCAGGTGGAAGGTCTGCTGATCCTCGATGACCACCTGCTCCTGGCGGAAGTACGCGCCCTTTTCGATGGTGAGCGTCTGCGGCCCCACGGCGACGTTCTCCAGCAGGAAGGCGCCGGTGTCGTCGGTGCCGGTGACGTAGAGGGCGCCCGTGGCGGTCTGGATGAACACGTTGGCGCCCGCCAGCCACTGGCCCGCGGCGTCGTTGCACACGCGGCCGTCGACGTGCCCGAAGGGCGGCGTGGGTCCCACGGGCGGGTGGCACGTGGCGTCGACGAAGTTGGCCTGCAGGCCCGGCTCGATCAACACCTCCACCGTGCGGCCGCCATCGGCGTTGACCGCCACCGTCGCGGTGCCGGCGGCGAGATCGGTGGCGGTGAACGAGCCCGCGGCGTCGGTCTGCACCTGGTGCGTCGTGCCGTCGGCGTCGACGATGTCCACCTGCACGCCACCGATGGGCGCGCCGGTGTCGACGGAGCACACCTTGCCGAACAGATCACCGGGTGCTGCGATCAGCTCCTCGTCGCACCGGCAGGAGAACAACGACAGCGAGCAGCACAGGGCCGCCAACGACACCCACGAGAAGCGCATGAAGACCTCGGGATGGCGCGACCTCTACCAGAGCCGATCGCTGATCCGAATGGGGAGATCCCTGATCCGCCCGTGTGCGCCCATGTGCGATAACCGAGGAACGGCGCCCACAACGCCACGGTGACGACGTGCGCATCCTCATCGCTCCCTGCAGCTTCAAGGAAAGCCTGACGGCAAACGCCGCCGCGAGGATCCTCGCGCGCGTCGCGCGCGCCCGCGGCCACGTCGTCGAGCTCGCGCCCGTGGCCGACGGCGGCGAGCGCACGCTCGACGCGCTGCGCGCACCGCTGGCGCTCTCGGTGCGCAACAACGGGCGACAGCATCTTGAAATCGCCTTGC
>CAZONM010000362.1:0-6097 GCA_964580865.1 uncultured Myxococcales bacterium | reverse complement strand
GCGCCGGCGCGGGGCTCCGTGAGGCCGCCCACGAGCACCGCGCGCGGCGTCTCCCACGCAGCCGACGCGAGCCCCGGGGCCGCGAGCGCGTGGCCGTCGAGCGTGATCGCCGCGCCCGTCAGCTCCTCGACGAGCGGCGCGGGCTCGCGCGCGGCGAGCGCCACCAGCACGAAGTGCGCGGGCCGGTGATAGGTGAGCTTGTCGACGCGCAGCTCGCCCTGCGTGGGCGCGACGGCGCCGAGCAGCCGCGCGCCCTTGGCCTCCACCAAGTACAGCGCCAGCACCAGCGCCTCGGGCTGCTGCCACAAGCGCGCGAGCACGCCGCCCGTGCGCTCCTGCGCCACCACCCGCACCACCGGGCGGCACACGCGCGCGTTCTCCTGCAGCGCGCGGTGGTCGTCGACGTCGGCGGTGGCGACGCCGAGCTGGCGGGCGAGCTCCCGTCGCTTGTCGCGCTGCGCCTCGCGCTTTCTGCTCATGGGGCCTGATAGCGCGTCCGCGCGCTCGGCGCGCATGACGCATGACGTCGTCGCCGGTGCCACGGCCGGCTTGCATGATCGCGCGGCGCTCCTGCTAAGGTGCTTGACCCCCGATCCCCCGGAGCACGCATGTCACAGCACAAGTTCCTCCTCGACGAGAGCCGCCTGCCCAAGGCCTGGTACAACATCAACGCCGACCTGCCGGTGCCGCCGTCGCCCGTGCTGCACCCGCAGACCTTGCAGCCGGTGACGCCCGACTTCCTCGGCGTGCTCTTCCCCATGAGCTTGATCATGCAGGAGGTGAGCACCGAGCGGTACATCGAGATCCCCGAGCCGGTGCGCGAGGTCTACAAGCTGTGGCGCCCGACGCCGATGTTCCGCGCCGTCAACCTCGAGCGCGCGCTCGATACCCCCGCGCACATCTACTACAAGTACGAGGGCGTGAGCCCCGTGGGCTCGCACAAGGCCAACACGTCGGTGCCGCAGGCCTTCTACAACAAGGAGGCGGGCACCAAGGCGCTGACCACGGAGACGGGGGCGGGCCAGTGGGGCTCGGCCTTGTCGATGGCCTGCAACTTCTTCGGCCTCGACCTCGAGATCTACATGGTCAAGGTCTCGTACCACCAGAAGCCCTACCGCCGGATCATCATGGAGAACTTCGGCGCCAAGGTGTTCGCGAGCCCGAGCGATCGCACCAACTACGGCCGCTCGGTGTTGAAGGACTCGCCCGACTCGCCCGGCTCGCTCGGCATGGCCATCTCCGAGGCCGTCGAGGTGGCGGCGACGTCGAACGGCGCCAAGAAGTACTCGCTCGGCTCGGTGCTCGGCCACGTGCTCATGCACCAGACCGTCATCGGCCTCGAGGCCCTGGAGCAGATGGAGATGGCCGGCGAGTACCCCGACGTCGTCATCGGCTGCGCCGGCGGCGGCTCCAACTTCGCGGGCTTCACCTATCCGTTCCTCCACCAGAACTTCCGGAACGGCAAGAAGACGCGCGTCATCGCGGCCGAGCCCGCGTCGTGCCCGAGCCTCACGCGCGGCAGGTACGCGTTCGACTACGGCGACACCGCAGCCATGGCGCCCATCATGAAGATGCACACGCTCGGCCACACGTTCATCCCGCCCGGCATCCACGCGGGCGGCCTGCGCTACCACGGCATGGCCGCGAGCGTGTCGGCGATGGTCGATCACGGCGACATCGAGGCGCGTGCCTGCAAGCAGCTCGAGACCTTCCAGGCGGCGACGCAGTTCATGCGCGCCGAGGGCATCATCCCCGCGCCCGAGTCGGCCCACGCCATCCGCGTCGCCATCGACGAGGCGCTCGCGTGCAAGCAGAAGGGCGAGAAGAAGGTCATCGCCTTCAACCTGAGCGGGCACGGTCACTTCGACATGATGGCCTACGAGCAGTTCAACCAGGGCAAGCTCGTCGACTACGAGTACCCGGCGGCCATGGTCGACGAGGCCATGACGCACCTGCCCAAGGTGGCGTAGCCCGCGCGCGCTGGTCGCGCCGGCGGCGTTCGTGGCACGCTCCTGTGCCATGACGCTCGCCGGCGCGCTCCTCGTGCTCTTGGCCATCGACGCCGCCGCGCTCGAGGAGCCCGCGCGTCCGTCGAGCGCGGCCATCGAGCGCCCGGCGCCGCGCAGGTCCGGCAAGCGCGCACCGCGCAAGCGCCCGCCGCCGCCGCCGCCGCGCGGACCCATCGAGGTGCCCGTCGACATCGGCGCGGGCCCCGTGCTGCTGTGGGGCAACCCGCCGGTCGGCTTCGATCAGCTCGCGCACTTCGGCCTCGGCATCGAGGCCGCCGCCGTCGTCGACCAGGAGCTAATCCGCCGCTTCGAGCGCCAGATCCCGCCTGGCATCCGCCAGCAGGCGCGCGCCCTCGGCGAGGTGCGCGTGCGGCCGTGGTGGCTGGCGCTGGTGCCCGAGCTCATCATCATCTCGCCGCAGCTCTGGAACACCGGCATGTACGGCGCCGTGTGGCGGCCCTTCGGGCTCGGCGTCACGTTCCTGGACAAGCCCGTGCGCGTGTCGGCCAACGCCGCGCTCGACCTGGCCTACGTCTTCATCCACTCGCGCACGCTGCCCGAGCCGACGCACGTGGTGCGCCCCGGCGTCAACCTCAAGCTCGACGCGGAGGTGCCGCTCAGCGACACCTTCCTCATCTCCGGCGGGTGGTCGAGCGACCTGTTGATCCCGCAGCCGCTCGGCCGCTCACCCATCGAGGTGCTGCCCCTCGATCCGTCGCTGTGGCACCTCGGTGGGCCGTACCTGATGCTGCACTACCGCTTCCCGCTGCAGCTCTCGCTGTAGCGGTGACGCGCGGTGGTCGCTCACGACGGCGGACGGCGCGTCGCTACCGAGGCCGCCGCCGCGGCCTTCTGGCCCAAGCGGCGCGCCAGCTCGTTGGCCAAGAGCGTGTACACCGACTCGGGATCGTGGAAGCCCGGCGTCGCCGTGCTCACCTGCGCGCTCACGGTCATGCTGTGCACCACCGTCCCGCGCTCGCGGTCATAGACCCGTACCGTAGCGCTGGCGTCGCCGTCGGCGTTGGTGCGCGCGAACGGCAGGTAGAGCAGGCACGGCGCCGTGGTGCACAGCAAGAGCGGCGACAACACGCCAAACACCGTGGCCGTCATACCGAGCGTGAAGTTCGAGCGCGCGTCCTCGAGGTTGACGTGGGCGTCCTTCACCTCCACACCGACGAGGAAGCGCTCGGTGCTGCGGTTGCGCGCCAGCCAGTCGAGGCCCATCTCGCCGCGCGCGTCGAGCGGCGTCTCGCCGCTGACGTCGCGCACCACGCCGCCAGGCGACACCGACACGAACCCCTCGGCGACGCCGCGGATCATCAGGTTCGGCTCGACGTCGCCGGTGCGCACCACCGTCGTCGAGGGGTAGAGCATGCCGCCGCCCCCCGGCGTGGCGACGTAGTTGAGCTGCGTCTGCACGCGCTTGGTCTCGACGGCGCCGGCCTGTACGCGCGAGTCGTACGCGCCCACGAACGTCACGGGCGCGGCGAATTGCGCCGAGGGTGCGTTGGCGGGCGCCACCTGGAGCGTGGCGCAGGCGAGCGTCGTAGGCAGGATCGCGAGTGCGGCGAGAGCGAGACGCATGGCCCATGAAACGCCGGCGTCGGTGGGCCGTCAATCGCCGTACTCCCACCGGACCTGGGCGCGGCGCAGCACGGCATCGTCGAGGCGCGCGGCCAGCGTGTCGGCGTCGACGCGCTCGCCCGCGTCGCACACGCCGACCGCGTGCCCGAGCATGCCGAGCACGCGCGCACCCGAGTGCCCCTGCGCGAACAGCGTGCGCACGAGCGCCGGCGCGCCCGCGCTGCGCTTGGCGAGCCGCGCGCCCGGGGCGGGGGCGAGCAGGGGCCGGGGCGCGAAGCGGGGCGGGGGCGCGGGCAGCGCGCGGAACAGCTGCACCTGCCGCGGCGCCGACGACAAGAGGTCGCGCCCGCGCACCACCTCGGTGACGCCCTGGCGCGCGTCGTCGACCACCACGGCGAGCTGATAGGCGATGAGCCCGTCTTTGCGGCGCACCACGACGTCGCCCACCTCGGCGCGCACGTCCTGGGTGAGCTGCCCTTGCAGCGCGTCGTCGACGGTAACCACACCCGCGGGCACGCGGAAGCGCCAGGCCACGGGCAGCGCCGGATCGTCGAACGGCAGCTCGAGGTCGCGGCACGTGCCGGGGTAGGGCGGGCCCTCGTCGCCCTCGTGCGGCGCCGACGCCGCGCGCGCCAGGTCCTTGCGCGAGCAGCGGCACGCGTAGAGCGCGCCTTGGTCTCGCAGTCGCGCCAGCGCCTGGTGGTAGGGCGCGAGATCGCGCGACTGCACGAGCACGTCGCCGTCGAAGGTGAGGCCGAGCGTGCGCAGGTCCTCGAGGATGCGCTCGCTCGCCCCCGCCACCACGCGCGGCGCGTCGAGGTCCTCCATGCGCAGCAGGCAGCGCCCGCCGACGCGGCGCGCGCGCGCCCAGGCGCACACGGCGGCGAAGGCGTTGCCCACGTGCAGGTCGCCGGTGGGCGAGGGCGCGTAGCGGCCGACCTCCACGCGCACCTCCTGCGTCGCTCAGTACCCGCGGAAGAAGCGCGCGCTCGCCTCGTCGTCGTCGTCGGGCACCAGGATGGCGGCCTCGAGCGGCGGGATGTCGAGGTGCAGCGAGCCCGAGCGCACGCGGCTGCGCCGCCCGGCCAGCACGTCCTTCAAGAGCAGCCCGTCGGCCAGGTCCGAGATGGGCGCGAACAGCTTGCGCGTCTGCGCCCGATCGCTGCGGTTGACCACCACGATCACGGTCTCGCGCGGATCGGAGGTGACGCGCGCGAACGCGAACACCTCCCACTCGCCCTCGGGGGTCAGGTCGACGAACTCGCCCGTGCGCAGCGCCGCGCGCCGCTTGCGCAGCTCGCCGAGCTGGCGGTGCAAGGCCAGCGTGTCGGCATGCCAGGTCGAGGGATCCCACGACATGGGCGACGTCGCCGGCACGACATGCGTGGCGGCGGCGCCCACCTCCTCGCCGAACAGCACGTGCGCGGCGCCCGGCAGCGTGTACGACAGGAGCGTGGCGAGCCGCACGCGCGCGGGCGTGCCGAGGATCGCCGGCAGGCGCGGCGTGTCGTGCCCGGACAGGAGGTTCCACGAGCGCTGCAGCGACTTGTCGTAGCTGCCTTGGAGCTCGCGCTCCACCCGCGCGACCTGGCGCGCCGGCACCTCGCCCTTGACGTAGGCCAGCACCGCCTCGCGGGCGAAGTGGTTGACCACGCCGTCGAGCAGGCCGTCGCGCTGCGAGCGCGACGCGAAGCCCTTGATGTCGCCGATGAGGTAGTGCGCGCCCTCGATGTTGCGGCTGCCGCGCTGGAGCTCGCGCAAGATCGAGTAGCCGATCTGCTCGGCGCGCAGGATGCGCCACCCGGTCGCGCCCGCGCGCATCCAGCGGTGCAGCACGCTCTCGTCGCCCGTGAACAGCCGGCGGCGCACCTCGGCGTTCTTGAGATCGAGCTCGGGCTCCGACGGCGAGCCGTCGCGGCACGCGTAGCCGGCGCTGTGCTCGACGGCGTCGAACGAGAAGAACGCGCGCGTGCGCTGCTCGGGCGGCACGCGGTCGTCGTCGGCGCGCTGGTTGCGCGCGCTGCCGAACCACGGGTGCTGATCGCTGACGTGATCGAACACGCCCATGAGCGTGACCGACATGCCGCGCTCCGCGCACGCCTCGCACAGCGCGATCAAGTCGTCCTCGCTGCCGAGCTGGGGGTCGATGCGGTCGAAGTCGGTGGCGTGCAGGCGCAGCGCGTCGGCGGCAGGGAAGAGGGGCGTCAGGGTGATGCCGTCGACCCCGAGCGACGCGATGTGATCGAGGCGGTCGCGGATGGCGAGGAGCGGCCGCTCCGCCCCGGGCGAGAAGTACTCGGGGATGATCTCGTAGACGTGCGTGGGGCAGCGGAGCTGCAGGCTCATCGCGATCCTCTCGCGTACTCGTCAACAACGCGCGAGCTACCCTCGATCGGCGCCGGCCGCAAGCACGTCGCGGGCGACGCGGTCGGCGAAGCGCGCGCCCTGCGCCGTCAACCGCCAGCGCCGCGACCGGGGGAGGTCCGAACTGCTCGCCTTCCCCG
>CAZONM010000361.1:0-6167 GCA_964580865.1 uncultured Myxococcales bacterium | reverse complement strand
GCGTGCGTCGACGACGAGGCCGTGCGCGGCGGCATGGACGCGGCCCCCACGGTGGGCGCGGCGCGCGGCGGCGCGGTCTCGCGCGACGCGGCCTGCAGCTGCTTGATCTTCTCGGCGGCCAGGCGCTTGATCTGCTCGCTCTCGGCCTTCGCTTGGCGCGCCACCGCCACGGCGTCGTTGAGGCCCTTCTTGGCCGCGGCCAGCTCGTGCTGGAGGCGCTGCACCTGCTCGCGCAGCTGGTTGCGCTCGCCGGCGAGCTCTTGCTCGGCCATGAGCTTGGCGCGCGCGATCTCTTGCTCCGCCTCGGCGCGCGACGTCTCGGCCTGCTTCTGCGACGCGCTCAGGCGCGCCACCTGCTGCTCGAGGTCGCGCATGCGGGCGAGCCGCTGCTCGCCCTCGAGCCGGGCCTGCGCCACCAGGGCCTCGCCCTGGCGCTGGCCGTTGCGGATGTCGTCGATCTCGGCGCGCGAGCGCAGCAGGTCGGCCTCGGCCTGCTTGCGGCCCGCCTCGGACTTCTCGGCCAGCGCCTTGAGGGTGCGCAGATCGTTGGCGGCCTTCTCCGCGATCTGACGCAGGCGCAGCGCCTCGCCGCGCGTCTTCTCCTCCGCGGCCCGGAGCTCGACGGCGCGCCCGGCCTCGGCGCGCAGCGCGTTGACCTCGACGCCGAGCTGCTCGAGCTGCGCGCGCGCCTCGCGCAGCGCGGCCTCGGAGGCGTCGGCCCGCTCGCTCTCGCGGCCGAGCTCTTGCGCGGAGTGCGCGCCCTGGGCCTGCAGCAGGCGCTCGCGCTCGTCGAGGCGCGCGCGCGTCTGCTCCGCGGTGCGCTCGAGGGCGGCATGCTTTTGTTGGAGCGCCGCCAGCTGCGTGGTGGCCGCGTCACGCGCCGCGCGCTCGGTCTCGAGCACGGCCTTGAGCTCGGCGATGGACGTCTCGCGCGTCTGCAGCCAGCGGCCGCGCTCGTCGATGGCGCTCTTGGCGTCGTCGAGCGACTGGCGGAGCTCCGAGGCCTCCTCGCGCGCGTCGGCGAGCGCCTGCTCCTGCTCCTTGGCCTGCGCCTCGGCGCGCTCGAGCACCTGGCTGAGCGCCGAGATGCGGCCCTCGCGCTGGCTCACGTCGTCGTGCAGCTGATTGATGGTCGCCTGGTGCTCCTCGAGGCGCTGCGAGGCGTCGGACAGCGACGCCGAGAAGTCGGCGTTCTCGCGCACCTGTGCCGCGAGCTGCTCCTCGAGCGCGTCGTGGTCGCGCTCGTCCTGCGCCACGCGCCGCGACAGCTCGCTGGCCTGCGCCTGCAGCGCGTCGCGCGCGCGCTCGGTGTCGGCGAGCGCCGTGCGCGTGGCTTGGAGCTCGCGCTCCAGGCCGACATCGCGCTCGCGCGCCTCGGCCAGCTCGGCGCGCAGCTGCTCGCCGCGCTGCCCCGCGGCGTCGAGGTCGACCAGCGCGTTGCGCAAGCGCGCGTCGGTCTCGTCGAGCGCTCGCTTCTGGTCACTGGCGCGCAGCTCCACCGCCTGCAGCTGCGCTTGCAGCTGCTCGGTCACGGCGCCGCCCGCGGCGATGTCGGCGCGCGCGTTCTGCAGCTCGGCAGAAAGCGTGGCGGCCTTGCGCTCGCTCTCGAACAGCTCGTTCGCGCGCGCGGTCAGCTCGGCTTGCAGCTGCTGGGCCTGCTCCCGCTGCCGCCCGATCTCGTTTTGCAGCGCCGCCGCCGCCTGGTCTTGCCGCTCGATGGCCGCTTGCTTGTCGAGGACCACGCCGTTGGTGCGGCGCAGCTCCTCCTCCAGGGCCTCGAGCTTCTCCTCGCGCTGCGCCAGGCGCTGCGCCAGCTTCTCGAGGCGCTCGTGGCGGGCGGCCAGCTCGGCCTCGTGCTCTTGCACCTGCGTGGTCAGGCGGAACACCTGGCCCTCGAGCGCCACCTGCTGCTCGTCGGACTGCCGCGCCCGGTTGAGCAGCTCGGTGATGCGGTCGTCGCGCAGCGTGACGGTCTTGCGCAGGTTCTGCAGGTCGTCCTTCGTGTCGCCGAGGTTGCGCTCGAGCTCGACCACGCGCTCGGCCTTGGCCGCGAGCTCGGTCTCCTTGCGCTCGAACAGGCCCTGCACCTCGAGCTCGCGCTGCTGCCGCGAGTGGCGCGCCTCGGCCAGCTCCTCGCGCGTGGTGGCGTACGCGGCCTCGGTGCGCTGCAGGTTATCGCCGAGCTTGTCGCGCTCGATGGTGAGCACCTCGAGATCGCGCGCCAGCCGGCCCTCGGTGTCGGCGGCGGCCTCGCGCGTCTCGCCGAGCGCGCGCTCGAGGTCGTCGGCGCGCGCCTGCTCGGCCGCGTGCTCCATCTCGCTCTGGCCCAGGCGCTCGGTGACGTCGGCCAGGTTGGTGGAGACGCGCGTCAGATCCTCGGTGAGCTCGCCGAGCTTCTCGTCGCGCACGCGCACTTGCAGCTCGCCGACGATCTTGCGCTTCTCCTCCAGCGTGAACATCTGGTAGGCGAGCGCCTCGCCGAGCGCGCGCGTCTCGTCGAGCGCGGCGTCGAGCACCTCGGCGCGCGCCGCGAACACCGCGCGCTCTCCCAGCAGGCGCACGCGCTCGGCGTCGCCCAGGCGCGCCACCGCCGCCAGGTGCGTGAGCTCGCGCCGACGGTGCTGATCGAGCTGCCCCAGCAGGCGCTGGTGGCGCGCCAGGTCTTCCTCGAGGTCGAGCGCGCGCGCGCGCAGCTCGCGCACCTCGTCGTCGGCCTCGAGCCGCGCGCGGCGCTCGTGCATGACCACGCCATGCGCCCGCGCCACCACCGCCTCTTCGAACAGGCCGTGAGCGAACTCGACGTCGAACGCGCGCCGCTGCTCGCTCAGGGCGCGCGCGCGCAGCGCCTCGATGGCCAGCTCGCGCTCCTTGAGGACGTTCTTGACCTCGCGGCGCTCGCGCTCGCGCTCGGCGATCTGCCCCTCGAGCCGCCGCACCTCCTCGACGGAGGCCTCCACCACCTTCCAGTGATGCTGGTCGAGCTCGCTGTAGGCCTTCTCCCACTCGAAGACGCGCTCGGTGAACTCCTTGCGCTCTTGCGCGAACGCGTCTTCGGTGCGGCGCAGCTTGGTCTTGAGCGAGTTGAGCTCGTACTCCTTGGCTGACACCTGCTGGATGAGCTCGGCCTCTTGCAGGCTGTGCTCGTCGTAGCGCTCGCCGATGAGCTTGCCGAACTCGGCCTCTTTCTGGAGCAGCCCCTGGTGGGCGCGCTCGAGCTCGCTGGTCAGCTCCTGGATGCGCAGGCGCAGGCCCTCGATCTCGATGTCCTTCGCCTGGACCCGCGACTCCTTCTGCCGCAGGTCCTCCTCGCGCGCCTTCCACAGGCGCGAGAGCTTGGCGAGCTCGCGCTCGCGCCGCTTGAGCTCGGTGCGCAGCAGCGACACCTTGCGGTCTTCGGCGTGGCCCACCTGCGAGATGGGGATGTCAGCCTGGCTCGCGTCGGGGTCGACGTGCTGGATGGTGGAGAAGACCTTCTCGACGAATGTGAGGTCGTCGGCCGTGAGCACGGCGTCGCCGGGCTTGCCGGGCGTGGCCAACGGGCGCGACATGGCGCGCGTCATGTTGCCCGTGGGCGGCAAGGGCGGCGGCCGCTTGGGGTCGGCCGGCGCCTTCTCGCCCTCGGGTGCCGCGGGCTCCGGCGGCTTCGAGCTCTCGGGCACGGCGCGCGCCGCGGCGCACAGCTCGGCGCGGTCGGCGGGCAGGCGCAGGTAGCCGTCGGCGTGGACCTTCTGCTTTCGGTTCTTCTCGATGGCGTCGGGCGTGAGGTCGGTGGTGGTGATGACGATGGCGGTGGTGCCGGCCACGGCCTTGATGCGCGGCACCAGCGCCAGACCGGTCTGGGCGCCGGGGCGCTCGTGGCGCAACAGGATCAGGTCCGGCGGGCTCGACTCCACCTCGGCCACGAGGTCGCCACCGGAGAACACCACGGCCTCGAAACCGTCATCCTTCAGGATGGCGGCCTGGCGGAGAGCCTCCTCTCCATCTGGTTCCGCGACGAGCGCGCGCTTGGCCATCGCCTGGCGGTCCTTCCGTGGTCGTCCCGCCCGATCTGATCCCGGCGGTTCGGGCAGACTAGACCGACCACGCGGGCGACCCCAAGGCTGGAACAGTCTGCCGGCTCGCCCGGCTCAAGGGGGGTCGAACGTGGCGGCCGGCCCGCCGGTGCCGGTGGGCCCCACGATCGCGGTCACCCGCGCGCCCGACAGCACCCGTGCGGCAACGCGACGCACATCGGCCAGGGTGACGGCGGCGATGCGCGCCGGCACCTCGCGATGCGCCAGGTAGCCAAGGCCGTAGATCTCGTTGAGCGCCATGGACGTACCCCGAGCGCCCAGCCGCTGCATGCCGATGTCGTGCGCGCCCGCCAGGTAGCGCGCGGCGCGGTCCAGCTCCTCGGCGGTGACGCCGCGATCGCACACGTCGGCCAGCAGGCCCTCGATGCCCGCGATCGCGCGATCGACCTTCTCGGGGCTGGTGCCCATGTAGACCGAGAAGCTGCCCGGATCGAGGCCGTCGGCGGCGCTGGCGCTGACGGAGTAGCAGAGCGACTGCCGATCGCGCAGCTCGAGGAACAGGCGCCCGCCCTGGCCCGACAGCACCGAGCACAGCACCTCGAGGGCGAAGCGGTCGGGATCGTCGAGGGTGAGGCCGCGCGTGCCCGTGAGCAGGTGGGCCTGGGCGCGCTCGCGCACCTGGCGCGCCACGCGCGGCGCCGTGGGTGGCGGCTCGCGCGGCGCCAGCTCGAGCGCGCTGGCGGCGCCCGGGCCGCCGCCCCACAGGTCGTCGACCAGGTCGATGGCGTCGTCGGGATCGATGTCGCCCACGAACACCACGGCGGCGCCCTTGGGCGTGGCGCGGGTGCGCCAGAACGTGCGCAGCCCCTCGCGGGTGAGCGCGTTCACGCTCTCGGGCGTGCCGTTGAGGTCGCGGCGGTACGGGTGCTCGAGCCAGAGCGCGCGCCCGAACAGGTCGAAGGCGAGCCCGGCGGGGCTGTCGGAGCGCGTGCGCAGCTCCTCCAGCGTGAGCGCGCGCTGGTGTGCCAGCTCATCGTCGGCGAAGGCGGCGTCGCGCAGGCACTCGAACAAGAGCGCGAGCCCGCGCTCGGTGTGCTCCTTCAAGAACGTGCCGCGCATGCCGAAGCTGTTGCGTCCGGCGAAGCCGCCGATGTGGCCGGCCATGGCGTCGACCATCTCGGCGATGGCGGGGCCGGAGGTGCGCGTGGTGCCCTTGCTCACCAGGCTGGCGCACATCTGCGTGGCGCCGGCGACCGCCGCGGGCTCACCGCGCAGGCCCCCGAGCCACGCGAGGCGCACGTTGACCACCGGGTTCGTCGGGTCGCGCTCGACGATGACGCGGGCGCCCGAGGCCAGCTCCACGCGCACCACGGCGGTGCCGGCGACGCGGGCGCGCCGCGGTGCGCGTGGCGTGAGCGCGCGCGTCGCCGCGTCGGTGAGCCGGTCGGTGGTCACGGCGCGCTCGTGGCCGTTTGGCACCAGCGCGGCCAGGTTCGCGCGCTCGGGGACGAACAGGCGCTCGGCGGCGGCGCGCACGGCCTCGGCCGAGACCCCGGCCACCTTCGCCTGGTAGGCGGCCTCGTAGCCGGCGTCGCCGGTGAGCACGGCCCAGGTGCCCAGGCGCCGCGCCAAGCCCTCCACCGTCTCGCGCTGGTAGACGGCCTCCGAGGCGAGGATGGCCTTCGCCTTGTCGAGCTCGGCGCTGCGCGGGCGCGCGTCGCGCATGCGGCAGATCTCGGCGCCGAGCGCGTCGAGCGCGGGCTCGAGCTTGTCGTGGTGGAGGCTCGCGCCCACCACCACCAACCCCGGGTCCTTGGGCGTGTACGAGTAGGCGTAGGCCTCGTTCACGAGCTGCAGCTCGCGCTTGACGCGCGCCACCAGGCGCGAGCTCTCGCCCTGGCCGAGCAGCACGCACAAGACATCGATGGCTGCCATGTCGTCGTCGAGCAGGCGCGGGCCGAGGAAGCCCAACGCCAGGTGACTCTCCTGCACGTCGTCGCACACGCCGCGCACGCGCAGCGACGTCTGCCGCTGCTCCATGGGGCGCGGCGGCACCGGCGGCGCGGCGCTCGGCGCGGCGGCGGCGGCGGCGCGGGGGGGGGGCGCCGCGGCCGCGGGCGCCCCGTCGCCCCCCACCCCCCCCGGCAAGCGCTC
>CAZONM010000360.1:0-6167 GCA_964580865.1 uncultured Myxococcales bacterium | reverse complement strand
GGCTGCGCGGCCGCGCTGCTCGGCGTCGCGCTGCCGCGCCTCGACCCGTCGTCGACGTGGGAGGACTGGTCGGGCTTCGGGCGCACGCGGCCGGTCATGGCGGCCTTCCTCGTCTATGCGCTGGGCACGCTGGCCGGCGTGCCCGGCACCGTCGGCTTCACCGCGCGGCTCGAGGCCGCGCGCGCGCTGTTCACCGCGCGCGTCGATTGGCTCGGCCTGGTGGTGGTGGCGAGCGCAGCCCTCGGCGCCGCGCCCATCGTGCGCCTCGCGCTGTTCCTGTTCGCCAAGGAGGTCCCGAGCACGCGCGCGAAGGACCAGCCAGCGCCCGGCGGGCTGTTGGTCGCCACGTTCGCGGCCCTGGTGATCGCCTGCGGCGCGCTCGAGGTGTGGCCCGGGCTGCTCG
The DNA here is from genome assembly GCA_964580865.1 of uncultured Myxococcales bacterium. GTDB lineage: Bacteria > Myxococcota > UBA727 > UBA727 > VGSZ01 > JACOUT01. The sequence continues at coordinate 5,764 of CAZONM010000360.1, read as the reverse complement.
ACGAGCTCGTGCAGCAGGCGCGGCGCTGAAGGCGCGCCGCGGGCTCCCTCGGGAGTTCCCTACAGCGCCAGCCCGCGGATGCGGTTCTGCCCGGGCTCGCTCCAGTACAGCGTGGTGCCGGACACGGCGACGCCGCCGCCGGCCACGGGCAGGTCCGCCAGGCGCTCGGGCGCGGCGTCAGCGTCGAACAGGTCGATGCGGAACACGCCGAACGACTGCCCGCCCGCCACCGTGCCCGCGGTGACCCAGTACAAGAAGAACCCGTCGGTGGCGAGCGCGGCGGCGAACGTGCGCGGGTTGTCGGGGTCGGCCTCGCACAACACGGCCTCGGCGAAGGTGTTGGTCCCCATGGTGATGATGATCCCCGAGTCGTCGGCCGCCCTCGTCGATACGGCCATGCGCGAGCGCGTGGCGTCGAGGCCGATGGCTGCCCGCACGACGCCCGTGGGCCAGATGCTGGTCTCGCCCCCGGCTACGTCGGCGCTCTCCACACGACCGTCGAGCCCGTAGTCACCGTCGGCGTCCTCGCCGCGGATGCTGCGCCACGTGACGCGCGCGATGCCGTCGAGCTCACCGCCCACGAAGGCGGCGGCCTCGTCGGGCAGCATGACCACCGGCGACGCGCTGCTGAACGCCCAGAAGCCCGGGCCGGTGAAGTACTGCACCGTGAATCCCGCCGTGCCGTTCGCCAGGCGCACCAGGCGCGCCGCCGCGCCGTCGTCGCCCGTGAGCGTGAACAACAGCGATTGCCGACCGTCGCCGTGCACGGCCACGTCGAGGTTGTCGGGCCCGCGCGACAGCGGCGCCACGTCGAGGTTCTGCTTGAGGGTGGTGGGCGTGACCGAGCCGGGGTCGGCGCTCTGCGCCACCACGCGCAGCGCGTCGGCGCTGCCGGTGGCGTCGGCCAGCCACGCGACCTCGTCGTCGACGAGGCGCAGGCCCGCCACCACCGACGCGGCCTCGCATGCGACGTTCGCCGCCGTGCCGCCCGACGGCAGGCGCCGGATGCACGAGGGGTTGACGCCCGTGGCCCACAAGAGCGTGCCGTTCGACGCTGCGGCGATCAGCGTGACGTTGGCCTCGTTGTCGACGACCACGAACGCCGCCTCGCCCTCGCCCTCGCCCTCGCCCTCGCCCTCGCCCTCGCCTTCACCCTCCCCTTCGCCTTCACCTTCACCCTCCCCTTCACCCTCGCCCCCGCCGGTCGGCACGCAGGTCCCTTCCTGGTTGCACAGGTAGTTCTCGGGGCAGGTGGCGGGATCGGCCTGGTCGCACAGCGGCGGCGCGATGCCGAGCAGCTTGCACGAGCTCGCGCCCGCCAGCGCGACCATCATCATCGACACGACAACGAAAGCACGCATGCGATCACCTAGTCCATGAGCGAGATACCGAGCAGGACGCCCCCGACGAGCGCCACCGCCACGCCGCCGCCGGCCACCGCCAGTGCGATGCGTCCCTCATCGCCGATGGCGCCCTTCTCGTGGGCTTGGGGATCGCCCAGGCGCGTCTCGGCGATGGCCGCCAAGGACCCCGCCACCACGCCCGTGATCACGCCCACGCCCGCCACTGCGCCGCCCACCCAGAACAGCGCACCGGGGCCGTCGCTCGGCGATGTCATGGGCGCCGTCTCCACCGGGACGTCGGGCGCCAGGTCGCCCGCGTTGAACAGCCGCCGCCCCGCGTTCTTGGCTGCGCGGCGCAGCTGCTCGGGCGGGCCGCTCACCGGGATCTCGGCGCGGCCCTCCACGGCGCCCTTCTTCACGTTCATCAGGCGCGCCGCGAGGACGTACTCCGAGCCGAGCTTGCCGATGGTGCCGGCCACCACGCGCTCGGCGCCCAGCGCGGCGCCCACCTCGGCGAGGCATGAGTCGCTGCCGTCGGTGCACACGGCCTTCTGCTTCTCGTAGTCGAGCATGGCCAGGATGTCTTGCTGCGAGACCACGTCGCAGCCCGAGACCACGCCCACCTCGCCGGCCAGGGTCTCGGTGAGGATGGCTGGCACCTCGGCGTCGGCCTCGGACAGGGAGCGCCCCACCAGGTTGAGCACCACGATCTTGCATCGCTCCGTCGACGGCGCGGGCGCCGACGCGGGCGCCGGCGGCTCCTGCGCCTGGGCGGTGGTGGCGGCCACGAGGACGAAAGTGGAGAGAAGGCGGCTCATAGGTTGCGCAGCACCCCGAAGGCGACGACGGCGAGCAGCATGCACCACACGCCGGCGCGCGGCACCTGCAGGGCGGGCAGCGGGACACCGAAGGAGCGTGTCAGCGCCCACAGCAGCGACAGCCCGAGCGTCGGCCCCAGCACGCACCAGAGCGCGTTGAGGCGCCACGCCTGCGCGAGCTCGCCGTGCAGCAGCGCGTGCGTCCCGCGCAAGATGCCGCAGCCCGGGCACTGCAGGCCGGTGAGCCACCGCCACGCGCACGGCGGGAACACGCCGCTGGTGGCGGGATCGACGGCGAACAGCACCGCCAGGCCCGCGACCACGCCGGCCGCGATCACCAGGAGCACCGTGCGGTCGGCGGGCGCGCTCATCTGCCCACCATACAGCGGTCGCGCGCCACCTTGACCGCGCGGGCCTTTTTCCCCACGGTGGCGACGGTGATCGCACGCACGGGAGGCACCATGGCCGGCAAGCTCATCCTCGCCATCGATCAGGGCACCACGGGTAGCACGGCGCTCATCGTCGACGACAAGCTCGCCATTCGCGGCCGCGCCACCAAGGAATTCCGCCAGACCTTCCCCAAGCCGGGCTGGGTCGAGCACGAGGCATCGGCCATCTGGGAGTCGGTGGAGAGCGCCGTGCACGGCGCGCTCGCTGAGGCGGCGGTGAGCCCCAAGGAGCTCGCCGGCATCGGCATCACCAACCAGCGCGAGACCACGTGCCTGTTCGAGCCCGGCGGCAAGCCGCTGCACAACTTCATCGTGTGGCAAGACCGGCGCACGGCGCCCCTGTGCCAGCGCCTGAAGGACGGCGGGCACGAGGCGAGCGTGCGCGCCACGACGGGCCTGGTGCTCGACCCGTACTTCTCGGGCACGAAGATGCGCTGGCTGCTCGACAACGTGGCCGACGCGGGCGCCAAGGCCGAGCGCGGCGCCGCGCTGTTCGGCACCATCGACACGTGGCTCGTGCACAAGCTCACCGGCGGCGCCGCCCACGTCACCGACGCCACCAACGCCTCGCGCACGCTCTTGATGTCGCTGCGCACCTGCGCGTGGGACCCCGAGCTGCTCTCGCTCTTCGGCGTGCCGAAGGCGGCGCTGCCCACCATCGCGTCGTCGAGCGAGCGCTACGGCGTCACCAAGGGGCTGTCGTTCTTGCCCGACGGCATCCCGGTGTGCGGCATCGCGGGCGATCAGCAGGCCGCCCTCTTTGGGCAGGCGTGCTTCGCCGCCGGCGAGGCCAAGTGCACCTACGGCACCGGCGCCTTCCTCCTGCTGCACACGGGCACCACCATCGTGCCCTCGAGCCACGGCCTGCTCACCACGGTGGCGAGCAAGCTCGGCGACGAGGTGTGCTACGCGCTCGAGGGCGCGGCGTTCATCGCCGGCGCCGCCGTGCAGTGGCTGCGCGACGGGCTCGGGCTCGTCGCCAAGGCCAGCGAGATCGAGGCGCTGGCCAAGACCGTCGAGGACACCGGCGAGGTGTGCTTCGTGCCCGCGCTGGCGGGCCTGGGCGCGCCGCACTGGCGCCCCGACGCGCGCGGCGTGCTGTGCGGGTTCTCGCGCGACACGCACAAGGGCCACGTGGCGCGCGCCGTGCTCGAGGGCATCGCGCTGCAGAACGTCGACATCCTCGGCGCCATGCAGAAAGACGCGGGCAAGCTGTCGGTGCTCAAGGTCGACGGAGGCGCGGCCGCCAACGACCTGCTCATGCAGATGCAGGCCGACCTGCTCGACGTGCCGTGCGTGCGCCCCGAGGTCATCGAGACCACCGCGCTCGGCGCCGCCGCCCTCGCGGGGCTCGCGGCCGGCGTGTTCTCCTCGAAGGACGAGGTCAAGCGCGTGTGGCGCGAGAACAAGACCTTCACCCCCGCGCTGGCGCCGGCCGATCGCGCGCGCAAGCTCGGCGTATGGGCGCGCGCGGTGGCGCGCGCGTGAACAACCGGCGTCGCTCGAACGTTGTTGGAGTGCTCATGCGCATGCTCGCCGCTGGTGTCCTCGTCGTTCTGCCGTTGATCGCCGCGCCCGCCCGCGCCGACGACGTGCTGTTGCAGCAGACGCTCGCGGTCACGCTGGGCGGGCACGAGGTCGGCACCATGGAGGCGCTCGACGTGCGTGGCCCCCGCGGCACCACGCTGTCGCGCGTCACCAAGCTGTCGGTGCAGCGCGGCGCCACCGTCAACGACATGAAGACCGAGACCGTGGTCACGCTGGCGACCGACGGCTCCCCCGTCGGCTATCGCTACGCGCGCACCGACAAGAGCGGCACGCTGGTCACCGAGGGGCGCCTCGCGGGCGACAAGCTCGAGCTCGTCACCACGCAGAACGGCGCCAGGGTGAAGAACAGCGTGGCGGTGCCGATGGGGACCACGTTCGCGCTCGCGCTCGAGCACGAGGTGCGCACGCGACCGAAGGACGGCGCGTCGTTGGCGCGGAGCGTGGTGCTCGAGGAGATGGGCGCGCCCGTGTCCATGACCGTGACGGTGAAGAAGAAGGGCGCGGGCTTCCTCATCACCTCGGCCTTCGCCGAGCTCGTCACCGAGGAGGAGGTCGACGCCGCCGGTCGCACCGTGGTGGCGCGCACGCCGGCCGTGGGCATCGTGGCCTACCCCGTGGGGCGCGCGCCCGCCGACCTGGGCACCGGCACCGCGGATCTCCTGGCGCTGTCGACGTGGGTGACCAAGGACGTGGGCGCGCCCGCCGGGCGCGTGCGCTACCGCGTCACCACCACCGACGCCGCGAGCTTCAGCGTGCCCGAGGACGATCGCCAGCGCGTGGTCGCGCGCACGGCCACCACCATCGACGTCGAGGTGAAGGCCGGCGTGAGCAGCGCGGGCGCGCTCGACGCCGCCAAGAAGAAGAAGGCGCTGGCGGCCACCCCCTACGAGGCCATCGACGACGCACGCATCAAGCGCACGGCGAACGACGTCACCAAGGGCGCCAAGGACAAGCGCGAGGAGGTGGCGCGCCTCGTGCGCTTCGTCCACGACCACGTGGAGCAGAAGGGGCTCGACCGCGGCTACGCCCCCGCGGTGGCCACGCTCGAGAGCAAGGCCGGCGACTGCACCGAGCACTCGGTGTTGTTGTCGGCGCTGTTGCGCGCGCGCGGCGTGCCCACGCGCCTCGTCGACGGCGTCGTCGTCGATCAGACGCGCGCCGGATACCACGAGTGGGTGGAGGTGTGGCTCGAGGGCGAGGGCTTCGTCGCGGCCGACCCCACCTTCGGCGTGTTCCCGGCGGGCCCCGAGCGCCTCAAGCTCGCCGAGGGCAGCACGGCGCCCGACGAGCACTTGCTGTTGTCGCTGGCGGCCGCGCGCCTGCTCAAGCCGGGCACGCGCGTCGACGTGATCGAGACGACGCCGCTGCGTTGAGACGGTATGCTCGCTCGGATGCGCACGACGCGCCGGCGCGACCTGGTGGCCCTGGCGGCGGCGCTCGCGCTGCACGGCGCGTTGCTCGTCGTCATCACCGAGACACGCGTGCGGCGCTTCTTCCCCGAGGCCGAGCGGCGCGTCGTCGAGCTCACGCTGGTGGCGCCCGCGCCGCCGCCCGAGCGCGCGCCCGACGAGCCGGCTCCCATCGAGGACCGCGCCGCGCCGCCGCC
>CAZONM010000359.1:0-6192 GCA_964580865.1 uncultured Myxococcales bacterium | reverse complement strand
GCGCACCCGCACCACGCGCGCCGCCAGCTCCACGCTCTCGGCGCCGCGCGACAGCGTGGCGCGCCCGCGCGCGCCCAAGGGCGGCACCGGCCCGCCCGCCGGCAGCTCGAGCAGCGCGCCTCCCGCGGAGACGTCGATCACGCGCGGCGCGGTCCACGTGCTACCCTGCGCGTCGAGCCGCACGCCGACGTCCGCGCGCGAACGCTCGTGTCGTCGACGGTTCCCCTCCATGGTCAGAAGTCCGGCGAGAAGCCCACCTGGTGGATCTCGCTGCGGTTGGAGAAGCCGATGAGCATGCGCGTCGACGACAGCGGCACCACCGCCGAGGGCGTGTCGGTGTAGCTCTGGAACGCGCCGCGGCCCACGTCGTTGGTGACGTCGTCCGCCTGATCGCCCGGCAGCGGGATCCAGAAGCCGCACGCCGCCGTGGGCAACACGTACGCGAAGCCGACGTCGCCGACGGTGGTCTCGCGCAGGAAGAGCTTGGCGCTGGCGCCGGGGACGGTCGATGGCATGTTGGTGCCACCCAAGGACACCTCAGGGAAGCCCGACGTCGGCGGCGTGGCGGCGAGGTCGCGGCCATTCTCGCGCTCGTAGCGGAAGAACAGCGCGCGTCCACCGTTGCCCTCGGTGGGCATGGTCACGAGCACGTTGGGGATGTCCTCATCGGCCTGGTCGGTGGTGAGCTGGTGGGGATCGGGGATGCCCGGGTCTTCGCGGAACAGCACGCCGTGCGTGGCCGCGGGCAAGGTGATGATCTCCAGGTCGGAGTTGGTGATGGGCGGCCCGTGCCAGGTGAGCTCGCCGTAATTCCGCTGCACGGGCACCAGGCGCGGCAGCGCGCCACCGCCGCCGCGGTCGAACACCAGTACCACGTCGCCCATGCGCGTGTCGCTCTCGATCACCGTCCACAGGCCGGCGATGGCGTCGAGCTCGACGTCGTCGCCCACGTCCTCGAGCCCGCGCGCCGCGCTCTCTTGGTCGGTAGGCTCGAAGCGCACCACCTTGAGCTCGTTGCCGCCGCGCTCGGCGAACACCACGCGCGCGTCGCCGTTGGTGTCTTCGCCGCTGTCGACGAAGGTCACCAGGTCGATCTGGTCGAGCGCGGAGTCGCGGTACGAGCGCGCGAATTCCAGGTTGGTGTAGTGCAGCACGGCGCCGCCGCCCACCGCGCACGAGAACCACAGCTCGTGGCCCTGCGGCAGCTGCAGCGGTCCCTGGTCCGCGAACCAGTGCATCTCGTCGACGTCGCAGCCGCCGCTGATGTTGTTGAAGTCGAAGCGCGGGCTCGACGACATCTGGTGCCCCGCGATGTCGAGCTCACCCACCTCGTCGAGCGCGCCACCGCCACTCCACGTGGCCACCAGCGCGGTGGCGGCGTCTTGCGGGTCCACGAGGATGGCGGTGACCGGCGCGTTCAGCTGCTCGACCAGCGGCACGCGCAGGATCTCGTTGGGCCCACCGTCGGCGTCGGGACCGCCGTCGGGGCGCGGGCCCAAGGGGCCGGCGTCGATGGGCGGACCGTCGGGCGGGGTCGTGGAGGGCTCGCACCGGCCGTCGGCGGTGCAGATCTCGCCCACCGGACAGTTGCGACTGAGCTCGCACTCGCGCTGCGGACACGCGGCGATCACGGTGACGACAATGGCGCCCACGAGCAGCGCCAGGACGAGGAGAGGGCTCAGGGTGCGCACTGCTGGTTCTCCTGGCACTTGGCCGCGACGTCGGCACACACCGGGCTCTGCTCGTCGGGGAAGCTCGGCAGCGTCGCCAGCTGCACCTCGACGAAGCCCGTGACCCCCAGCGCCGCCGCCTCGGCGTCGTCGTCGGTGTCGGGGTACAGGTCGGCCACGGCACAGCCGCGCAAGGCCGGCACGCCGGCGGCGCTTGACGCCTCGGCGAAGAACACGCGCCGGCCGGTCTCGATGGCGTCGAACGTGACCCCCCCGTCGAGGAAGGTGCAGGCCGGCTGGTTGAGCGAGGTCGCGAGCGGCTGCAGCCCGGCGGGCGCCACCGACGACACCACCGACAGGGAGCGACAGATGGCGTCGGGGCTCGTCTCGCCGGCGCCCCCACCGTCATACACCGACAGGCTCACCGTCTCGGCCAGCAGGAACGTGCGCTCCGACGGGAACAGCAGACGCACACCCACAGCCTCGCCTTGGCAGCCGAGGGCACTCAGGACCAAGAGCGGCGCCAGGCCGCGCGCGCAGAGCATGCACCCACCAGCATAGAGCCCCCGCGGCCGGATGCGAGTTTCGAACGGCCCCGGTCCCGACCCCTTTGGATCCCCTGGGGAAATCGGCCATCACCCCCCCATGCGTATCGCCCGCATCGAGGCCCGTCCCCTCTCCATCCCGCTCCGTGAGCCGTTCGTCATCTCCAGCGGCCGCGTCGACACCACGCGCGGCGCGCTGGTGACGGCGCGTGTGGTCGACACCCGCACCGGGGCGGTCCATCGCGGCCTGGGCGAGGCGGCCGCGCTCCCCGCCGTCACGGGCGTCGACCAGGCGGACCTGCTGCGCGCCATCGGGCGCGGCAACGTCGCGCTGGCGGGCCAAGACGTCGACGGGCACTCCGACCTGCGCGCCGCCCTCGACGACGCGTTCGACGACCCGGTGTCGCGCGCGGGCGTCGAGGCCGCGCTGCTCGACGCCTGGGCGCGGCAAGAGCGCCTGCCGGTGCACGCGCTGCTCGGCTCGCAGAAGAACGGCGCCGCGCCCTTCCACGTGACCACCGACGTCACCCTGCCCATCGCCGAGCCGGCCCACGTGGGCGAGCTCGCGGGCGGCTGGCAGCGCGCCGGCTTCTCCGCCCTCAAGGTCAAGGTGGGCCGCGATCTCGACGACGACGCGCGCACGCTCGAGCACATCGCGCGTCGCTGCCCGAACGTCGAGGTGCGCCTCGACGCCAACGGCGCGCTGGCGGCGCGCGACGCCATGACGCTCATCTCCATCGTGCGCAGCCTGCACCTCACCCTCGGCTGCTTCGAGCAGCCCTGCGCCGCCGACGACCTCGAGGGCATGGCGCACGTGGCGCTCTTGGCCGGCGCCCCGGTGGTGGCCGACGAGAGCGTGCGCACCCTCGACGATTTGTTCGCGGTGGCGCACAAGAAGGCCGCCACCGCCGTCAACCTGAAGCTGATGAAGCACGGCGGGCCGGTAGAGGCCGGCCGCATCGGGCGCGCGGCGCGCCGCTTGGGCATGAAGCTCATGGTCGGCGCCATGGTGGAGACGCGGCTCGGGCTGGCCGCGTCGCTGCACCTGGCGCGCAGCCTCGGCGGTGTCGACCTCGTCGACCTCGACACGTCACTCTTGCTGCGCTGGGATCCGTTCGCCGGCGGCTACCAGCAAGAGGGCGCCGAGCTCACGCTGCTCGACGGCGACGGCGTGGGCGTGAGCGAAGCAGCAACGGCGTGACCGCTCGGCGGCCCGGCGATCCGGCTCAGCGCGGCAAGAACGCCACCAGCCGCAGCACCCGGCCCTTGTGGTCGGCGACCCACAGCTCGCCGTTCTCGTCCTCGCCGAAGCTCGAGAGAGCAGCGCCAACCTGCCCCGCCGGCGCCCACACGAAGCGCGCGCCGTCGCGCTTGATGGTCCACAGCCGTCCCGAGCAGTAGTCGCCGACCACGTACGAGCCCACCAGCGCGGGGAAGCGCCGGCCGCGATAGACGAAGCCGCCCGTAACCGAGCAGCCGCCGTCGCCGTTCCGGTACTCGAACACGGGGATCGCCAGGCCCGTGGCATCGCAGCCGCGCTCGGGACGGAAGCAATGGGCGCCCTCCATGACGCTCCACCCGAAGTTGAGCCCACGCTGCTCTGTGGGCCGCTCCACCACGTGAACCTCTTCCCAAGTGTTCTGCCCCACGTCGCCGATCCACAGGTCGCCGGTCTGCCGGTCGAACGAGTAGCGCCACGGGTTGCGCAGGCCCTTGGCCCAGCGCTCGGGCGTGACGACCAGGGGCGCTGGTGGCAGCGCGTCGACGTCGACGCGCAACATCTTGCCGAGCAGGCTTGCATCGCTCTGCGCCGTGCGCTCGGGATCGCCGGCGCCGCCGCCGTCGCCGGTGCCAATCCACAGCTTGCCGTCGGGCCCGAACGCGAGGTGGCCGCCGTTGTGGTTGCCCGCGAAGTCCTTGATCGCGAACAGCACGCGCAGCGTCGAGGCGTCGACACGGCTGCGATCAGCGGTGGCGCGCAGCTCCGCGTAGGCGTCGTCGCCCTGCTTGTCGGTGTAGCCGATGAACAGGCGCCCGTTGTCCTTGAAGCGTGGATGGAAGGCGAGCCCCAACAGGCCCTGCTCGCCGTCCGCGCGGCCGAGGAGGTGGCGCACGTCAAGGAATGGCCCGTCGAGGAGCTTGCCATCGGCGATGACGCGCACGCGGCCGCCCTGCTCGACGACGAACAGGCGGCCGCTGCCGTCATGGGCCGCCGCAAGGCCTACGGGCGCGTCCGCCATCAGCGGCCCCTCCACGTCGAGGCGCACCCAGGGCGCGACCTGCGTGGCCGAGGCGGGCGGCGGATCGGCGGCGGCGCTCTGAGCGCACGCGGTGGCGGCAACGGCGGCGATGATCAGCGGCATGCGCATGGCGCCAAAGAGTGCACGACGGCGCCCGCCGGTGCCAGCGGTCTCCATCGGAAAAATTCTCGATCGACGCAGCGACCTCGCAGACGCTACGCACCATGAAGACCTTGACCCGCACCACCGTCACCACCCTCGCTCCTTCCGTGCGCGCGCCCGAGCTGCGGCGCGTGGTGGAGGTCCTGATGGCCGCGCCCACGGATCGCCGCGCCAAGATCGAGCGCGTGCTCCTCGAGAAGGAGGGCGCGCTCGACTGCCCCGCCTGCGGCGTGCCGTTCACGGCGTCGGGCTACCGCGCCACGCGCACCCACTTCGGTCACACCGAGAGCCTGTGCTGCAGCGGCTGTCGCACCACCTTCATCGTGGACGAGGGGCACATCGTCTGACGGGCGCCGCGCCGCCCGCGGGAACCGCCCACCCTGCGCGCGGGGTCTGCTAGCGTTCCGGAGGAACGCATGAGCGCCGACGCCGCCGCCAAGCCTGCACCAGCCGCCGCGCTCGCGGTGGCCGGCGTCGCGCGCGCCCCCGATCAGCGCACCGACGAAGAGCTGATGGCGGCGTACCGGGGCGGCGATCCGGCCGCCTACCGCGTGCTGGTCGAGCGCCACCACGGGCCCGTGTACCGCTTCTGCCTGCGCTCATTGCGCAGCCCCGAGGCCGCCGCCGACGCCGCGCAGGAGGTGTTCCTGCGCGTGGTCAAGAACGCGGCCTCCTGGGAGCCGCGCGCCAAGTTCACGACTTGGGTGTACACGATCGCCCGCAACCACTGCATCGACGAGGCGCGCAAGGGTCGCTTTCGCAAGACCGAGAGCCTGCACGAGACCGTGGGCAGAGACGGCGAGGGCGAGGAGCGCATCGAGCGCGTGGTCGCCGACGCGCCGGCCGCGGATCGGGTGGCGCACGGCCAGCGCCTGCGCAAGGCCATCGACGCCGCGCTGGCCGAGCTGCCCGAGGAGCAGCGCGAGGTGTTCCTCCTGCGCGAGGTCTCGGGGCTGCAATTCAAGGACATCGCCGACGCCACGGGCGTGGGCGAGAACACCGTCAAGTCGCGCATGCGCTACGCGCTGAGCGCGCTCAAAAAGACCTTGAAACAGCGAGGGTTCGACGACACCGGCTAGCGATAGATCCCCGCGCGCCGCCGCGCGTTTGTAAGACCAACATCAACGACCGCGACATCAACGAGACCTCCGTCACACCGACCACCCACCAAGCGCACCTCATGCCCCTCGACGAGACCACCCACGCAGAGCTCCTCGCCTATGCCTACGGCGAGCTGGCTGCCCCCGCGGCGCGCGCCTTCGAGCAGCGCCTGCAGGGTGACGCCGAGCTGCAAGCGGAGCTCGCGGGGGTGATGGCCACGCGCGAGCTGTTCGGCCGCGACGCGCGCTGGGGCATCGACACCAAGGTGGACGTGCCGCCGCCGCACCTCCTGGACGCCATCGTGCGCGCCGAGGCGCTGGCGCGGCCGGCCGCGATCCGCGACGCGCGCGCGCTCACCCCGCGGCCCACGCTGACGGCGCGCCTGTCGCGCTGGCTCATCGGCGGCGGCGTGCTGGTGGGCGCCACCGCGGCGCTGTTCGTGGTGGTCACGCAGGCCGACCGCAGCGCCGAGCC
>CAZONM010000358.1:0-6193 GCA_964580865.1 uncultured Myxococcales bacterium | reverse complement strand
AGGAGGCGGCCGCGCTGCGCCAACGCGCCCAGGCGCTCGGCGCCGGCCTCGACGTCGACGAGCTGCCGGAGCCGGTGCGCGAGGCCTGGGACCGTGCGAGGATGCCGTGGTGAGCGCCCAGCGCACCGCCACCACCACGACCGTCGCCACCGAGACGCGCGTGGCCACTCGCCGCGCACCCGACATCGTGGCCGGGGTGGCCAACGCCGACAAGCTGGCCGACGAGATCGCGGCCACCTCGGTGGACCCGCGCTTGTGGACGGGCGCCTTCGCCACCAACGTGTGGGGCGGTCGCTTCGCCGTCGACGGCGTGCTCGGCGAGGGCGCGCAGGGCACCACCTTCCAAGGCACCGACCTCAAGACCGGCGCGCGCGTGGCCATCAAGGTGTTCGACGTGGGCCGCGCCAAAGACTGGAAGGCGCTGCAGCTCTTCGATCGCGAGGCCGAGACGCTCAAGAGCGTGGACCACCCGGGCATCCCCAAGCTCTTGGACGTCATCGTCGACGAAGAGACGGGCGCACGCGCCATGGTGCGCACGCTGGTGCCGGGCGAGAGCCTGGCCGCCGAGGTGAAGGGCAAGGGCCCGCTGTCGGAGGCCGCGCTCTGGAGCGTCATCATCGACGTCACCGACGTGCTCGGCGCGCTGCACGGGCGCAGCTCGCCCATCGTGCACCGCGACCTCAAGCCCGCGAACTTGATCCGCCGCCCCGACGGCAAGGTGTGCCTGGTCGACTTCGGCGGCGTGGGGCGCACGCGCGAGGCCGCGGGCTCCACGGTGGTCGGCACCTTCGGCTACATGGCGCCCGAGCAGCTCTACGGCGCGCAGACGCCGGCCACGGACATGTACGCGTTCGGCGCCACGCTCTTGACGCTCGCCACCGGCCACGAGCCCGAGGAGCTGCCGAGAAACGGCCTGTCCATCGACGTCGACAAGGCAGCGACCAAGCTCTCGCCGCAGCTGCGCGGCCTTCTGAAGAAGCTGACGGCCCCCGACCCGAGCGGGCGCCCGGCCGACGCCAAGGCGCTCTTGAGCGAGCTGCACGCCATCGCCGACGCCAAGGAGCGGCCGGTGGTGGAGCCGAGCTGGCCGGAGCCCATGGTCGACAGCCCCTTCGCCACTCGCGGCGGCGACGGCGACTTCCTGGTGGGCCTGGTGGGCCTGGTGTTCGGCGTGCTCGGCGTCGTCGGCGCCGTCATCGTGGGCCAGGTGCTGATCCCCTTGGTGCTCACCATCATCGCGTCGTTCTCCGAGGGTGAGCAGAAGCAGCGCCTGCTGACGGCGCGCACGCGCGTGGCCGAGGCGGCGCGCGTGGCGCAGCAGTCGTTCCAGCGCTCCGCCGAGCACGGCGCGCGCAAGCTCGAGAGCGCCTCCGAGCGCGAGCGCGCGCGTCACCGCGACGGCGCGAGCCGGCGGCGCGAGCTCAAGCGCCACTGGAAGGACGAGGAGCGCCGCCTCAAGCAGATCGCCAAGGAAGCGCGGCGCTCGGCGCGGCGCAATGGCAAGTTCTGGGTGTGACAGCCTGGGTGTGAAGGCGCTGGCGGCGAGGGCGCGGGGGCTTGTGCGCCAGGTACGCGTGGGGCAAGAGGATGCCGATGAAGCTGCACGACGTCGCCGGGCTCATGTACAAGCACCGCGTCGCGTTCTTGCTCGTGTGGGTGCTGTGCTGGGTCGGGTGTGATCAGGCCTCCAAGGTGTGGGCGCAGGGCGCGCTCGCCGAGGAGCGCACGGTGGTGCGCCCCAAGGAGGTGGTGGCGCCCGACGGCACCAGCACGCGCGTGGAGGAGCGCGTCACGCAGTTCTTCGCCAAGCGCTCCATCACGCTGCACGAGAACGGCTGGTTCGGCCTCGGCTTCAAGTACGCCGAGAACCGCGCGGCGGCGTTCAGCCTGACCGAGTCGATCCCCGAGGGCGCGCGCCGACCCATCCTGCTCCTGGTCAGTGTGGGCGCCTGCGCGCTCATCACGGTCTGGTACCTGCGCCTCAAGGTCGCCGATGGCCTCCTCATGTTGTCGTTCGCGCTCATCATCGGCGGCGCGCTCGGCAACTTCCTCGATCGCCTGCGCCTGGCCTACGTCATCGACTTCCTCGACATGTACGCCACTGCGCCCGGGGCCGTCGCGTGGCTGCGCGCGCCGCACTCGTTCTTGGGCATCGGGCTGCGCATGTCCGAGCATTGGCCGACGTACAACGTGGCCGACGTCGGCATCGTGTCGGGCGCCATCGGCGTGTTGATCCGCACCTTCCGGCCCATGCCGGGCACCACCGGCAGCGACACCGCCGAGACGGACGCGCCGGCCGCTGCGACCGCCAAGGAGGCGGCCTGATGTACCTGGCGCGCGTCATCGGCACGGTGGTCGCCACCAAGAAGGCCGACAACATGACGGGGCTCAAGCTCCTGGTGGTCGAGCCGGTGGATCGCGATCGCAAGCCGAACGGCGAGGCGCACGTCGCCGTCGACGTCGCCCAAGCGGGCGAGGGCGACCTGGTCACGTGCGTGGGCTCGCGCGAGGCCGCGCTGGCGGTGGAGCCGAGCTTCGTGCCCGTCGACGCGGCGATCATCGGCGTCGTCGATCACGCCGACTGGGTGCGCCCATGATCCTGTGCGACGTGGTGGGCACGGTGGTGATGACGGTGAAGCACCCCGCGCTGTTCGGCGAGAAGGTGCTGTGCTGCCAGCCGCTCGACGACGCCAACAAGCCCGCCGGCAGCGTGATCCTCGCCATCGATCGCGCGCAAGCCGGCGTGGGCGACCGTGTGCTGGTGATGCGCGAGGGCAGCGGCTGCCGGCAGATCATCGGCCGCGAGCAGGGCAAGCCCGTCGACGACGCCGTCAAGATGGATTGGCCCGTGCGCTCCATGGTGGTGGGCGTGGTCGACCAGGTCGACGTGGAGCCGCGCGCCAAGGCGCGCGACGCCAAGGCGTGAGCTCGTGAGCGAGCCGCTCAAGCGCCAGGTGGCCGAGGTCGCGCGCGCGCTGCACGCGGCCGGCTGGGTCGCGAACCACGACGGCAACGCCTCCGCGCGCCTGGCCGACGGCAAGCGCTTCCTGGCCACGCCCACGGCGCTGTCGAAGCGTGTGGTCGACGCCCACGACGTCCTCACCGTCGACGTCGAGGGCAAGGTGCTGTCGGGGCGCAAGCGCTTGTTCTCCGAGTGGCACCTGCATGCCGCCGCCTACCGCGCGCGCCGCGACGTGGCCGCCGTGCTGCACGCGCACCCGCCGCACGCCACGGCCGTGGGCCTGGCGGGCAAGCAGCTCGGCGTGCCCGCGCTGCCCGAGATGCTGGTGAGCCTGGGCGCCAACGTGCCCACCCTCGAGTACGCGCCGCCCAAGAGCGCGTCGCAAGACGCCGCCCTCGCGCGCGCTCTGGTCGACGGCGACGCCGACGCGGTGCTCATCGCGGGCAACGGCGTGCTCACCGTGGGCGTCGACCTCGAGCAGGCGTACCTGCGCCTGGAGCTGGTGGAGCACTACGCGCGCATGGTGGTGGCGGCGGCGCCGCTTGGCGGCGTGCGCGCGCTCCCGGGCGACGACGTCAAGAGACTGCTCGAGGCGCGCACCAAGGCGGGCCTGGGCAGCGCCGGGCGGAAGTAGCTCACGGCGGCGCGCACGACCCGTCGAGGCGGCACAGCCCGCCGCCGCAGTCGTCGGCGCTCGCGCACCGGTCGAGCACGGCGCCGAACGCGCTGGCGGCGCGCGCGGCGTCCTCGGCGCGCACCTCGAGGATCAGGCGGTCGCCGCGCGCGCACTCGCACTCGCTGCACGCGGTGGGGTCGAGCGCGCCCTGGTGATCGATGGACACGAGCGCCAGCTCGCGGCTGCCGAGCGCCCAGCTCAGCACGGCGAGCAGCTCGTCGAGCGTCCCCGGCTCGCCTGCCGGTGCGCCCTCTTGCCAGGGGTTGGCGCACTGCGTGGGCGCCACCGTGAACAGCACGCTCGACGGGCACGGCGCGTCGGCCATGAGCTCGGTGGCGTTGCCGCAGTCGTCCAACAGGTCGCACGAGAGCGCGAGCGCGTCGTTGGCGCCGCTGCCGTCGGCGGGCGCGCACTGGCGGCACGTGGCCACCGCCGGGCCGTTCTCCACCGTGAGCGGCGCGCCGTTGCCGTCGGCGAGCACGAAGCTGCCGAGGGCGGAGCAGCTCTGTCCGTCGCAGCTCGAGTAGATGGGCTCGCCGGTGCCGGGGTCGTAGCAGACCTCGCAGCCGGTGGCGTCGTCGTCGCCGACCACGGTCTCGCACGAGGGCGGCGGCGCGCCGCCGCAGTCGCGATACACCTCGAGGCCGGTGTCGAGGTCGTAGCAGGCAGTGCAGCGCTGCACCGCGCTGACGAGCTCCTCGCAGTAGAGCGTGGGCTCGCCGACGCAGCCGGTCTCGATCTGGCCGCTGTCGGCCGGGCAGCTGCGGCACAGGCTGCCGGTGTCGTCGTACTCGAACCAGCACGGCGGCGGCGCCGCGCACGGCTCGCCGGCGGCACAGTCGTTGCGCTCGCACGACGTGGACGTGATGGCGCCGAACTGATCGACGCACACCACGCAGGTCTGGTCGGTGTAGCTCAGCACCTCGCACTGCTCGGGCGCCGGCACGTCGGTGCTGCACCCCTGGTCCACCACGATGCCGTTGGCGTCGACGCAGGTGGTGCACCACAGCCCGTCGACTGTGACGTTCTCCACGCACGACACCGGCACCGTGGTGTCGGAGCAGCGGTGGCTGAGCAGAATGTCGTCGGCCCAGCAGTCGACGCAGCGGCCGGCGTCGTTGCCGTAGGCCTCGCAGAAGTCGGGCTCGAGCCGGTCGTCGCCGGAGCCGGCGCAATCTTGCACCACCACCACGCCGTCGCGCGTGCACACGCGGCACGACGCGGTGCCCAGCACCTCGGCGTGGCACTCGTCGCTGGCGGGCTCGCAGCGCGTCTCGGTGACGACGCCGCGCTCGTCGCGGCACACGGCGCAGGCCATGTCGGGCGACGACGGATCGCCGGGCTCCACGGGCGCGGGCTCGCAGGCGAGCGCGCCCTGCGGGCCCGGCGCGAAGCAGTCGTCGAACAGCACCTCACCCGTGTCGGTGGCGCAGTAGCGGCAGCGCTCGCCCTCGGCGTCGAAGCGCAGCTCGCACTCGGCCACGGTGGCCTCGCCGCAGATGACCAGCGCGCCGCCGGCGCTGTCGCAGGTGGCGCAGGTGCCGCCGTCGCCGCGCTCCACCGACTGCCCGTCGCAGCCCGGGCTCGTGATGGCACACGAGCCATCGGCGCACGGGTCCGCCTCGGGGCCGCCGTCGTCGCTGCCGCGGCACTGCGGCAGGGTGGGGTCGAAGAAGCACTCGCAGCCGAGCGCGGCCGCCGCGCCGACGACGGCGAGGAGGGTGCGCAGGAGCTGCAGGCGGGCCATGCCCCTCGTTTTAGCACTGTCCGTGCCAGCGGGCCGCCGGCGCGTGGCCGCGTGGGGACGCCGAGATCCGCCCCTTGTCCGACCCCGCAGCGGCCGGTGCGAGGTCGATGCCGCAGCCCCGTGCGATCTCGCCGTCGCGGGGGAAGCCGGCCACATGGTACGACAGCGCACGAATGCTACCCCTCGTCGTGGCGCTGCTCGCGGGGCAGGTCGACGCGGGGCCGGTGGACGCCGGCCCCGACGCCGGCGCGCCGCCTGCCACCTGCGGCGCCCTCAGCGAGCAGGGCGCCTGCTTCGGCGCCACGGCAGCCTGGTGTAGCGAGGACAACACGGGCGGGGCCGCCGTGGGTGCCGACGTGCTGACCGAGGAATGCCGCGGCGGCACCTGCGCCGTCATCGACGCGCTCGGCGCCTGGTGCTTCGCGCCCGCGGGCGCCCGCTGCGCCTTCGAGGCCGGCGAGCGCGCTACTACCTACGCGTGCGGCTCCGTCGGCGGCGCGCCCGACCTCTCGTGGGGGTGCGACGTGGTGGCGGGCTGCGTGGCGCTCTCGGTGGCGGGATGCGGCGACGGCTGCGTCGACGCCGTGCACCTGCGCCTGGCGTGCTCGCCCTTCGGCCAGCCCGTGGTGGTGTCGTGCGCGGCGCTCGGCGGCGCGTGCGCGGGCCAGCGGTGCGTGGGGCTCGCTGTGGGATCGCCGTGCGACGATCGGCTCGGGTGCGCCGAGGGCCTCCTGTGCGTAGGCGGCGTCTGCGTGGCCGACGCGGCGGGTGCCGCCGTCGACGCCGGCCCCGGCGAGGTGCCCGCGCC